>CAYMME010000690.1:0-3656 GCA_964391465.1 uncultured Planctomycetales bacterium
TCATCCGCCACGGCGGCGGCACGTACAGTCGCGACGGCATCGCCTTGCGACCGACGGCCCCGAGTGCGCACCAGAACGCCTCGCCCGACAGCGCCGCATAGCCGGCGGTCTGCCCCATCAGCTCCGACGTGTTCCCGCAGTTGTGCCCGTCCTCGAGCAGATCGAGCACCGGGTGCGACTCGACCTCGGCGTCGCCGCGCATCAGCCGCAGCCGCACCGACGAGACGGCCTGCACGATGGCGGTCACGCCGCGGTAGACCCACGGGTCGGCGGCGTAAGGCCGCGAGACGGTCAGGTCATCCCGTCCGCCCCCGTCCTCCTCGCGCAGCCACCGGACGATCTCGTTGACGCCCTTGCCGAGCGTACCCCCGTCGTCTCCGAGCCGCGCCCGTGAGGAAGCGGCCCGAAATCCATCGACGCTCGGAATGGCTAAGGTAGTTGCCAGCGTTCAGCTCTCACAACAGAGGATTGATCCACAGATTTCACAGATGGCCACAGATCAATTCCCCTCTTCTGCATCTGTGCACATCTGTGCCGTCTGTGGATAATCTCCGCCTCACCATATGCCGGGTACCCCGGCATTTCCTGCCGCATGCACACACAACGCCGCCGCCCAGAACCGATCCGCGTGGCTCACGTGCTTGCTGCCGTCCACGGACTTCGTCTCTTCGCCGACGAACCGGATGTTCCCGGCGACGGTCACGTCCTTCTCGATCGAGTGCCAGTCGTTGCGGACGTCCGTGTCGTCGGGGATGCGGATGCCTCGGTCCTCGACTCGCGTGTAGAGCCCCGTAGCCAACGACTCATTCACCCGCGGGCCGAACACCACCTCTTCGCACCGCATGCCCCACCGGTCCCGCGCCTCTTCGGCCAGTTGCGCGCCGATCCCGGTGGCGTCGATGCACGCCCGCCGCACCTTCGGGTGCTGCATGATCGAATCCAAGAATCCCGCCTGCGTTTTGAACTTCTGCTTGGCCATCTCGACCACGCCGCGCGTCCAGAGGATCGGCCCGATCTGTTCGGCCAGCCAAAACACCGTGAGGTGTCTCTTCCGCGCAATGTCCACGCCGACATACCACGGGTTCTCGGCGTTTCGCAGCTCGTCGAAGTCGAGCGTCTTGGTCAGCCGCACATCCTGACACGCGGCGATCATTTCGTAAGTCAGGAACGCCGTCGCCTCGTCCAGGAACTCGCACTCGAACTCCTGCCGCCAGAGGTCGTCGTCTTCCATCGCCTCGCGCAGCGCGGGGATATCCACTTCGAGTCCCTGCGCGACCGCGTCGTGAATCGTGACCGTCGACCGACTGAACTGCGGATTGCTGCGCAGCCGGTAGAACAGGTTCTTGCACCCCTTGGGCGTACTGCACACATCGAGTTCGCCGCCGCCGCGCAATACCGACGGAAACACCGACGCCCAGATGCCCCGGTCGTCGGTATGCATGGCGAACTCGTCGAGCAGCACGTCGCCGGTATAACCGCGGGCCGTCTCCGCGTTCGCGGGCAGCCCCACGATCCGGATCCCGATGGGCAGTCGGATCGTCAGTTGCGTGTAGTCGTAGTCACCCTCGAACCGTACCTTTTGCTCGTCGATGTCCAGCTCGAAGTCGCCCGGCGACTTTCCCTTTGTCATCGCCCGTTTCGTCAGCCCGAACACACGTTCGGCGGCCTCGATGGCCTGCACGTGCTGTTTCGCCTTGACCATCAATTCCCGCGACTGCCGCTCGGAGGCCGATAGGAAGATCTGGTTTCGTCGCCGCTCGGCCCCCCGCAGAATCCGCCGCAGTGACGTTCCGAACGACTTGCCCACCTGGCGTGACCAGTTACACCAGTTGAATCGCGCATCAGACTGCACCAGGTCCCGCTGATACCCGAGCAGTGTGATCGGCGTGCTAGCCATGAGCATGCATCCCAATATCACACACCGGAAATATTTCCTCATGACTCGTCACCCGGCGAGGAGATCCCGTAGACTTTCTCTTTGATTTCCGCCAGCACCCGTTTGTCCAATCGCTCGCGCTTGCCGATCTGCACGATCTCTTCGACTGCGGCTTCGCGTTTTTCCTCGAACTCGATCCGCCGCCGATCCGCCTCCGCCTCGACGACATCCGTGCGTCGCGACTGGTTGATGGCCGCGATACACCGGGCCAGCTCGTACCCCTTGAGTTTCCCGCTGGTGATCGTGGCCGCCAGCTTGCCCATCGCGATGGCGTGCACGTCGTCGAGAGACAGTTGCTCTCCGCCCACCATCGCCTTGACCAGCGACCCGACGGCCGCGTTGTCCCGTCGGGCGCGTCGCAGCGTGCAGTACCCCTGGACCGACCGAAGCGAGACGCCGAACATCTCATGCAATCCGAGCCGTTCCCAGATCGCCTTGGCCGACTCCCGCCGCCCGTCCGCGTCATCATCGACGGCCGCATCCAGCGCCGCGCGCACGTCCTTCGGCAGTCGCAGGATCCACTCACTACCAGGTCCGCGTCTACCCACAAGACGTTGCTCCGCAACGCAAGGGACGAAGGGACGGAGGGACGGAGGGACAGAGGCAGCTTCGCACGGCGTCAGCGCCGCACCTTCGTCCCTGCGTCCCTATGTCCCTGTGTCCCTTCCGCATTCAGAACTCCAGCGCCTCATCATCGATCACGTCGTCGGCGATCTCTTTGCCCTCCGCCGTCAGCCGCCACCAGCGGTTCTTGTACGACGTCATCTCCTCGCGGCCCTTCTCGCCGTCATCGATCAATCGCTCGATGTACCCCTTCTTCAGCAGGTACTCGATGTCCTTGATCAGGTAGCCCCACTCCATGTCCGGGAACACGGCGATCAGGCAGTTCATGATCGACTTCGATTGCAGCGACGCCGGAAACGTTCGGTTGAGCGTCACCAGGATCTCGTTGCGGACCCGCTTGATTCGGCTCGCCTTCGATTCAGTCATGGCCGTCTCCTGCACGCCTCAGCAACCGCAGCTCCTCGCGAAGCTCGTCCATCGTGCCCAGCTTCCCTTCGATCCCCGCCACCGATTCCGTGAGCCGCTGCAACAGGTGCCGGTTCGATGAGTCCTCCCGCAGGAAGTCCTCTTTGATCACGTAGTCCCTACGGATCTCGCGAATGTCGTCCTCGGCCCGCTCGACCCGCTTCTGACTCGCCTGCCACATCGTGTGAACGAACCAGCCGAGCACGCCCAGGGCCGGCAGGATCAGCGCCGTCGCAACGAGTTGCGCGATCGCAATCCAGTTACTCACGCGTCAAACCTCCCGGACCCCGTTCACACCTTCCCCCCCTTCACACCCTGATAGCGGGGGCGGGATTCGAACCCGCGACCTCCGGGTTATGAGCCCGGCGCGCGACCAACTGCGCCACCCCACATCACACGTTCCGCGGCGTCAGCCAACGGACCCGAAGCCGCGTGCTCCCGCCGGCGGCGCCCCGACCACATCATGCCACGCCTCGTCGCCGGTATGCTCACCGCACGCCATCGCCGACAGTGTCGCGATATCCGGCTTGTCGACGGCCGCCACCTGCACCTCGCTGCCGTTGCCGACGATGCGGCTGACGCGCTCGTCGACGCGCTGCGCAGCACCGTCCGCGTGCAGCGCAATCGCCCAGCGGCGTCCGTCGTGCACCGACTTGGCCACGCGCCCGACGTGCCGCAGCAGCGCCAGGTA
>CAYMME010000691.1:0-3640 GCA_964391465.1 uncultured Planctomycetales bacterium
GCGATGTTG
Source organism: uncultured Planctomycetales bacterium (assembly GCA_964391465.1). Lineage (GTDB taxonomy): Bacteria > Planctomycetota > Phycisphaerae > UBA1845 > CAYMME01 > CAYMME01. The sequence goes on from CAYMME010000691.1 coordinate 10, forward strand.
GCCAGGTGGCAGACGCTGATCGACCGGTGGCCGATCTCCACGTCGGCGTTGGGCCTCTCGCGCGTCTTGATACAGTCGATCCAGTTCTGCATGTGCGGGCGCGAGATCCAGCCCGGGCCCTCCCAGGCCTTCCTCACGGCCGGGTCGGGCGGGTCTTTGACGAAGTCTTTCGGCGTCGTGGCGAACGTGTTGCGGTCAATCCGCATCGTCGCGTCACTGCCGGTGACAACACACCCGCCGAACGGGGCACCCTCTCTCAGGTCGTAGTCGACCTGAACGCCGTCGGCATAGCGCATCGACACCTGGCCGTTCGGCCCGGGCGTCACCGGCCAGATCTCGACCGGACCGGTCTGGCTCTTGCCTATGGCCCATTGAATCTGATCGACGCCGTGGGCGCCCCAGTTGGTCATCTCGCCGCCGGAGTAGGCCCGCCATCCCATCCAGCCGAACTGGAGGCCGAAGTTGAACGGCCGGGACTCGGTCGGGCCCAGCCAGACGTCCCAGTCGTCGCCTTCGGGGATGGGTTGCTCGGGCAGCCCCTGGTAGTCACGCGGGCCGGTGTAGCACACACCCTGGACACGCTTGATCTTGCCGAGCTTCCCGCTGCGCACGAATTCGCATGCGAACCGGTTCATCTCCATCGTTCGCTGCTGCGAGCCGACCTGGAACACGCGCTTGTGTTTTCGCACATGGTCGACGAGCACGCGCCCTTCACCGATGGTCGCGGTCAGCGGCTTCTCGGCGTAGACATCCAGGCCGGCCTGGCAGGCGTCGATGCACGGTGGCACGCGGGTGTGATCCGGCGTCCCCACCACCACCGCATCGAGGTTCTCCGACTCGATCATCTTCCGGTGGTACTGGTAGGTCTTCCAGTTCTGCTTCTTCTCCTTGAGCGCCTCGACGAAACGCTGCCGGTAGCAATCGGAGATGGCCACGATGCGACCGGAGGCGGGCACGTGGTCCATCAGTTGGCGGGCGCGACCGCCGCAGCCGATGAACCCGATGATCACACGATCGTTCGCCCCGGGTCGTCCCGGCGCGGCCAACACGTGGGCGGGCACGAAGTAAGGCGCGGCGACGCCGGCGGCCGCCCGCGCAAGAAACCGCCGCCGCGAGGATCGGCGTGATGACTTCATGACAAAGACCTCCTTACATGAGGTGTGTAGTGCAGTATCTCAGAGTTGGCGAGGCGTATCCAATCCGAACCGCGACCGTGAGGGAGCGGCCGCGGCAAGGCGAAGCATTGCCGCTCCCTTACGGTCGCGGTGCGGAAAGAATGCAGTCTGCCTGAGACATTACACTGGCGTCGGATGCCACTGGCAGCTTGCCTGCCAGTGCCCTCACCGATGAACACGGGCGGGCAAGCCGCCCGTGGCACCCCGAAACACGGTTTGGCGTTACTGAAAACACGCTAAACACGCACCGCCGCGGCACGGCAGCCCGTGCATCTTACCGGAACGAGTGCTTCGCGTGCAACGGACCGGCCCGCAGCGGCTGCGCCCGGGGTGCATCTCATGAATCGTGGAACCACCCCACGTGGTGGGTGCCACTGGCGGCTTGTCCGCCAGTGTTTCCCGTTGCCCCGGCGTGATGAGCACGGGCAGGCAAGCTGCCCGTGGCACCCGGTTGCCACCGAATTCGAGATGCACCCCTGCGCCCCGGCCTCGGGGGGAGAAGCACATGCAACCATCGCGCGATTACACCGGCTAGTTACCGTGTGGGCCCGACACCTTCTCTGCAGGCAGGCGCAGGGCGCGCTCGAGCCACGAGGGGTCGCGCTCGCCGGTGGCTGCCGGCGCGGTTGCGGTTGTGCGCCGCGGTGTGTCGGTCAGTGCGTCGGGCCGCACGCTGAGACTCTCCAGCGGGAGCAGATCGTAGTAGGGGCTGTCGGTGATGTCGCTGACCTGTGCGGGCATACAGCGGCACAGCAGGATGGGGACCGACCGGTCGCGCGCGGACACGTAGACGAACGGTCCCATGGGCTGCGCCCCGTCGTCGAGCACGCGGGCGACGACGACGTTCGGTTGCTCGTCGAAGCCTCGTTCAACGGAGAATCGCCGTCCGGGCAGCGGCGGCCCGAACGCTGCGGCCGCGGCGGTCTCGAGCGACTGCGAAACGAAGATCTGTCTCGTCGGGCCCATGTCGCCGTGCACTTCCCAGATCACGGGGAAGCCGCCCGCGTCCAGCGTGATGCGGATCCACCGCCACGTCACGCCCGCTGAGTCCACGGGCTTCGGGTAGCGCCACACGTAGACGGACTGCTCATGCTCGCTACCGCTCAAGACCACAAGCGACGTACCGGCGTAGACGGTCGGCCGGTCGGTGTCGACCCGGACGGCCCCGCCCGCGTCGGTCTCCACGGCCCCGAACCGCTCGCTCGAACCGCCGCCCGCGTCTGCCGGCGCCGTCCCCTGGACAATCAGCGGAGCCAGAACGAACGCGGGATCCTCGACGAATGCACGGTCCGGCTTCCAGAGGACTCCCTCTTCGAGCGTACCCAAGGCGCGATCGTAGAGTGGACTCGCGGTAGGCTTGGGTGCCTGCGTCTCTTGCCGATCGGCCGAACGATCACAACCGCCGATCAGCGCAAGCCCCGTCAGCAGATGGGCCAGTCGCAGCGTTCTCATGGCGCACCGCCGCATTGTAGCCGACGCGATTCGTCGACCGCGAGCGCGGGTGGCCCACGTTTTCAAACGTGGGGAACACGATCGGGTCGTCGTTCTTGGGAGGCAACCGTGCCGGGTGCGGCGGTGAATCGTGTCCCCCACCTCCAGAGGAGGCGGGCCACCCCGCCTCAGTCCCTTCGTCCCTCAGTCCCTCCGTCCCTTCTCCCCCTCTACGGGCACGTGCACACCGTCCGCTCCGGCAATCCTTGGCCGTTCCAGCCGCCGGTTCCGTCGGGGTTCTTGCCCTCGCCGCTCGTGCCGTTCCAGATCTGACCGAACAGGGTGATATCGTTGATGTTCACCTGCCCGTCGCCGTTCAGGTCGACGAGCATCAGGGTCTGCGGGCCGTTGTACTCGGCACCGAACGCCGTCGCATCGGCCAGGCCAACCTGGCCGTCGCCGTTGCAGTCGCCGGGCAGGTGGCCGACCTGGAAGCAGAACACCGATTCGAGGCACGTGACGTCGCTGAGGACCGTCAGCTCGATCGTGGTCCATTCCCCGACGTCGATCGGTCCGCTGAGCTGCACCGTGTGCAGGCCGCCGCCGTGCTGCGTCAGCCCGGTCACCGACGGTGGTGCACTGCCGGTCGATGTGGTGCACGCGTCGATCAGCGAGACATCCTCGGTCGCGAAGATGTCCACCGCATCGAAGCCCACGTGCCGGGACCAGGGTGCGACGAACGCCGTCGGGTCGCCGCTCGCCCCCAGGCCGTCGCACACGTCGATCAATGCCGCACCGATGTTCTCGTGCCACGTGATCGTGTCTTCATCCCGCAGCGCGGCCAGCACATCCGCGTTCCCGTCGCCGTCCACGTCGGCCGCGAACACTGCGCAGGCCCCGCTGGTCGAGTTCGTCACGGACCGCTCGGTGAAGGCCGGAATCGCCCCGCCGTCATTCTCGTACCACGCAAGCTTGATCCCTTCGTAAAAACCCCCTCGTTTTCGAGCGAAGGGACACTTGGCGGC
>CAYMME010000692.1:0-3636 GCA_964391465.1 uncultured Planctomycetales bacterium
TCGCCGAACCGAGCCCCCCCGCCGGGCGAAGCCGCCGGAACAGAGCCAGCGGGCTGCGCATCGCCAACAGGCACGTGCGCCACCACCGCACCGGCCATGCCCCAATGGACGGATGCTCCCACGGAACGACCACGAGCTCCACGCCGCACTGCGGGCAGACCGCGGCTTCGTCGTCGTGGATCTCCATGTCGCAATAGGTGCAGTTCGTCATGGCAACTATCGGACGCACCGGCAGAACGGCGAGGCCGGCCCGCCTAGAAAAATCGACCACTCACCGGGTCCGCATCAGTTCCAAAAACGTGCCAAGCGATGGCGTGACCGAGGCAGGCGCGTTAGCGTACTCACCACAAACCCTGGGAATGAGGAGAAATCATGATGATCGCGATCACACGAAGTGCGCTCTCGTCAGCGCGTGCGGCGTCCAAGGCACGAGGACACTCGGTCCGCGGACTGCGACGAACGCAGGTGACCATGCTGCTATTGCTGCCTCTCCTGGCGTGTGCGCCGGGATGCGGACTCATGCTCGGGTTCTTCGTGCACCTGGTGGGGATGCCGGAAGCCGCACCCGAATTGGGCAGCGGGCTGGCCCTACCGACAACGCTTGGGGAACTGGCTATCGCAGCTCCAAGTCTGGACGGAACGTTCAGTGGTCCCGGCGCCGCAAGCACGGCGGCGGCCGGAGCAACCACAGCCGATGTGGCCGGCGTGTGGGTCCAGGGTGAAGGCGTCGCCGCGGTGCACATCAACGCCGCCGGGGGGGTGTACCAGATCGACATCGCGGACGAGATCGACGGTGAGATCCTACCCGACGCCGTTCCGCGCACCGTCTTCAACGCCGGCCGCGTGGAGGTGCAATCGGACGGAACGGTACCCCTCGACGGCGGCGTGGTGATCGGACCGGTCGTTGCGTCGCTGGTGGGCACCGCAACGTTGGACGCGACCCTCAACGTAATGTACGACGTCTTCTTCGAGCTGACCTACGACATCGGGCTGGGCGAGCGAACCGCAACCTACTACTCACCCTGGTATCGCTGGGACGCCACGACCGGCACGTACCCGGCGCTGGAATAGCAGGAGAGGGAACAGGGATCGGGGAACGGGATGAGGAATCAAGGAATCGACGTGCAATACTCGGCGACTGATCACTGAGAGCCAATGATGGGCGGTTGACAGTTTGCGGGTGAACGGTTCAACGCGTTCCCCCGCGATTGAAGATGTGACGCGTCCCGTTGTTCATCGTCATCCGTCATGCCACGCGACACCCGCGACGCGCGCGGCGAAGGGTCCTGGCCGGCATCGGTCGGTACGCCCAGGGCAGCATCGTCAGCCGCTTGCCGACTCGGCGCAACGCCTCGCCCGCCGGCTTGCGGGCACTGCCCCCCCACTGCGCCAGGGCCATGCCAGTGCCCGCCTGGGGGGGGGCGCCCTCGTTGGGGTGGGGGGGCGCGCGGCTCTTCACGAATGCATCGACGAGGCTACGCTCGACGCTCGGCCGTCGCCAGTAGGCATGCCAGGCCTTGTCGGGATCGTCGGTGCCGTCGTCGTGGGCAACGTTGAGCGCGTGCTCGATGTGTGCTTCCGCAATCATCGCGCACACGGGACTGCCCGGCGGCGCCGCCCGCACGGCCTCGTTGGCGAAGTCCCACATCTCACTGTGCGATCCGTGCCATTTCTCGCACTTGCATTGCAGCAATTGCTCGTGGGCGCGGAAATGCTGTGGGTATCGCCGGACGGCCTTGCGGAAACACGATTCCATCGTCTCCATTCCAAGGCTCAGCCCGCGACCGACGGGGATCAGGCACGCCCAGGGCGTCGGGTCGTTCGGCGCCAGCTTCGTCGCGTGCAGAAGCGCCTTCCGCGCCCGCGTCAACCACATGAAGAACAACTGCGCGCCCCGGTCGGTGACGGTGTCGGCATAGCCGCCCCCCCGCGCCTCCCACGCCAAGCAGGTCCAAACCGCGCCCGCGACGAGGTGCGGCTCGGCGCTCTCCGGCTCCGCCTGCATCCATTCGGCCAGCCACGGCGGTTCGGTTTTGCACTCGGCAGCCACGGCGACCGCCGCAGATCGGCGACCCCAGTCGTCCCTCGAGGCCGCAAGTGCGGCCCGAGCCGCCTGCCACTCACCGTGCGCCAGAGCCTCCTGCAACTCCTCCCACGCAGGCTCGCCATACGTAGGACCCGTCGCGAGCCCTCGGGCGTGGTATCGGTCGATCCAGTCATTCACGAAGTCGATCACGCGAAAGATCAGTTCCATTCGGTCACCTCGCAACAAACAAGTGAGGACGCCACGCACGCCGTTCCTCGTCTCCAACCCCGCCGCGCGCTCGGCCCGCTCAATACGACCGGTGACAGTCTTGGCGCGCCGGCATTCATAACACTGGGCGAGCCGACTGCAGAATCGGCTGCTCCCTGACGACTGCAGCCATGCAGCCCGTGTCGAAAGGGAACCTGCCCCTCTCATCTGGCCACACACATTGCATGACCTCAAGGACGCCATTCGAACCCACTTCTCGCCGGTGCCACATGGCATAGCCCAAATACTCGGTGTGCCAACTCGGATGGACCGCACGGAACGCGCACGCGAAGTGCTCAGTGATATCTTCGTAGAGCCCAGGTTCCCGGAAGTCGCGGCCTTCGTGAATGTCCGAGACGATCGACCAGAGAATGTCGTGCATAGCCCGTGACGGCAGTCCGAAGATGATCACCTCCGGGTGATCGTAGGTGAGCATCAACCCAACCGTGTATTCGAAGCCAGGGCCTTCTTCGTCCTTCTCAACGATGATGCCGGACCATCCGTACTCACCGATGTCCTTAACGATCTGTTCTTCCCTCGGATCAGTCATGCGGCGACTCCCACGGACCTTCCCGGACGCGTCGGCGTGCAGATCGTTACGTCGTCCCGCGCGAGACGCACCGTGAAACGGAAGCAATCCGTCCCGCGTCCTCGTATCCTGCGCGTCCAGACCGCCGAACTCGAGCCCCGGCCGCCTCTACTCGACCCGAAGGGTCGTCGGATCGTAGCCACGGGTGAAGCGAAGCGCAACCCGTGGTATGACGGTCGTTAAGTCCCTCCCCCGCCCCGCGAGGGGCGGAGGCGCCGTTGTGCGGGCTCAACACGCGACAACACGCACCGTCCATCTTGCGTTCGCCGGTCAATCCCATATGTATCGCTCATCGAACTCGATCTCATTGGCGCGCAGGAATTCGAGGAACTCCTCCTTGAACGACCGTTGGCGATGGTGCTCGGCCTGCCCCGCAATGTAGTCCTCGACCGCGCAGAGCCGTGACTGGCTGACGGTCGACGCACCATACCCTTCCTGCCAGGCGAACGCTCGCAGCGACGGAAGCGTGTCGTGCACCCAGGCGGACGAGCGAGCTTTCACCGTGCGCATCAGTGTCGCGAGCGTTTCGTCCGTGCGCCAACGTACGAGCATGTGCACGTGATCGAGCATGCCGCCGATGCGGATCGCAACGCCGTTCAACGAGCGCACGATTCTGTCTTGGCTCAGGGTTCCAGTGGAATCGATTGCCCCGTTTTTCCGAGAGACTCCTGGCCATTCGGAACATTGCCTCGACCTCGGACCCGCTCCGCCCCCAACCCCAGGGGAATGAAGCTAGCAGGGGGGTCGAGGGGGG
>CAYMME010000693.1:0-3634 GCA_964391465.1 uncultured Planctomycetales bacterium
TACAAACTTCCGCCGGGTCACACGATCGTTTGCCATTGCACATCCTCCAACTCGGGTCGAGATGAGGCATCACCGGACCCAAATGCCTGAGTTCGCGCAGCTCCATTATACGCGGCGGGCTCGGCAAAGGAAGGCTTCGGCTCGACGCTCCGCGGACGTAGCGGCGGCCAAGCACGATCGGAGTGTATAATCGCGGCTGGCCACAGTGCTGGATGTTTCGGCATGCGTCGTCGCGTTTTACACCTCATCCTGTTGGTCGGAGCCGCGCTGGCGGCCGGCCTCTTGCTCCGACGTGAGCAAGCGCCTGCACTGCTTCCGTCCAACGGCGAGCACGAGTGGGTGCTCGTCTACTACATGTCGTACGACAACAACCTCGAGCACTGCGGCCCCGTGATCCTCGACCAGTTGACCCGGGGAGCGAAGCGAAGCGACCTCCTGGTGACGGTCCTGTCCGACGATCGTGACCCGGGCGGGCTCAGGCGACACACCATCACATCGGCAGGCAGGACGGAAGAACGCTTGACCACCGACAACAGCGCGTCCGAGGAGGTCCTGAGCGACTATCTCGATTGGGTGGCCGCCGCACATCCCGCCCGGCACTACGCCGTCGTGTTCCTGAACCACGGGGGCCGGCTGGATGAGATGTGCCTGGACGAATACACGGGCGACAGCGGGAAGCAGCGGTGGCTCAGCGCTCGATTGGTCGGCCCGATACTTCGTGGGTTCCGCAACGATGTGTCCGGCGAAGTGGAACTGCTCTTCCTTCAGCAGTGCGGGCGCGGATCGCTGGAGAACCTCTACAGTTTTCGCGGCGCCGCCAAGGCCATCATGGCGTCTCAGATGTCGGTCGGCGCTCCGAATACCTACTACGAACCCGTCCTGCGCTGGCTCGCGAGCCGCCGGCAGACGGCCGGAGCGCCCCTGGCGAGCCAAATCATGTCGCACGACAGACACTTCACCAGCTACGTCTGTGTGGATGGTGATGCGTTGCAGGAGCTTCCCCGCCGCCTCGATCCGGTAGTCAGAGGCTTGCTGGGCGATGACGAACGCACGCTCGAGCCGGTAGCAGGCATGCGACCGTGCTTTCGCTACAAGACCGAGACATACTACGACCTGCTCGGTTGGCTGGAGAGCGCGTACCGCGAGAACAAACGACCGACCGAGCCGCTCACGGCATTCTCGGAGTGGGTGCGCGACAAGCTGATCGTGACCGTCAAGTCGCATTCCTACCGTGGACGCGACGGCGAAGGCCTGTGCGGCCTCTCCCTCTTCGTGCCGGAGTCGAAGCACGTACGCGGCGCCTATCTCGGTTACCCCATCTATCGAGCAAGCACGCTGGAGGATTCCTGGAACAGGATGTTCCCGGAAGCGGCGAAGTGAGGATGCTGCTACGAAGCCGAACCGGTACCATTCCCCGATTGGCCGGCCGGGGATCGCCCGGCGCGGGGGCGACTGATTTGAAGAGTCGCTTGCAGGGTTCACGGGCACGGCGCGCGTTGTGAGACCGATAAGCATATAATGAGTTGACCATGGCTGAGGCCGCTGAGGACTACCGCAAGTATCTGGACCCCCAGACGTTGGCGCAGATTTCCGCGCTCGATTTGCGCGCCCGGCTTGTGGTCGAGGGGTACGTCACCGGCATGCACCGCAGCCCCTACAAGGGGTTCAACGTCGAGTTCGCCGAGCATCGCGAGTACGTGCAGGGCGACGACATCAAGCACCTCGACTGGAAGGTGTTGGGTCGGACCGACAAGTACTACATCAAGCAGTACGAGGAGGAGACGAACCTCAGTTGCGTGCTCGTCGTCGATTGCTCCGAGTCGATGCGCTACGGGTCGGGCGCCGTCGGTCTGAGCAAGCACGAATATGCGATGGCCGTTGCCGCGTCGCTGGGATACCTGGCGCTCCAGCAGCAGGACGGCGTCGGGTTGGCATTGTTCGACGAGGCGATCACGCAGTACGTCCGGCCGTCGAATCATTCCGCTCATTGGAAGACGCTGGTCCACGAGATGGAAGCCGGCATCGGGCCGAAGAAGACCTCTCTGCGCAGCGTGCTCAACGAGCTGGTCGATCGCCTCTCCCGCCGGTCGCTGGTGGTGCTGATCTCCGACGTGTTTGACAACGCGGAGGAAGTGCTCGAGGGACTCAAGCATCTACGCTTTCGCCGCCACGACATCATCGTGCTGCAAGTCATGGATGCCGCGGAGTTGGAGTTTCCGTTCTCGGGCACGACGCTGTTCGACGGGCTCGAGGGCACCGGTCGGCTGCTGACCGAACCGCGGTCGCTGCGGAAGCGATACCTGGGCGAGGTGGAGCGATTCACCGAGCGGCTCCGGCGCGGATGTCGTGACATGCACATCGACTTCACCCAGTTCAGTACGAAGACGCCGTTGAACGTGGCCCTGTCGGCTTACCTGGCCACGCGGGACGCGAGCATCCGGAGCGCCCAACGGGTGCGGGCATGAGCTTCATCCATCCTGCGATTGCCGCGGCGGGAGTCGGGCTCGCGGCGCTGCCGATCGTCATCCACTTGCTCAACCGGCGCCGGTTCAAGTGCGTGGAGTGGGCGGCGATGGATTTCCTGCTCGCCGCGAACCGGCGGGACGCGCGGCGGTTGCGGATCGAGCAGATCCTACTGCTGGCCGTGCGGTGCGCGATCATGCTGATGATGGCCCTGGCCATCGCCCGCCCGCTGCTCGAGGCATCTCCGCTGGCCGGCGCCCTCGGCCGGACCTCCGTGCACCGCGTGATCCTGCTCGACAACTCGTACTCGATGGCCATGCCTTCCGGTGACGGCCGGACTGCGTTCGACCACGCCCGTACGCTGGCTTCGTCGCTCGTCAAGTCGTTCAATCCGGCCGACGGCGTGAGCCTGATTACGCTGGCCGCGCCGGCCCGGGCGGTCCTCGAGCGCGCGTGCTACGACCCGCAGGTCGTGGACCGGGAACTGGCGGCCGTCGAGCGAACGCGACGGGGGACCGACTTGCTGGGCGGGCTCGCGCGGGCGGCATCGATCCTGGAAGCATCCGAGGCCCCGCAGGGCAACCGTGTCGTTTACCTCGTGACGGACAACACGCGGTCCATGTGGGCACAGTCCGCCGGCGATGCAACCGGTGCGACGGGCGGCGCCGCCGCAGCGTCCAAGCGACTGGCCGGTCTGGCGGACCTCAATATCCTCATGGTCGGGGCCGACCAGCGCGGCAATCTCGCCGTCGCCGACGTAGCGGCCAGCACGCGGCTGATCGGGATCGAGCAGCCGGCATCATTCGTCGCGCGCGTCAGCAACCATTCGCGCGACCCTGCGGCGGGCCTGTCCCTTCAGATCCGAAGCGACCAGCGCGTCGTGCGGACGATCGCGTTGCCGACCATCAACCCGGTCGGCACGAAGGCCGTGCCATTCGCGCTGCGATTCTCCGCGCCCGGGCCGCACCGGCTCGAGCTCGTCCTGAGCGGATCCGAATCTGATGCGCTCTCGTTTGACAACACGCGCTACGTGGCCGTGACTGCGCGCCGGGAGGTGCCCCTGTTGCTTGTCGACGGCAAGCCCGGCACCACGCGTTTCGAAGGCCAGACCGGCTACCTGGCCACGGCCCTGGCCCCCAAGGCAGAGCCGACCGATCCGGTCCTGTTCGTG
>CAYMME010000694.1:0-3628 GCA_964391465.1 uncultured Planctomycetales bacterium
ACTTACGGGCGTGCCTTGCTTGACTTAATGGCATTCGGACTTATCCCCTTTTTCCCTGCGTGAGGACGTGGCGCACCCGGCGCGGCGTGCGCTCCCGGCTCGTGGGCCGTTCGCTTATGCTGGCGCAGTGTCGCGACGCGTCGAAATCGAGTGACAAGGCCATGGCCAACACACTGGACGTAACGTGGTGCCGTCGGCAGTTCCCGGCGCTGGCCCGTGAGGTTGCGGGGCGGCCGGCCGTTTACTTCGACGGACCCGCCGGCAGTCAGGTTCCGCAATGCGTCATCGACGCGGTCGGGCGGTATCTGGCGGAGACCAACGCGAATCACGGCGGCGTGTTTGCCACGAGCATCGAGAGCGACGCCATGCTGGACGGGGCGCACCGGGCCGTCGCCGATCTGCTCGGGGCCGACGACCCGGACCTGGTGGCGTTCGGGCCGAACATGACCACGCTCACGCTCGCACTCAGCCGGGCTCTTTCGCGAACGTGGAAGCCGGGCGACGAGGTTGTGGTCACACGGATCGAGCACGACGCGAACTTCACACCGTGGGTGCTGGCCGCCCGTGACGCCGGAGCGGCGGTGCGGGTGGTGGCCGTCCGGCCGGACGATTGCCCGCTCGATCTCGAAGACCTGCGGGCGAAGCTCTCGGACCGCACACGACTCGTTGCCGTCGCCTGCGCATCCAACGCGGTGGGGACGATCCTGCCCGTGGGCGAGATCGTCGAGATGGCCCACGGAGTCGGGGCGCAGGTGTTCCTCGACGCCGTCCACTACGCGCCGCACGCAGCGATCGACGTGTCGTCGTGGGGCTGCGACTACCTCGCGTGCTCTGCCTACAAGTTCTTCGGCCCGCACGTCGGCGTCCTGTGGGGGCGGCGGCCGCTGATGACGGAGCTGCCGGCGTACAAGCTGCGACCGGCACCCGACGACCTGCCCGGTAGGTGGATGACGGGCACGCAGAACCACGAGGGCATCGCCGGCGCTCGCGCCGCGATCGACTATCTCGAAACGCTCGGACGCCGCGTGGCGCCCGAGGCGGGCGACCGCCGCAGCGCCCTGGTCGCGGCCTACGCCGCCATCGGTGAATATGAGCGCATGCTGGTGTGCCAGTTGCTCGAAGGCCTGCGACGACTACCGGACATCAAGGTCTGGGGAAACGCCGACGCGCAGCAACTCGACGCGCGGGTGCCCACGGTCAGCTTCACGCACGCCAGGCACCCGTCACGAGAAGTGGCCAGTTACCTCTCCGAGCGAGGCATCTTCGTCTGGCACGGAAACTACTACGCCCTGCCTCTGACCGAGGCCCTCGGCCTGGAACCCGACGGCATGGTCCGGATCGGCCTGCTCCACTACAACACCTCCGAAGAAATCGATCGCTGCCTCGAAGCCCTTGCCGAACTCGAGTGAAAGCCAGGGCCCAACCAGGCGCGCCACGAAACGAGACACCCGGTTGTGCGTCGCGAAGTGCCCCGCCCACCGCCGGACGAGGGTGTGCGCCTCGATTGTGGTGGTTTCGGTTCTCGCCCCGAACGGGGCGCAGGATCGTAGCCAGGGGCGCAGCGCAGCGGAGCCCCTGGATCTGCGTGTGACATCGCAGACTGCCCCGGCAGGGGCAGAGGAACGCCGCATGGCCGCGCGAGTCACGCATTCCTCCGCCCCATTCGGGGCGGGAATCATCGGTTTCGTCACCCACCGGGGGTTCCGCTGCGCTCCACCCCCGGCTACGATCCGATGCCCCGATGGGGCATATGCGTTGTCCTGCTCCCCGGGTTCCACCGCGCGGTGGTACGCACTGTGACGCCGCCAGGATTCCGGCGCACACCGCCGGACGACGGGCCGGACCGCACGTGTTTGAAGCGCGTGGCGGGTCTCCTTATCATGGTGTGTTGACGGAGGAGGAAGGGGAAGTTTCGGGCCGTGGACACTGCCGGTAGTGTCCTCCCAAAACCATCGGTCGCATCGATCGCGTCCCGCGCGTTGCTTGGCGTGCGCGGCGAGATGCGAAACAGGAGTCACGCATCATGTCATCGAAGTCCCCATCTGCGCCGGCCGGGACGAACGGCAGTTACCGTTCGGGCGAGTTTCCCGTCGTCTCCTGGCCGGAGGCACGGGCGGCCGCCCGGGATCGGGCCCAGGCCTATCCGTATCGGTTCCCGCGCGATCGGCGGCGGCTGGGCGGCAAGTTCTCCGTCGAGGAGAACAGCCGCCGGTTGTTGCGTTTCTTCTACTTCGAGCGGCGGCTGGCCCAGGCGCTGGGGGCGTGGACGCTGGGCATCGCCGAGTTCGAGGTGCTGTTGGAGACCGGTCGGCACATCTTCTACCACGCCGATGCGGCCCACCAGCTTCGGCGGCGGCTGCTCGAGCAGGAGCGCAAGCCGGCCGAGGTCGACGGGTATCGCGACGCAGAGATCGACCGGTTCATCGAGGAGATGCTCAGTGCGGCCGACGCGCCGGAGTTGCTCGTCGGCGTGCATCAGGTGGCGGGGCGGGCGCTCGAAGTCGCGTACCGGCATCACATCGACGACACCGACGCGGTCACCGATGTGCCGACGATTCGTGACCTGCAGCGCATCGGCCTCGACTACGCACCGATGCTCGAATGGGCCGAGGCCGCCATCGAGGCCTACGTCGAAGGCGGTATCGACGAGAGCCGGCTCGCGAAATGGCACTGGCACCTGCAGCGCTTGCTCGGCAGCATCGGCGGCGTGACCGGGGCCGAGCCGCGCAACGACGAGCCTACGCCGATGCGCAGCGACGCGAAACCGTTCGAGCGTACGACCGTGCCGCTGCGCGACGTGCGGTTCGACACCTTCACCCACACCGGCGACCACGACGTGGCCGACCCGGAGCCGCGGTTCCCGCCCGACACTTATGAAAGTGCGCGGCTGCGTTTCGTCCGCTCGCAGCGCGACGAGGTCGACGCGATCGAGGCGTTCGGTACGTTCCTGTGGGACATTCGCTTCCAGGACTTCCCGGCCGAGTATGATCTCGCCCGCATCACCTGGGACGAGGCTCGGCACACGGAGATCGGTCATCAGGTCATGCTGGCCGAGGGCTACGATCCGTTCGAGCTGCCCAACCGGCTCATCAGCTCGACCTGCCGCGGGCCGATGGAGCCCGAGTATGCCATGGCCGAGATCAACCTGTTCGGCGAGGTCGGCGTGCTCAAGACGATCAACGACCTGATCGACACGGCCTACGAGAAGGACGATGCAATCGTCGCCCACATCGCCGACTACATCCGGGCCGACGAACGCACGCACGTGCGCAAGGGTCAGCACATCCTGCGGGTCATGACGGACCTGGGCAGCCAGGCCCTCGAGCGACGGACCCGCGAGCTGTTCACCGAGTGCCTGGTGAATCTCGGCGTCGTTACCAAGGACATGGACGTGTTCACGCTCTCCCGCGAAGACATCGAGAGACTCGTTGGTGAATAGCCTCGGTGCCCAACCCCACGGCGCGCTGACGAAGAGAAAGGGGAGACAGCGAAATGCCGGCCCCGGAGGGGCCAGCGATCGTAGCCAGGGGTGGAGCGAAGCGGAACCCCTGGTTGGCGGGTCCCGAAAGCGTTCCGCCCCGGCAGGGGCGGACGCGCGCCGCCCATGCGTTCGTCCGCCCCTGCCGGG
>CAYMME010000695.1:0-3616 GCA_964391465.1 uncultured Planctomycetales bacterium
CGCTCCGTGGTAGACTCAATCCCGAGCCGCTGCGGCTCACGCGCCCCTCCGGGGCGGCGGGTTATCCGGCCGATTGAAACCACGGGTTGCGCTTCGCTCCACGCGTGGCTACGGTCCTTTGCCCCTCCGGGGCAGCGTGTAGGGTCCGCCGTGCGGACCAAACGACTACCGCAGCCACTCGTCGAGGTTGGCCGCTACGAATTCGTCATCGTTGAGGTACGGGTACGCGGCGCAGACGCGGTCGATCTCTTCGAGCTGGCCGGGCGAGAGGTCTTCTTCGGGGTTGAGGCACCATCGTCCCTCGAGTAGCCCCTGGCGGCGCAGGACTTCGTGGATACCGGGGATGCAGCCTGCGAAATCATGGGCCGGGTCGAACAGCGCCGCGTTGGCGTCGGTGACCTGCAGCCCGAGGGTCAACAGCCCAGGCGGCTCCTCGCCGCGTGAGACGGCCAAGCGGACGAAATCGAGAATCTCGACGACCTTGCGCGTCCAGACCGCCCAGTGCCCCAGCAAGCCGCCGACGATGCGCATCCTCACGCGTTTGTCGCCGCAGGGGAACTCGAAGGCGGTGAGCAGATCGGCAATGATGTTGTCGTCATTGCCGGTGTACAGCGCGATTTCCTCGTGCCGACCCGCCGCGATCACGGCTCGCACCACGTCGATCGTCTGGTAGCGGTTGAACGGGGCGATCTTGATCGCCACCACGTTTTCGATCTCGGCGAACCGTGCCCAGAAGTCGAACCCAAGCCGACGGCCGCCGACCGACGGTTGCAGATAGAACCCGAAGACGGGAATGGCCTCGGCCACGGCCCGGCAGTGAGTGAGCAGTGCCCCGTCCGACGCCTCACGCATGGCCGACAAGCTCAGCAGGCCGACATGATAGCCCAACTCCGACGCAAGCTGCGCCTCGGCGACCGCCTGCTCGGTGTTCCCGCACAGGCCGGCGATCTTGACGATCGGGTGTTCGCGATCACCCTCCGCCTCGGCCACCGTCTCGGCGGCCAACTCCAGTACGGGGCGGTAGAGCCCGACCTTCGGATTGTGGATCTCGAACTGCGTCGTGTGCACGCCCACGGCGACGCCGCCGGCGCCGGCGGCCGTGTAGTAGCGCGTCAAGGCGCGCTGCCTGCGCTCGTCGAGCGTGCGCTCGGCCGTGAGGGCCAACGGGTGCGCCGGGATGACCAACCCGCGTTGCAGCGCGTCGAGTACGTCCGTCGGGGGCATCGGGAACTTGGACACAACAAGGTCTCCTCGTGTGGGGAGGGCAGAACGTCGTTTAGCGGCGACCCGTAGGGGAGCGCTTGCGCGGGCTCCTGGTGTGGGGGTCAGAACTTGCCGTCTCGTTGCTCGAAGTGGGTCGGCTTGCCCAACGTCGCACCGCCGAGGGAAATCCAGTGAGCGATCCCGGCGATGACCTGATCGAGGCTCACGGTCGGCGGTCCGAACCACTCATGGCAGCGTGACGCGTCGTTCAACAGGGCCGTCGGTGCCTCCTGCCCTTCGAAGATCGGCTCGACGCCGAACCGCTCCCCGAACCGCTCGGCCACGTTCCGGACCGAGATCGTTTCCGGCCCGGTCAGGTTGAGGATCGTCGGCGGACTCGCACATCGCGACAGGGCCCGCAGCGCCACTTCGTTGGCGTCGCGCTGCCAGATGACATTGGCGTGACCCATGCGGACGTCGACCGGGATACGACCATGAACGCGCTGGGCGATATCGACCAGCACGCCGTAGCGCAGCTCCACCGCGTAGTTGAGTCGCAGGATCGTGACTTTCGCCCCGGAGAGACCGCTGAAGTACTCGAACGTTCGCTCCCGGCCGAGCACCGACTGCGCGTATTCGCCGACCGGGTCGACCGGGTCGGTCTCTTTCGCGCCCCCGTCCGCCACCGACACGAACGGGTACACGTTCCCCGACGAGAAGACCACGATCGACGCACGCCGATACCGGCGGGCCACGAGGGCGGGCATGTATGTGTTCATCGCCCACGTCAGCGCCTGATTGTCGGACGAGCCGAACTTGCGGCCGGC
This sequence comes from uncultured Planctomycetales bacterium, assembly GCA_964391465.1. Lineage (GTDB taxonomy): Bacteria > Planctomycetota > Phycisphaerae > UBA1845 > CAYMME01 > CAYMME01. The sequence continues at coordinate 2,031 of CAYMME010000695.1, forward strand.
CATGTAGACGATGTTGGGTGCGTCCGGCAACTTCTCGACGGCGTCGGGGTCGATCAGATCGCAGGTGATTGTCTCGATCCCGTGCTCGTTCAGTTCCGCCGCGACCTCCGGCGAAGGGAATCGGTCCACGCCGATTACGCTCCGGTTCAGACCGGCCGCATCGAACGCCCGGCGGGCGAGCCGGGCGAGGCTCGGTCCCATCTTGCCCCCTACGCCAAGGACCAAGACGTCGCCGTCGAGCGCGGCGAGATCCTCGACCAAGGCCGGGGTCGGTGCAGAAAGCGCCTCCTCGAGTTCGTTTACGCTCTCAATCGCACCGCCCGATCGCATTGCATCGTTAGCTTCTTGCACGGGTACTCTCGCTTGGTTTCCAGGTTGCGGGGAGTCCTTGTTTCGTGTCGAGCAGGATCTCACGAATCGCCCGCCGGTCGGCTCGCGACAGATGCAGAAAGTCATCGCTGTCGTCGCGGCCGTTGAGGATCTCCCACAGACGCCGGTACACATAGTCCTTCATCGGGCCGGGCAGGCCGTCGAAGGCATCCGAGTATATCAGGTAGCTGCACGGGTGCTTGAAAAGCCGCCCCGTCAGGTCCAGGTCCCGCAATGACCGGCCCTGTCCGTCGCGCGGTCCGCGAGCCGCGAACTGGTCGGCGAAGCCCGACACGCCGCGGATCGCCCCGTCCAACTCCGCTTCGTCGACGAACAGCATGTACTTCACGACAGGCTCACCGGCGTGCTTGATCTGCGCCTGGGTCGAGGCGGTCAGCTCGTCGTTGGGCTTGCCGAGCATGTCGTTGACCACCTTCTGACTGCGCAGCGCCGTTCTCGTCTGGTAGTTCGCGAACGTGATCAAGTTGTGCAGGTGCGCCTGATGCTCCATGACCATGAGGGCCACGATGTCGCTGTGGCCGCTGAGATAGGGCGCCGTTTCGATACGGCCGCTCAGGTCGGTCACGTTCGCGCCCGCTTCGGTGTCGAGCGGAGTGGAGTAGTCCTTGTCGCGCGAGACGACGTTGCCCATGTGACGCAGCTTGCCGTGTGTGCCCGTGACGTACCATCCACCCCAGCGGTCTTTCACTGAACTCGTGTGATCGATGCGGTGTGTGCCCGCCTTGAGGATCGGCATGCCATCGGCGTCGGGGACGACCGACCGTATCAGGTGCCCGGGCACCCCGCGGGTCAGCGGTGACGCGTGGCATTGCAGGCAAGCGTCGACGTGCCGCTCGAACCTCGGCCGGTCGGTCTGCTTCTGGCTGAGGGAGTAGAAGATCGCACCTTGCTTCGGATCGACGGCCGTAACCTCCATCACCTCGCCGCCCTGCACCCAGCCCAGATACGCGTCGTCGGAGAAATACAGCGCCCGCGGCGCTTGCGGTCCGATCCGCTGAAGCTGGAAGCTCGTTTTCGAGAAAACCAGCATCTGCGATGACACCGGCATGTTCAGTAGCTCGAGCGCCGAACGCAGGTAGCCGTGCCTGTCGTCGAACCTCAGCTTGACCTCGCCGGCGTCGAGCCGCTTCTGAAGCTGCGCGACCGGATCGTTGGTCGGCGAGGTTCGATAGCTGATCGGCTTCTCATCGAAATCC
>CAYMME010000696.1:0-3607 GCA_964391465.1 uncultured Planctomycetales bacterium
CATGCATCCCCAGCGCGAGTTCAGCCACCGGCGGCTTGCCCAGCAGCACGGCCACCTCGTGACGGAGGAGCTGCTCTCGGGCTTCGACCAACGGGATCTGCTTCTCGACTTCAGCCACAACCTGGCGCTGTTGGTAGACATCCAGCGCCGACACTTGGCTCTTGCGAAAACGAAGCTCGATCAGCTCGAGGTATGTCCGGTTGGTCGCGAGCTGCTCGGCGAGGAGGCTCATCTGCTCCTGTTGTTCCAGGATCTGCAGCCATCGATCGACGATCTCGGCCGCCAGCGTCATGGCCGACGACTCCACGTCCTCGCGCGACGCCTCCCGATCCAGCCCCGCCGCCTGCCGCCCCGACCAGATGCGGCCCCACAGATCCAATTCGTAGCTGGCCGCGAGCGACAGGCCGAACTGCTTCGTCTCCGTCGTGACCTGACCGCTCTGGCTCTCGGTGCCCGAGGTCTGCGCACTGCCCAAGCCGAGACCGCCCAGGCCGCCCTGATCGGCCGTAGCGGTCTGACCGCTCAGGCCTTGGCTGATTCCCTGCTGCACGCCGCTGATCACCGCATCCTCGAGCTGCGACTTCAACGACGGTGAGGATGCCCCCTCTACGGTGCTGACGCTGCGGTCATAGCTCGCCCCTCCTTCCAGCGACAATTCCGGATAGAGGGCCGAAGCCGCTTGGATTGCCGTCGATCGCGCCTGGTCGAGTCGCGCCCACATCTGCCGCATCGTGAGGTTCTCGCCAAGTGCTTCGTCCACCAACGCGTTGAGTTCGTTGCTCTCGAAGACTTCCCACCAGCGGTCCGGCCGAGCCGCCTCGGCATCGTCGACCGCGTACGTCTCCGGGATCCGGCCCTCAGGAGGCGAATCTCGCTTCGGGAGGAACGCCGTGCAGCCGGTGCCGCACGCCACGGCGCCGATCATCAATGCGAGCAACCCTGTTCGTCTGGCGATCATCTCTTGCTGCCGTACAGTTGCCTGATTGCCGCCAACGTGAAGTCCGCAACGTGGTCCGCCATCATCTCGACGTTCTCGGGCGTATAAGTGAATTGCGGCATGATCCGGCTGATGACCGGCCGCGCGTGCACGAAGTGAATGCACTGGCCGATGAGGCTCTCCACGCAGAGCTCGATCTTCTGTCGGGGCACGTCCGGCCCGACCAAGTCCCGGAGAATGGCGAGCATCGCCTCGAATCTCGGACGGATGAACCGATCGATCACGACGTCGAGAACGCCCGTCGGCTCGATGATCTCGCGGGCCATGATCTGTGCGTGGTAGGCCTTCTGATCCTTCGAGAACGCCCACCGCAGAAGCGCATGCACAAACGTGCGAAGCCGCTGCTCCGGGTCTCCCTCTGCTGCCGTCACGTGTTCAGGCGGACCGGCCCCTTCGGCGCGGTGATGAGCGTACTCGATCACGGCCAGGTAGAGCCCTTCCTTGTCCCGAAAGTGGTAATTGACGGCATTCAGATTCGCCCCAGCCCGCTTTACAATGTCGCGGATGGTGGCCGACCGGAAGCCCTTTTCGGCGAAGACTTCGCCTGCGGCCTCGATCAGCCTCTCCCGGGTTCGCTCCGCCTTGGCTGACACCTGTGGCATGGATACGTCCTCATACGAGCGTTTCTTACAGAAGTATAATACGGCAGTTCCAGTTGTCAAGCCGGATGGTGCTTTCTCAGAGGCTATTCTGCTAAAGGGAGGTACGGCGAGCAGCGGGGCTTCTGCCCGGGCCGGAGACCCAGGAAGCACGCCTCGACCGGGCTGCCGGAGCGAAGAGGGGAGAAGGTGCGAAAGACGGGGACGATCAGGCTTCTGCGGCCGCGAGGGCTTGGGCTTGGGCCCGCGTCGGTGCGAGTTGGGCTGCGAGTTGGATTGCCGCCCGAATGGAGCCGGCGCTGGCCCGGTTGCGGCCCGCGATGTCGAACGCGGTGCCGTGATCGACGGAGGTGCGGATCACCGGCAGCCCCAGCGTCACATTGACGGCAGAGTCGAAGGCCGTGAGCTTGACCGGGATCAGGCCCTGGTCGTGGTACATCGCGACCACGCCGTCAAACCGCCCCTTCATGGCTTCCAGGAACACGGTGTCCGCGGGGAAGGGACCCTCGACGCAGATGCCGTTCTCCCGGGCCATCACGATGGCCGGCTCGATGATTCGCCGCTCTTCGTCGCCGAACTGCCCGTTCTCGGATGCGTGTGGGTTCAACCCGGCCACCGCGATGCGCGGCGTCTCCAGCCCGAACCAGTCATGCAACGCTTGGTGCAACAGGTCGATCGGTTGGTGAACGCGACCGATGGTGAACGAGTTCCGTACGTCGAACAGTGCTTCATGGGCCGAGACCAATGCGACACGCAACCCTCCGCCGACGAAGGCCATGGTTACGCGCTTGCGGACGCCGAACGCCTCGGCGAACAGCTCCGTATGGCCGGGAAACCGGCAGCCGGCCAGCCGCCACGAGGTCTTGCTGATCGGTGCGGTGACAACGGCATCGATCTCGTTGTTCTTCAGCGCCGCGATGGCCGCGTCCAGGAAGCGAAGCGACGCAATGCCCCCCTCGGCGGTGTCCGTGCGAACCGCCGGACCGGGTGCGTCAAGCTCATCGAAGTCGGCCACGACGACGCCGCGCTCGACCCGTTGGACCTGCTCCGCGGGCAGGCGATACCAGAACGGATTGATCTCCTCCGCCCCCGCGGCGTACGCGAGAATCTCGTCCAAACCGTACACCGTGAACCGCCCCAGCGTGCGAATCGCAGGATCGGCGAGCGCCTTGACGATGACCTCGGCCCCGATGCCGGCCGGATCGCCCATCGTGATCCCGATACGCGGAGGACCGTTGGCGAATCGATCGGGTTGGTGCGCAGTACCATTGCTCACAGGAACCCCGCCCGGCGAAGGGTGTCGAGCGTGACATCGCCCTCGTCCTTCGCGCTCTGCAACAGCCGGACCACCGTCCGTACGAGTACATCCGTCTCCACGTTGACGGTATCGCCCACGCCGCGGCGCCCCAGCGTCGTCCAGGAGAGCGTGGTCGGAATCAGCGCCACGCTGAAGTGATCGCTGCCGACTGTCGCGATCGTCAGCGACACTCCGTCCACCGCAACGGAACCCTTGGGCACCATGTGGGGCATCATCTCGGCAGGGGGGGCCACAGACAGGCGGTAGTCTGCTCCGTCCACCTCGAGCCCCAGGACAGTGCCGATGCCGTCGACGTGCCCTTGAACGAAGTGTCCGTCAATCGGGGCGCCGGCGCGCAGAGATCGCTCCAGGTTCACGCGATCCCCGGGCATGCGCTGCTCCAATGTGGAGCACCGCAACGTTTCGGCGACAACATCAAACGTCACCAGGCGACCGTCGATTGCGGACACGGTCAGACACACGCCGTCGATGGCCACGCTTGCGCCGAGGGCAAGGTCTGTCCAGGCATCACGAAGCGATCCGAGGTCGATGGTCAGTCGGGACGCACCGTCTCCCGGGACGACAGACTGCACCTCACCCGTGCCTTCGATGATGCCGCTGAACATATCCGCCCCATCTGTTTGACGATCGACGGGAACCGCACTCACTTCATGCTATTGTCGACCGAGCGATCGAGTCAAGGAAGCCAGCGGG
>CAYMME010000697.1:0-3601 GCA_964391465.1 uncultured Planctomycetales bacterium
CGCCAAGTGTCCCTTCGCTCGAAAACGAGGGGGTTTTTACGAAGGGATCATCCTTGACACTGCTGATCGTTTCCGCGGGAGCGGTTTCCGCCGACGACCTTACGCTCGACTGGTGGACGGTCGACGGCGGCGGCGGCGTGATTGTCGGCGACGACTTCGAGTTGTCGGCCACCATCGGGCAGGCCGACGCGGCGGAGATGGCGGGCGACGATTTCACGCTCACGGCCGGCTACTGGTTCGCGGCCGCCCCGGAGCTGATCCACGTCGAGGGCGACGTGGGACCGCATCCGTGGGCGTACGTCTCACCGATGTCGAAGCATGCGGCCTGCGACTCGGTAGTGATCCTGGTCAGCGAGCCGGTGACGCTGCTCGACGCGTGCACGACGTCGACCGGTGCGCAGCCGGCACCCGACGTGACCGGCATGACGCCGTTGGAAGGCGCCGGTGCGTACCGCGTGGATCTCACGGGGCCGATCGAGGTCGGCGCGTGGACGACGATCGCCCTGACGGTCGAGAGCGCGACCGCGGCGCGGTCGGTGCTGTGCTTCCAACTCGGCCACCTGCCCGGCGACTGCAATCAGGACGGTCAGCTCAGCATGGCCGACGCCGACGGGTTTCGGTTCGAGTGGGTCGGGGACAAGCGTCCTCGCCTGGGCGACCTCAACGGCGACGGACAAATGAACCTCAACGACGCGACCGCGCTCGGGCAGATTTGGCACGGCACGAGCGGCGAAGGAACGGAGCCGGATGGCACCGGCGGCTGGAACGGCGAGGGCCTGCCGACGCCGCGGCCGCCGTGTGCGTGCGGGGAGGAAGGAACGTAGGGACGGAGGGACAGAGGGCACCCTTCGATTCGTCATTCGGACTTCGTCATTCCGCGCGCTGCACGGGTGCCCCATCCTTCGCTGCAGTTTGCGAAGGGTGGGGGACGGACAACATACGCTTCGCGTCAGTCCATGAAACGGCAGGGCGCAATCAGCGCTTCCTCTAGTCGGCGCAGGTACTCGTCGCGGGTGATCTCCCGGGCGCCGAACTGGAGTAGGTGGTCGGTGACGAACTGGATGTCGAGCAGCGTGTAGCCGCGATCGCGCAGCCGCTGGACCAGGTGCACGAGCGCGACCTTCGAGGCGTCGGTGGTCCGGTGGAACATCGACTCGCCGAAGAACGCGCCGCGCAGGGCCACACCGTAGAGACCGCCGACCAATTCGTCTTCGAAGTAGGTCTCGACCGAGTGGGCAAACCCGAGCCGGTGCAGGCGGGTATAGCCGGTGACGATTTCCTCGTTGATCCACGTGCCGTCGGGGCGGTCGGCGCACGCTCGCACCACGGCCTCGAACGCACTGCTCACGCGAACCTCGAACCGCCCCTGCCGCACGACCTGCCGCAGCGAGCGGGACACGCGAAGGTCGTCCAACTCGATGATCGCGCGCGGGTCCGGGCTCAGCCAGCGGATCCGCCCGTCGATCTCCATGGGGAAGATGCCCTGGGCGTAGGCCGACAGGAGCACCTCCGGAGTCAGCGGGATGACAGGCTCTTCGTCGCGCATGGTGCTCCTCGCAGCGACCATGGCACGAAGCGGGACACAGGTCAACCGTGGAGCGGGTGGTGATGATGGATGAAGGATGAAGGATGGGGGGGGGGCGAATAACGAATGTCGAATGACGAATCGAGGGGGGTTCTTGATCCGTTCGTCTGCCAAACCCGGCCGCGGACGGTCCGACGCGAATTGAGGTCACGCGGAGGGGGCGGGAAGTGAGAATGCCGTATTCTGACTCCTGTCTTCCGTCTCCTGTCTCCTGCCTTCGTCATTCGTCATTCGACATTAGGCATTACGACAGCAGGTGGGTCGCGACCCACCCTACACCGCTCGACTCACCCTGCGGGCTCTCGCCGGGGAAGGCCGCCGAAATGGAGTGATGCATTCCCTGAACCCTGAACCCTGAACCCTCCTCCCCGCTCGCCATCGCCCCGCCGACTGGATAAAATATAGCAATGAGTGACGCCGCCTGGACACCCTTCGAGCCCGTGGTGCCGGTCTTCCCGCTGCCGAACCTGGTCATGTTCCCGCGGGCGGTGCAGTTCCTGCACGTTTTCGAGCCGCGGTACAAGGAGATGACCGACAACATCCTGGCCCAGGCGGAGCCCGAGGCACCGGGGCTGCTGGCGATGGCCCTGCTCAAGGGCGATTACCAGGAGAAGTACTACACCAACCACGCGGCCATCCATCAGACCCTCTGCCTGTGTGAGATTCTGCGCCACGAGCGACTCGACGACGGGCGGTACAACCTGCTGGTGCGGGGTCAGGACCGAGCCCGCATTCGCTCCGAGGACCGTCACGGCAGCTACCGCCGGGCCGAACTCGACCTGCTCGGCGACCTCGCCGCCATCGACGAGCCCATGACCGCGGGCGAGAAGCGGACCACGCTCGGCGAGATCCTTCGTCAGACGCCGTTCGACACCATGCCCGAGGGTGAGCGCTGCCTCGAATGGGTCGCCAGCGATATGCCGCTGAGCGACGTGGCCGACCTCGTTGCCTTCCACATGCTACCGCAGGACGAGGTCGAACTGCGTCAGAGCGTGCTCCGCGAGTGCATCGTCGACCGCCGCGTCGATGCCCTCGTCGGCCACCTCGACACGTTGGGCCTCCTCGTCGAAGCCCACCGCCGCCGCTACCAATCCTGGCCCCCGGAACCGGGGACGAATTGAGGCGTGCGCGACGGATCGGCGCTCGGGTGTCGGCATCGCATTCCGCACTCCGCAATCCGCGATCAACCTGACCCGCTCGCTTGTCCCGATGTACGTTGGGAGGGCCCGGATTATTGGCTACGGGCGGCGTCGGCAAGCCTGGCTTTGCGCGTCTTGATGATCGCGTCGGGGTCCTTGGGTGTGATCTTGGGATCGACGTACTTGGCCAAATCGCGGAGCGCGATGACCTTGTAGTCGTTGTCGTGCAGGTACTTCATGTACTCGGCGAACCGCTCGGGCGGCGTGTGGACCCACGGGTGCTCCTTGTCGGGCGCGCCGTGGAACTGGAGCACGGCGATCCGACCGTCGCGGGCCTGGTGCACGGCCCGCTTGAAGTCCTCGAGCGTCCAGAACGGGCGGGCGTCGCCGGCCGATGGGATCAACCGCGGGTGGTCCTTCCCGGGCTCATAGGCGAAGCCTTTGCCCTCCTTGTACGGGTGTTCGGGGGCGCCGCCGCGACGGGCGAACTTGATGCCGTGCTTGCGCAGCACTTCGAATCCGCCGCGATCGATCGTGTTGCCGGGATACGCAAACGTCGTCGGTTTCGGGATGCCGTGGGCCTTACACTTCGCGTCGATGGCCTCGAGCTGCTCGGGGAGCTTGCCGAGATTCTCGGCCTTCACGGCCATGTGGTCGCGAGTGTGATTGCCGACCTCGAACCCGTCGGCGTGCAGTTCGGCGATCTGCTTCCAGCTCAGGTACTCGGCCCGGTTGTCGTCCTTGATGAAGCCCTCGGAAATGAAGAACGTGGCCCCGAAGCCGTAGCGCTTCAGGATCGGCCTCACGACGGTGTAGTGCGAGACCACCGCGTCGTCGAACGTCAACACCACGAGTCGGTCCGGGATCGGCTCGAGTC
>CAYMME010000698.1:0-3594 GCA_964391465.1 uncultured Planctomycetales bacterium
GCGCCCCCCCCCCCCTCGCCCGCGCGGCCCCCCCGCCGCCCCCCGGCCGGCGAGGCGCCGGCCGCTACCTCGCAGTTGCGAGAATTGCTCCACGCGGGGTGCCACGGGCGGCTTGTCCGCCCGTGTTCTGCAGCAAGGGCACTGGCAGACAAGCTGCCAGTGGCACCCGACGCTACGCACACGGAGCCAACTGCGACCGCGCCTCGCGCAGCGCATCGTCGACGTACGCCTGCTCGCTCGTGATCAGCTCCAGCTCCGGATGGCTGCGGAACTCATGCCGCGCCTTGGCCACGACGACCCGCTCGCTCCGATCGTGATCCGCCGCGTCGTCCGGCGGCTCGGTCCGCCCGGTCGCGACCACCACCGGCGCCGCCGCCTCCCAGGCCTCGAACGCCCCATGGTCCTTCATGGCCAGCGCCGTTGCCCACTCGCGCTGCGACTCGGTCAGCTTGCCCGCCTGCATCGCCCGGCCCACAAGCTCCTCGGCCCGCCGTCGAGCCAGATCGGCGGTCAGCATCTCGATGCGTTCCGTCGCCGCCACCAGCACCGCCTCGGCGCCCGCCGACTCCTCCAGCACGAGCGCATCGCGCAGCGCGTCCAGCTTGTCTTCCATCACTGGGGTCTCCTTTGCACGGTGAAGGTCCTGCCGGTTCACGATCGGCCGCATGCCGATGATGGCCGGCTTGTTGGTCAGCGCCGCTGAATGCAGCGCGGTTAGTTTGCGATCCCGCTTGCGCACGAGGGCCACCGGCGAAACGTAGCGATACTCCCGTGCGGCCAGCCGCTCGGCCGCGCCCGGCGTCCAGGCCACGTGGCCGTACAGCCCTTCCCGGTCGACCACCTCGAGCCGCCGGATCCACCCCGCGGCCGGGGCCTGACCCGACGGTGACGCGAACTCGCCGCCGAGCGTCTGATGCTCGTAGTCGACGGGCAGATCGACGCCCTGCGCCTCGAACGCCCGCACGACCAGCTCGGCCGATTCGCCGTCCAGCACAAACGTCCCCGAGCTGCTCTCGACAAGCCCCCAGGGCGCCAACAGCACCCGCATCGTCTCGCCGCCGTCCCCCGCTGCCTCGACCAGGGTCGAACGCAGGGTAAGCAGTTCGCCGTTCCCCAACTCCGCATCCGGACGCGTCGTCGTCATGTCGATGGTCTCCCTTGCTACACCCATATAACGTGCGCGCTGTCCCAGAAGAGTCAGTCTCAAATGGGACGATCGTTTCGCGAATACACTTGGACGGGTGGCCAAACCCGGTGGGAGCGGCTGATCAGGACGTACCATCAGCCCGTAGGGTGGGTCTCGACTCACCGACATGTACGGAACGGATCAACGGAACGGCTGGTGGGTCAGTGACCCACCCTACTGCTTCTGGCTGGTTGGGGGCTGATCCCCGCGGATGCCCGTCACGTCCTTCTTGTAGATTCGCGTCTCCAGGCTGCGGACGTATTGCGTCCAGTTGCTGCTGGGGTCTGCGTCGGACTGGATGTGCTTGAGGTACATGTTCAGCTTGGCATCGAGGTTGTCGAGGTGGTGAATGGCGATGGCCTCGGGCGTGGCGGGCAGCTTCGGGCTGCCGTACTCGTACCGCCCGTGATGGGCGAGCACGATGTGCATCAACGCGTCCCGGATGTCGTCGGGGAAGGGCTTGCCGTTCTCGGCCGCGACGGTGGCGGCCTTCTGGTCGATCCACAGCACCGCCAGCACGATGTGGCCGACGAGCTGCCCGCCGTCGGTGTACTGGAATGCCGTCTCGCACGACAGCTCGGCCGTCTTCCCGATGTCGTGCAGGAACACACCCGCCAGCACCAGATCGAGCGACACCTCCGGGTACCGCGGGATCACGACCTGGGCCAGCTCCATCACGTTCAGCGTGTGCTCGAGCAGCCCGCCGAGGTAGGCATGGTGCATCTGCACCGCGGCCGGTGACCGCTTGAACGCCTCGGCCAGCTCGTCGTCCTGCACGAACTGCTTGATGAGCTGCAAGAGATCCGGGTTCTTGATCGTGCGGAGGATGGTCATGACCTTCCCCCACATCTCGTCGATGTCGCGCTCGGTGCGGGGTAGGAACTCGGACACGTCGACGGTCTTCGGGTCGACCGGCCGCACCCCGTCGATGATGAACTGCAACGAGCCCTTGTAGTTCTCGGTGCGCCCCGTGAACCGCATGAAGCCGCCGTCGGGCATCGTCTCGTAGATGGCCTCGGTCGCCTGCCACATCCGGCCCGGCACCTGACCCGTGCGGTCGGCCAGCACGGCGTGAATGTAGAGCGAGCCGTTCGTCGTCGTCCGCAGGTCCTTCTGGGCAATCAGAAACACCTGGTTCTCGACGCGCTCGCCCGGTTTGAGCAGATCGATGTAGCGTCGTTCGTCGGCCATGCCGGCGATGCTAGTGTAGTGTCTCAGAGTTGTCGAGGCTTATCTGATCCGAACCGCGCCCGTAAGGAAGCGGCCCATTCACGAATCCCCCTCCTCGATGGGCGGCCCACCTTCTCAAAGGTGGGGGACACGATTGGGGTCTGCGAATCGCGTCCCTCACGTCTCAGTAGTGTTTAGCGTGGTCTCAGCAGCGCCAGACTGTGTCTCTGGGTGCCACGGGCGGCTTGCCCGCCCGTGTTCCTCGGCAAAGGCACTGGCAGACAAGCTGCCAGTGGCACCCGACGCTGGGCACGTGCACGTCTGAAGACGTGGGCCACCCTGCCTCATGCACCCATCTGCCCAATCCATGCCAGGTAGATGTACACCCCGTGCCCCGCAAACGCCGCGGCCGGCGCGAACAGAGCGCGATACACGCCGCCCAACGGCGCGGGCCGAATGCCGCCCGAGCCGTCGAATGCCGGCGTTTCGGGCAGGTCGTCGAGCAGCACCGCATCGGCGGGGTTGTCCGGATCGTACAGCAGCGCCTTCTTGCTGCCGTCGTCGAGTTCTTCAGGCTTGTAGCTCTTGAACTTCGTGCGGTGGACGTCTCCGTCGGCGTCGGTGAAATCGAACGTCATCTGGTAGATCTTGCGCTCGTTGTACTCCGTTCCCGTCTCCCACTTGGCCACGAACGACGCCAACGTCGGCTGCCCGCCGCGCAGCAACCGGATCGCCCGAAAGCCCTTGCTCATGCCTTTCGCGCTGATGCCCAGCCCCGAAAGCGGGAACAACAGAATCACCGCTCCGCCCAGAAGCCCGAACTGCGAGCGCCGCATGTCCTGCACCTTCGAGACCCACGGTTTACCGATCGGGTACTCGACGGTGACCGCCGTTCCCTCGCGCAGCCTCCGACGGTTCCAATACGAGCACCCGCGGCGCTCGACGCCCTCGCGATCGGTGAACGCGTACGTCACCCAGTAGACCTCGGTCACGCCCTCCTCCGCACCGGTGGCCGCGGACTCCAGCACCACACCCGGCATGCTCACCAGCTTCCCTTGGGCATGGACGCTCTGCCAGATCAACTCGTCGATCGGGAAGAGCCACCACGCGACGACCGAGCCGACGAAGAACACACACCAGCCGAACTGGTTCAGAGACCCGCCGAACAGAACGCGTACGCAAACGCTCGCCGGCACCGCACGCGGCGGCGGCAACAGGCCGAAGTCGGAGTGTCGAGT
>CAYMME010000699.1:0-3543 GCA_964391465.1 uncultured Planctomycetales bacterium
CGGATCCTCCGCGTGCGTCTTCCCGTCGACCGCGACTGCGAGACGGTCTTCGAGGAAGTATTCCGCGACTATCTGATCGACTTCCGACTGGTGTCGATGGAGACGGTCAGCGGCGGCGTGCTGCAGGAGGCCGTCTACAGCGTGGTGCTCAAACCCGACGCCGAGCCCCAGAAGCTCCTCGAGGCCATCCGCGAGATCAACGACAACCACAAGGTCGCGTTGGTGGTGGGGCAGCAGGAGGTCGACCTCTGAGGATTCGGTCTGAGAATTCAGTCGCGGTAGGAATCCCGGTTGCCCGGGACCCCCCGCACAGATCCCAGCGTGCGCTGCTCACGCACTGGGCTCCTGCCTCAGGTCATGACGCGCAGTCGCTGCTCCGGATACGGGTGCAGGATCCGCGGTCGGGGCAGCCAGCGGTCGACAATGGTAAGGAAGCGTTCCCACTTCAGCCGCCGGCCCCGTTGACTGCGTCGCCGCAGCGCCCGGAGCCAGAGGCCCATCACCGCTCGCCGGAAGCGGGCAAGCGCCTCGAAGTTGAGCGGCACGGCATGGTACCGGAACCACCCTTCTACTGCGCTGCGTAGCCATCTGCCCTGATCTGGAATCGGTTCGCTGACACGGCGCCGGATCTTCTTCCTGAGATCCGCAAGCTTGCGCCGTACCCGCTTTCCGGACGAACGCCTTACCACCACGAAGCGCCCCTTCCTCGTCTTCCCGCAGATGTGCGTGAAGCCGAGGAAGTCGAATGTTTCGGGCTTGCCGTCGCCTCGCCGGCCCCTGTTTCCTGCCGCGACGCGGCCGAACTCGAGGAGTCGGGTCTTCTCTGGGTGCAGCTCCAGGTTGAACATTCGGAGGCGTTCCTCCAGCTCGTCCCGGAACCGCTCGGCGTCCGTCTTCGACTGAAAGCCCACGATGAGTCGAGTAGCCCGGGGGAACTTCCCCCCCGGGCCCTCCGAGAACCGGACGTGAAACTCTCGCCTCATCCGGCTCCTACCGTCCAGCCGCCGGCCGGATCCCGAGCCGCCACAGCGCGAAGAGGTTCGGGTCACGCTCCGCGATCTTCCCGAGCCAGTGCTCTGCTGCGCGTTCCCGGTTCCGGAACCGCTTGAACTTGCGACACACCCAGGCCACGAGGCTCCGGTTGAAGTGCCGGAGAACTTGCACCGTCGCCGACCGGTAGAACCGGCCGTAGTAGTTCATCCAGCCACGTACAGCGGGGTCCGCGAGCTTCGCGAGATCCTCGAGGCTTCGGTTGTTCCGGGTCGCAGCCATCCGCCATCCGCGAATGGTCGCCCGAATCGCCTTCGCCGCCTTGGAGCTGATCGCAGGGAGAAAGCTCACGAAGAGCTTCCCCCGGCGATTTTTCGCGAGCCGCGGCCGAAACGTGAACCCCAGGAAGTCGAACTTGATCAGCTCGTGGTTCCCGGGACGATCGTCGTCCTTGCAGTAAACGATCCGGGTCTTCTCGGGATGAAGCTCCAGACCGGACTCACGAAGACGCGATCGGATGGACTCCAACACGTGCTTGGCCTGCCCCTCACTCGCACAGTGCACGATCGCATCATCCGCGAAGCGCTCAAACGTCACCGATGGGAACGTCCGGCACATCCAGAGATCGAACGCGTAGTGCATGAAGAGGTTGGCCAGCAGCGGACTGATGACCCCGCCCTGCGGCGTGCCCTTCGTCCGCTCGATCCGCGTCCCGTCCGCCTTCTCGACGGGGGCACGAAGCCACCGCTCGATGTACAAGACGACCCACGGATCATTCGTGTGGTGCTGCACCGCTCTCATGACGAGGCCGTGATCCAGGCTGTCGAAGAACGCCTTCACGTCCAAGTCGATCACCCAGCTCATCTTCCAGCATCGCCTCCGAGCCGTCTCGACCGCATCGAGCGCTGACTTGTTCGGACGGTACGCGTACGAGTCGGGATGGAACGACGGTTCCACCTTCGGCTCCAGCACCATCTTCACCACGGTCTGCGCAATGCGATCGGACACGGTCGGAATCCCGAGCGGCCGCTTGCCACCGTTCTTCTTCGGGATCTCGACGAGCCGCACCGGCGGCGGGAAGTACGAGCCCGACGACATTCGATTCCAGAGCTTGTAGAGGTTGCCCTCCAAGTCCTTGTCGAACGCCTCGATCGACTCGCCATCGACGCCGGCCGCGCCACGGTTCGCCTTCACCCGCTTGTACGCCTCCCAGACCAAGCGCTTGGGAATCGCAAACGGCTTCGCCTCAGCCACGGGTTCCTCCCCTTTCGGGTTGACACATCGCCGAGGCCGGACAGCTCGACCCCTTCGCTCCACCCGCGTTACCGGGTTTCATCGCTACTACGAGTCGATCCGCCCCTTCGCCCCGCATCGGTACTCTGCTCCTCATGGGTCCACCACTTGGAGGTCTCCCTTCGCATCGGGGCGACAGGTTCCCACGTTCCGCACGAGAGCCTGTGCTGGACTCGCGCCGCCTTCATGCCGGTCACCACTCGGCCAGCAAGCAGGCCGTCCGCCGAGCTCATCCCGGGCCAACGACTGGAACCCGGTTTCGATGATATTCTTACGCTTTCGACACTTCATCAGCGGTTCACTCGCGTTCGCCTTCCCAGCACGCACCTGACGGGTTGTCCCGCCTTTTCCGAGAACGCTCACCACCCGGGCTATTCGGCCCGAGCAGCTTCCGGTGGTTTGAGACCTGACCCTGCCGCCCGATCTCGAGGGGCCGACCCTCATCTCTCATGCAGTTCGGCTGCGTCAGGCGGCCATGACGGCCTCCTTTCCGCGCCTTCGTGGCGCACAGTCGTCGGCATAGCGGATGATGATCACCTCCCCCTCCGCGTGTCGGCGCCTCCAGTCCGCGACCCAAAGGTCGAGGGCGTAGTGAAGGTAGATGTTCGCAAGCAGTGGGCTGACGCTTCCTCCTTGCGGGCTCCCCTCCGTCGTCGCTTTCAGTCGTCCATCTTCGAGCACACCAGCCTTCAACCACTTCTTCACGTGGCGGGTGACGCGCTCGTCCGCGATTCGGTGCTCGACGAACTTCACGAGCCATTCGTGGGACATGGCGTCGAAGAACCCACGGATGTCTGCGTCGAGCACCCAGTTCACCTTCTTGGTTCGAATCCCGACCGCGACCGCGTCCAGCGCGTCGTGCTGGCTGCGGCCCGGTCGGAACCCGTACGAGAAACCGAGGAAGTCGGATTCGTAGATCGCGTTCAGCACCTTCACGGTCGACCTCTGCACGATCTTGTCCTCCAAGGCCGGCACCCCGATCGGGCGTTGCCGCCCGTCGCTCTTCGGGATGTAGACCCGGCGAACCGGCTTCGCTCGGTACGCCCCGCGCTCGAGCCGTCCGGAGAGGTCTCGAAGGTTCTCCTCGAGTCGTTCCCCGTACTGCCCCCACGTCTCGCCGTCCACTCCCGCCGCGCTATCGCGTTTGAGGGCAAAGTACGCCTCGCGGAGGCGGTCGACGTTGTAGACGTGGTGCCAGAGCGTCGTGAACCGTAGCTCCTTATCCTCTTCAGCTTTCTGCCGTACCCGATCGAGCGCTTG
>CAYMME010000700.1:0-3543 GCA_964391465.1 uncultured Planctomycetales bacterium
CCGGCCTCAGGACGCACAACAACACGACAGCAGACAAGACGACACGCATCATTCGCTTTCATACCCTACGGGGAACCGGTGAATCATGGTTACGGACACGGCGGCGTAGCGCCCTCATTCACGACAGCAACGAGTTCATCCAGCACATCGATCTCTCCATTGCAGTCCGTATCGAGACGGAAATCGCCGGGACCGGCGAGTTGCCCCGCCGCGTCAGCGATTGCCGCAGCGTCCGAGCCATCCACGAGCAGGTTCCCGTCCACATCACCCGGCAGCACGATCAGGGCAACGTCGTTGTCCCCGATGAGGGGGAGTCCCCCCGGGCCCTCGATGTTGTTGACGACGATCGTCAGGCAGTCGTTCACCTCGACGCCGCCGATCTCCACCGTCAGTTCGTCCGTACCGCTTCCGGTAACCTGCGTGCACACCGTGGCGGAGCCGATCGCGACATTGATGGCAATGTTCGTACAGTCGATGACGCCACCGCCGGTCGCCTGGACCGGTTCGCTGAATCGCAGGACCACCTTGAACGGACCGCCGGCGCGCGGCTCCACCGTGTCG
This sequence comes from uncultured Planctomycetales bacterium, assembly GCA_964391465.1. GTDB lineage: Bacteria > Planctomycetota > Phycisphaerae > UBA1845 > CAYMME01 > CAYMME01. The sequence continues at coordinate 562 of CAYMME010000700.1, forward strand.
GTTGCCGCGAGCGGCAGGTCGAGGTCGAAATCGCCCTGAGCGCCGTGCGTTCTGCGTGAGGCCGCACTGAGAAGCAAGGGCGCGCCGCCCTGCACTTCGTACGCACCCATATCCACGACCGGCGGGCCCGCGGCGCCGGGATTGCCGCTGTCGGGGGTCGACGCCACATCGAAGAAGCGTGAGTTGCCGTCGAGGTCGGCGACGACTCCGGCCGGCACGGCGTCATTGTCGCCCGCGTCGATGCAGTCCGAGCCGAAATCGAGATGCAGATCATCGTCGACTGTCCCCAGCGTGTCGTCCGCTCCGTCGGGGTCGGCGAAGGCGGGGAAGTGGTTGTCGCCGATGTTGTTGGTGTTGGCCCCGCTGTCGAAGTCTCCGCCCGGCATGAGGTTGTGGATGTACGAGTAGGTGACGATCACGGTGCTGTTGTGCACATGGATCTGCGCGGACTCATCCATCCCACCGGAGTCGGTGTTCTCCCGCAGGATGCAGTTGTCGAGCGTCAAGGTGCACCCGGTGTGGTTGTAGACGCCGCCGCCGTCCACCGCATCGTTGCGGCTGAACGTGCAGTTGACGGCGCTGGGCGTGGCACCACCCTCGCTGTGAATGGCGCCGCCGCCCCAGCCACTGGTGTTCCCGCTGAACACGCAATTCACCATCGTCGGGCTCGAGAGATTGTTGTAGACCGCGCCGCCGCGCGTCTCCGCAAAGTTCCCCACGAACTTGCAGTTGACGATCATCGGGTCCGCACCGGCACCGAGATTCGCGATCCCGGCGCCGTCGCTTCCCCAAGTGCTCGTCGTATTGCCGACGAACACACAATCACTCACCGTCGGGCTCGCACCAAAACCATTGTACATCGCGGCGCCGTGCCCCTCGGTGGAGTTGCCTCTGAACACACAGTTGGTGAACGTCGGGCTGGCCGCGCCGGTGGTGTAGACGCCACCGCCTGCGTCGATGTCGTCGGCGTTGCCTCCGCTGATCGTGACACCGTCGACGATCGCGGTCGCGTCGGTTCCGGTGCCGGTCACCACGTGGTAGCTGTTCTCACCGTTGTTGGCGAAGAGCGGTCCGTCATCGTGGTTCAGATCGCCACTGAGGATGGTCTCGTACAGGACGGGGTCGCGAGCGTCGACGTCGGGCTCGCCGAAGCCCGCGTAGCTCCCTGCGACCGTCACGCCGCCGACCAACTGGAACGTCGCCATGCGATCCAAGGTGCCGTCGATCCAGCCCCCGTCGCTGACCCAGCCGCCGTCCGGCATGTAGGTGCCCCGGGCGACCCGCACCTCGGTGACAGCGCCCGCGCTGTTCGTGGCTACGAGGAGCGCGGTCTGCAGGTTCGGATGGGCGTTGACCCAATTCGAGCCGTCGTTCGTGCCCACCGCGTCGGCGTCGACAAAGAGGAGCGCCGGCTCACAGCCGTCCGGCACGCCGTCACCGTCGGTGTCCCCGCCGTCATCGAAGCCCGGGCAGATATCGCAATCGTCCGGCACACTGTCGCCGTCGCTGTCCGGGTCGCACTCGTCCGGGAAGTCGTTGTCGTTGCAGTCCGGGCTCGTGCCGACGGCAAGGTCGCAGACGTCGGCGATCCCGTTGCCATTGCAGTCGATCAGGTCACCACCGGCGATTCCGTATTGCAGGTGGTCTACTTCGAGCCCGCCGGTGGCATTGCGGATGTGGATGGCCGAGATGCCGCCGTCGTTGATGACGCCGTAGAAGCGGTCCTCACCCGTTCCCCCGTGGAAGTCGCCGTCGTCGTGGTTCCCCGCAAGGGTCCCCAATGAGCCGCCGCCGGCGTCAAAGGCCTCGAAAGTGATCGCGTCGAATCCGTCCGTCCACACGAGACCGGCCCGCGTGGGCAGGTAGCCCAGGGCGCCCTCGTCAAACGTGAACGTGACGCCGGCTGAACCGCCGGCGACGAAGAACGAGTACCCACCATTGCCGGAACCGTCGATCACGCCGTCGTCGGCATCCACGGAATCGGTGCTACTACCCGGTACGTACGGTGCGCCGACGGAAGCACTGACGCCGGGCGCATCGAAGGCACCGTCTTCGAAGTCCTCCAGGAAGAACTCCGCGCCCAGACCGGCAAGGTCAAACGGACTGTCACACGGACTCAGGTAGGGCGTCGGGCCGAGCAGTGTCGCGTCCAGATCGCACGCGTCGCCGACACCGTCGCCGTCGCCGTCGGTTTGATCGGGATTGTCGTCGTCCGGGCAGTTGTCACACGCGTCGATGACGCCGTCGCCGTCACCATCGGCCTCGCACTCGTCGGGAACACGGTTGCCGTCGCAGTCCTTCGAGGAGAGCAACGCCCCGAACTCGTACGCTCCGATGTCACAGACGGGGATGTGGTCGCCGTCACCGTCGGCCGGGCGCGCGGCGCCGCGCTGGTCGACCGGCATGCAGAGCGCACCGCCTCCGGCGTCGATGGCCGGGCTGCCCACGAGCAGGGCGTGGGTCGGCGCATGACCGCCGTTGTCGGCAAGCGGGCCCAGAAGCGGATCGGTGCTCGGCAGGTCGGTCGGATCGACGAGATTGCACGTGCCGTCACCGTCCAGGTTGCTGCCCATCGACACGAACGGGCCCGGGCCAGCACAATCACCCGCCAGATCGATGTTGTCGGCCACGATGGTGTTCGCCATCTCGACGATTCCGGTGCTGTACACCCCGGCTCCCGCAGCGCCGGTGGCGTTCTCCGCAATCGTGGAGTTGAGCAAGACCAAGGGCCCGTCAGTCCAAACGCCCCCGCCGTCTCCGGTTGCGGAGTTTCCGCTAACCGTGCAGTTCGCAAGGGCCAAGCTCCCGTCGTTCCAAATCGCGCCCCCGCGGTCGTTCGCCGTATTGCCGCTTAGCGTAACGTGGATGAGCGCCGTCATGCCGGAAGTGTCAATCGCACCGCCGTCGAATTCGTCGGCCGTGTTGTTCGCGAGCACGCTGTCGTAAACGGTCAGCGTCGCCGCAGCTTCGCAGCGCAAAGCG
>CAYMME010000701.1:0-3517 GCA_964391465.1 uncultured Planctomycetales bacterium
ACGCAGATGTCGAGCTTGCCCAGGTACTCGGGCTCGACCGCCTCGACGCATCGCCCGCTCGGCGCGGTCTAGTGCACGAGATCAACCACGGCGGCGTAGGACTCCTCAGGATGGAGGAACGGCTCGTCGCTGATGCTGACGGCGACACTCAACGCAGCACGGCGGACGTGACGGGAGACGAGCGTCTGGAACTGCTCGTCACGACCACCGACGGATCGCTCTACGTGCTGAGCGAGTAGCTACCCCACCGGCGAGGTGCGACTCGCACGGACATTCGGTTATCATGTGGCGGCAAGAGACGGGGCGGGGTCCGTCCTCGAGGTCCGACAGGCCGGACCGGAGCCCGCGCGAGTGGAGACAAACATGAGTGAGTACACCGAACGCCCGACCGGGCATGCCGATACCGACGTCGTCCATGTGGGCGAGAATCGCTGGCGGGGAAGCATCACCACGCCGATCGCCTATACGAGCACGTTCGTCTTCAAGGACGTCGAGGAGATGGTGGCGTTCGGCAAGGACGAGGTGGCACACTACGAATACGGCCGGTACGGGAACCCGACCCGCGAAACGGCGGAGCTGAAGCTGGCCGCTCTGGACGGAGCCGAACGCTGCATTCTTTTCGATTGCGGCATGAGCGCCGTTTGCGCGACGATCCTGTCACTGTGCAGCCAGGGCCAGCATCTTGTCATCACCGACGACGCCTACAAGCAGACGCTTCATTTCGTCAACAACGTGATGCCGCGATTCGGCATTACGGCCACCGTCGTGCCCATGGGCGACTACGACGCGATGGCCAACGCCATCCGCGAAGAAACGGTGATGGTGATTTCCGAATCTCCGACCAACCCCTACCTCAACGTCGCCGACGTCGACCTGCTGGTTCGCATCGCCCGTGAACGTCACGTGCTCAGCGTCATCGACAGCACGTTCGCGACGCCCTACAACCAGCGGCCGCTGAGCCAGGGGGTCGACATCGTCATCCACAGCACCACGAAGTACCTCGGCGGGCACAACGACGTTCTGGGCGGCGCGGTGTGCGGGAGTGCGGCCCTCACCGAACCGGTCCACCAGTGGCGGCGGGTGACCGGCGGCGTCATCGATCCGATGAGCTGCTACCTGCTGATTCGCGGACTGAAGACGTTCGGCCTTCGGATGGAACGGTTGAACCGCACCGCCACGGAGGTGGCGACGCACCTCGAGCAGCACCCCAAGATCCGCAAGATCTACTACCCCGGCTTGCCCAGCCACCGACATCACGAGATCGCGAGTCGCCAGATGACGGGGTTCGGGGCGGTGGTCACCTTCGAGATCGACGGCGACCTGGACGGCACTCTGGCGTTTCTCGACGCGCTGAAGCTGTGCATGCTGGGCCCGAGCCTGGGCGGCCCGGAGACGCTGATCACCCATCCGGCACTGAACAGCTACTACACGGCCACCCGCGAGGAGCGATACGAGCTGGGCATCATCGACGAACTGGTCCGCCTGTCGGTCGGCCTCGAGGATCCCCGCGACATCATCGCCGACCTCGACCAGGCGCTGGCCAGAATCGGGTAGCCGCGATAGACCGCATCGACGACCATAGAGGCCCGGGCGGCTTGTCCGCCCGTGTTCTCCGGTGAAGACACTGGCAGGCAAGCTGCCAGTGGCACCCGACGCGAAACACGTACCAGTGTAGCGTCTCAGGCAGACTGCGTTCTTTCCGAACCGCGACCGTGAGGGAGCGGCAATGCTTCGCCTTACCGCGGCCGCTTCCTAACGGGCGCGGTTCGGATCAGATAAGCCTCGACAACTCTGAGACACTGCACGAGGTGGCTACGTCAGCCCGCGCGCGGAATCCACGTATCTGGAATCGTCCCCCCCCGAGCGTCTCAGTGGCCGCCGCCTACTTCTGCACCGTAATCATGGGGAAGTTGTCGGTCCTAAACGGCGTGGCGGGCAGGCCGTCCTTGTTCCACAGGTTGACGACCGGGTATTGCGCCCAACCATAGCGCACCGCCACCGGCTCGGGAACCTTCGGGCAACGGACGATCACCTTGTCGCCCTTGATGCTCGCCTTCGCATTGTAGAACTTGCGATCCTTGCCCGCGATCTCGAAGCCCTTGAGGGCGCCGTCTCGTGCGACCAGCCCGCGGCCCACGTGCTTGAAGCTCAGCACCGCCTTGCCCTCGTCGATCGTGACCGACTCGTACTCGGGGCCCGAGTACACGATCTTCTCACCGTACTGGATCGCTCGGGCGGCCAGCGCCAGTCGCGCCCCCACCGGAGCCTTCCACTTGGGATGGATGTCGTTCTCGTCACCGACGTCGGTGATGACGGCCATACCGACCTTGGGCAGCATCCACGTCGAGAGCAGTTGCGCCTCCCGTAGCTCGCCCCACCAGCAATCGTACGGCTCGGGTCGGATCTTCTGGAACGGAGCGAGTTGCACGAGCAGGAACGGGAAGTCGCCCTGGGCCCAGACCTCGCGCCAGCACTGGATCATCGCCGGGAACAACGTGCGGTACTGATGGGCACGCGTCGCGTTCGATTCCCCCTGGTACCAGATCGCACCTGCGATGCCGTAGGGCAGAAGCGGATGAATCATGCCGTTGTACAGCTCGGTGGGCACCCACGGTTGGCGCGGCCCCTTCTTCTTGAACTCCTTGCCCTCGGCCTTGGCCTTCGCCTTGGCCGCGTTGTGCTTCTTCAGTGCGACTTCGTACTTGGCCTTCGCCGTGCTCCATTGGTCACGGACGGCCTTGCCGTCGGGGTAGTCGGTGAGTGAACGTTCGTCCATCCAGACCTCGGCGGGCGAACCACCCCACGACGTGTGAATCAGGCCGACGGGGATCTTGAGCGCCTTTTGCAGATCACGACCGAAAAAGTACCCGACGGCGGTGAACCCGGGCACGGTTTCCGGGCCACACTCGACCCACTGACTGGGAATATCGCTAACCGGCGCGGCCTCCTTGCGTCGCGGCACCGTGAACAGCCGGAGCTTCGGGTTCGCCGAGTTGGCGATGGTTTGTTCAGGGTTGGCGCTGGCCTTGACCGACCACTGCATGTTCGACTGGCCGCTGCACACCCAGACTTCGCCGACCAGGACGTCCTTGATCTCGACGGTCTGGTGTCCGGAAATAGTCAACGTATGCGGGCCGCCGGCCTTGAGCGGCTTGAGGCGGACCATCCACTTGCCGTCCTTGCAGGTGGTCGAGACGTTCTGACCGCAGAACTTGACTGTGATCTTCTCACCGTCGTCGGCCTGGCCCCAGATCGGCACGGTGCGGCCCAGCTGAAGCACCATGTGGTCCGAAAACAGCGCATGGGGCTTGAGGTGGGCCGACGCGGCGGGACCGGCCACGAGCGGCAACAACAGACATACAGCAGCGACAATCGACAACCGCAGTCTCATAGTGGTGCTCCTTCCTGCTTTCTGCACGTACTCAGGTTGATCGCTCGAAACGCGGGCCTGGACCGGCTTGCTGTCAGAGGGCTCGCGCTTCTTGAGGGGAAAGGCGGCGTTTCTGCTCGCGTTCGC
>CAYMME010000702.1:0-3505 GCA_964391465.1 uncultured Planctomycetales bacterium
GATAGTAAGGTTGTCGAGCAGCCCTTCGGACTGCTCGACTCTTTATACGAGGAGATTCGCATGCCTATCGTGAGACAAGGTGATTTCGGAACGGAACGCGCACCTGGGTGGTGCAAGATCCAGGGCGGCGTCGTGGCAATGGGATGCTCGACCCGGGAAGAGGGCAACACCGTGGAACCGCACTTCCACGATGCCGACGAATTCTGGTTCGTTCTGGCGGGCAAGGCCAGGGTCATGACGGATGGAGAAGAGCATATCGTAGAGCGCGGCGACGTCGTGTGCACTCACATGGGCGAGGAACACGCGATACTTGAAGTTGTGGAAGCACCTTACACGCAGATCTGGATCCAATGTGCACTCAGGGGCAGGAAGCGTCAGGGGCACCTGCATCGGGCTGAGGACCAATGTCCTGACTAGGTTCTGAAGACGGCATGTGCGACGCCGGCTCATAGAGCCGGCCTACAAGAACGCCTCGAAACGCCCGTTTGTAGGCCCGCTCTGTGAGCGGGCGGGCACGATCTGGACTTGTCAGACGGAACCTGGACCAGGCCAGCCGGGCCCACTTTGCGGCTGAATCCTGCGTCGAGCTTGATCATCAGACGACTCCTTTCGGCGAGGGATGGGGCGGACGACAAATCGGTCGTTGAAGTACCAAGGTGTATTGGTCTATAATCCACACACACACTGGTACCGGTTCACGGCGTTCTCAAGGGAGTGGTTCCATGCAGTGCGTCCTGATGGTGGCTTGCTCAGGTGGTCCGTCACTTCGCGACAAGATCGCCAAGGACTCCAAGATCGAGAAGTTTGGACTTCAGGTGACGGAACAAAGGCGCCCAGAGAGATCGGGCGGATGGACCAAGGTGCACAGCACCGAAGAGGCGCACGGTGCGATCAACATCCAGTGGCATCCTGCGGCCTACATGCTCTCTTGCCGGATCATCACCCGCAAACCAGGAAAGCCCGACGAGATCGCGGGTGCGTTCGTGACCTACTTGCTCGCGCGACACCGGCGCCAGATACACACAATCAACATCTACCCCGAGTAGAGGAAGTACCCGCAGGACATGGCGTGCGCGGAGAACGGACCCGATGACGTCACCGGTTGAAGAGATCGCGGTCACGTGCCCCAAGTGCGGTGCGTCCTGCGAGACCCAGTACCGGGCCTCGATGAACCTTGAGCCGGACGATTAGCCGGTGATGATAGCGCTATGAATAATGGCTCCGACAAATCACTTGCACCCCCGAGTGAAAGACCGCTTGAAATCCCTATCGCGTCTGGCACCGTCATTGCCGGGCACAAGATTATCGAGTTCATCGAGAGCGACGAGTTTGTCGGGTGCTACAAGGCTCTCCAGGCGTCGATGGGCCGGACCGTCATTATGACAGCGCTCCACTCGAAGTATGCCAAGGATGAAGAAGCACGCAAACGGTTCCTTGCCGAAGCTCGCTCCATCGCCCAGTTGAACCATCCGAATCTATTGTCCGTGTTCGACGTGGGTGAAGATAAGGACGTGTGTTTCTTTACCACCGAGTTCTTCGACGGGATGCCCCTGTCGGACTTTCTGGCACGAGTGAGCATCGTGTCGTCGATGGATCGCCTGATGATCGCGACGCAGGTCGCCCGTGCGCTTGCCTACGCGGAGTCTGTCGGCATCGAGACGCTGTATGTGAAGCCGAATGACATTCTGCTGACGGCCCGGATGGACGTGCGGCTCTCTCACGTCAGCACGGTCGAGCCGCTTCGGGGCGGAGAGCCCGAGCCGATCCTTAACGCGCTCGTGGGGCTGATGCACTTGATAATCACCGGCAAAGACTTGCCCGTTGAGCTCCGGCAGCCGGGTGCGGCCGGAGATGTCACCCTGCCGACAGCAAACGATCCAGTCGGTGAAAAGTCCTGCAAATTGGTCCGGCGGCTGATGAGCGAACCCGCTGCCTATGCCGATGCCGGCGCCTTCGCGGAAAAGCTGGAGAGATTCCTCGAAAACACCCTGCGATGGACGACCATTGATGCGGAGCTCCCTGACGGAGTGATTCCTCGACGGCTCGACCGAGCGCACCAGCGGCAGTTCCCGATCAAGACGGTCGTCATCATCACAGTTGTCGTGATGTTGGTGATGGCGTGTATTGTCGCCTGGGTGCTGATGCGTTAGAAACAGAAGAAGGACGAAAGGGACGCCGAGAGCCCCTGGGACGAGGCGTGGCAGTTCGCCGCGATGAGTGGACAGGGGCGAGAAGCAGGAGGCCGTTCGGAAGCTGGTTGACCTGACCTGTCCCCCGAAAACTGGTCCAGGAAAGGGAGAAGCTCGGGGCCGTCCACCTTTGCGAAGAGCCGACGGCGGTCGTTGTGTTTCCAGACTTCCGTCGCTCTCACCGTTGCTCCTTTCATATCGCCCGCAGTTGCGCCAACACGTCCTCCGGCAGCGTTTCGGCGCCGGCGGCCGCGTTGGCGGTCGCCTGCCCCGGCTTCGTCGCGCCCGGAATCGCCACCGGCTTCACCGCGTGCGAGATCACATACCGCAGGGCGGTAGTGACGAGATCGTCGCTGCCAGCAACGGCCCTGACCCGCTCGACCTTGGCGAGCCTTTCCTCGAAGCTCTTGCGCCCGTCCTCGCCCTTGTTCCACTTGCCGCGGACGGTGTCTGTGAAGACGGTGTTCGCGTCGTACTTGCCGGCCAGGAGACCCATCGCGACCGGCCCGCGCACGAGCACGGCGATACCGTTCTCCTCGCAGTAAGGGAGCAGGTCTGTCTCGGGCGCCTTATTGATGAGCGAGTAGTCGCACTCGACCACGGCGCACTTTCCGCCGCAGGTGTCATTGAAGTTCTTCAGCACGTCGAGGCTGTCCGTGCTGATGCCATACTCGCGAACAAACCCCTCAGCCTTCAGGTCCTCAAAGCCCTCGATGTAGACCGACGGGTTCTCGATGTTGGCGTCGTGGCAGAGCATCACGTCGATGTAGTCCGTCCGCAGGCGTCCGCAGCAAGCGTGGCCGCAGGCACGGATCATGTCGGCCGTGTCCTTCGGGATCATGCAGCCGGTTCGCCCGCCCCACCAGGCGATCTTGCTGACAACGAACACCTTGTCGCGGATGCCCTTGAGCGCCTTGCCGAGCCGGATCTCAGAGAGGCCGTTCGGGATGCCGTAGCTTTCGGCGACGTCGAAGAGATTCATGCCGCCGTCATAGGCCGCCTTGATGACGGCCTCGGCAGTCGCGTCGGACATCTCCCCCCACTGGTTGCCGATGTTCCAGCACCCCTGACCGATCGCCGAGACCTGCCAACCGGTCTTGCCGAAGTCGCGGTACAGCATGAGTCCCTCCTTTCCGCAGCCATAGTGACGTGTCCGCCGACGCGGCAGGCGACCCGCTTGGCGGCGATATCGACGCTGAACCGGCAGTAGCCAGGGGGCGCGGTTACGCGTTCCTGTTCTTGACGATGTTCAGCGTCCACATGACCCCGAACAGCAGAAACTGCGTCCCCAAGAGCCCCCAGAATGATACGTCTAG
>CAYMME010000703.1:0-3480 GCA_964391465.1 uncultured Planctomycetales bacterium
GGCCCTCGTGGTGCCAGATCTCGAACCACGTGAAGTCGATCTTGTTGCCGAACTTCACCGGTCGAAGCAGCGGCCCGGCGAGCTTGTAAAGATCTCGGCCCGGCTTGGCGAATTTCTCGTTGTACAGATCGATGAGCGAATCGTACTGGACGTAGAAGTTGTCGACCCACAGCTTGTTGTGACAGTTCGTGCAGACATCCTTCATGTTCTGCCGGCGGAGTTGCCAGGGCACGTCCTTGCCGGGCAGATTCATCTTGGCGTCCGACACCTCCGGCCGAACCGAGAGCACGGGCCGGTTGTTCCAGCTTATGCGCATGCCGATGTCATGCGTGACGGCCTGATTCTTGGTGGCCGACATGTGACACGTCGAGCAGGTCGGGGCGGCGGAGTAGTCCTCACCCACGATCCATTTCGCCGACTCGAGGTTCATCCGCTGGATGTTGGCCGCGAACGCAATGCCGTGCTTGGACTCCTCGTAGATCTCCTTCTGCGGATGGTCGGGGCCGAGATGGCATTTGCCGCACGTGTCCGGGTGGCGGGCCTGGGCGGCCGAGAATGCATGCCGGCCGTGGCACGCGGAACAGGAGCCCTCCGTTCCGTCCGGATTGATCCGCCCGATGCCGGTGTTCGGCCACGTGGCCGGATCCAGCTTGCCGTCGGGCAGCACCTTGACCTGCGAGCCGTGACACTGCCAGCACCCGTTCACCGCCGCCGCCGAGTTGCCCTCGGGGAAGCCCGGCGTTCGCATGCCGTTGTTGCCCTCGACGATTTCGGCCAGCACGTTGTCGAGCGAACCGATGATCCGCCCGCCCTTGGAGTGGTGCGACCCGCTGAACTCCTCCACCTCCCTGGCGTGGCAACGGGCGCAGTCCTTCGGGCTGACGATCGTGGCGATCGTCTGGTCATAGTGCCGGATCGCATCGGGATCGGACTTGTTGGCCGCGTGGCACTCGTAGCACCCCACGTTTGCGCGGTAGTGCTTACTCTGCCCCCATTGCTGGTACAGTGCCTGACTTTCCTTCTTGTGGCACTCGATACACTCCTGCGACTGTCGGCTGAGTTCCTTCAGACCGATCGCCTGCCCCCAAGCCGCGGAAGCCGCGAGCAGCGGAGCGGCTGCTACCACCACGACGAGCCTGTCCAAGTACCTTCTCATACTGATTCTCCTTGCCCAGACCGTTCTGACCGGGTTTCCCTTTACGTCGAACCGACTACCGCACCCTGTCCCGGGCGCGCGTCGTAGGCCTGATCGTACGTGAGGCGCCCCGACAACACGGGGATCGTGATCCGCACGAAGATCGTGTACAGCAGCAAGCCGAGCGCCCAGATCCCCAGACAAACAAGCGTCTCGTTCAACGTCGGTGTGTACTCGACGATCTCGCCGAGCGGCGTGGGGATGAAGGCCGGCACGATGAGCCCCATGCCCTTCTCGATCCAGATGCCCACGATCATGCAGACGCAGGCGATGTTGAGATAGCGGAGGCTGCGCCCGACGGACAGGTAGAGGATGATCAGGGCGATCGTGTTGAGCCCGACGGCCGTCCAGATCCACGGTACCAGCGCGTGATGGCCATGGAGACCAAGGAACAGATACCGCATCGACACCAGGTGCGCCGACTCCGTGTAGAACTCGGTGAACAGCTCGCAACCGAGCAGGAACATGTTCACGGTGAGAGCGACGACCACAATGCCGCGCAGGACCATCAAGGCCCGATCCGGGATCTCGTAGACGGCGGCCCGGCGTATGACCTGCAGCGTGAGGATGATGAACGCCGGCCCCGCGGCGAAGGCCGACGCCAGGAACCGCGGCGCAATGATGGCCGAGTTCCAGAACGGCCGACCTCCAAGCCCGACGTACAGAAACGCGGTGACGGTGTGGATGCTGATGGCCCAGGCAATCGCGACGAACACGAACGGAATGTAGAACAGCCGGGTGGGCTGCCGGCGCCTATAGGCGCAGTAGATCAGGTAGCCACAGATATGCAGATTCAGAAGAAGATAGCCGCCCAGCGCCACCACGTCCCAGGTGAGCATCGACACCGGGAAGTTGAAGCGCCAGAAGATATGCATGAAGCGGTCCGGCCGCCCCAGGTCGACGTTGACGAACGCCAGGCACATGACGATGGCGGCTACTGCCAGCAGCTCGCCGAAGATGACCAGATCGTGCAGGTCACGGTTGTCGTAGACGTAGACGGGGATGACCAGCATCACGGCCGCGGCCGCCATCCCGACCAGGAACGTGAAGTTCGCAATGTACAGGCTCCACGAGACCTGGTCGGTCATGCCGGTAGTGACTAGACCGTGTACGAGTTGCTTACAGTAGGCATTCACGCCGAGCAGGACGATCACGGTCAGCACGAGCATCCAGGCGTAGTAGCGCACGTCGCCAACGAAGCTGAGGCGAAAGCAACGCCAGAGGAAACGGGCGTACTCCTTCATGCGCACCCTCCGTTTCCATCTGCCTCGTCCGTGCCCGCGTCCGATCGAGCCGACGCCGCGTCCTCATCCAATTGCGTGCCGCGAGGATAACTCTCATCGAAGTAGTAGAAGAACCGCGGCAGCGTCCCCACGTCCTGCTTGAGCACGAAGACATGCTTGGTCTGGATGATCTGCGCCACTTCGCTCTGCGGGTCGAGGATGTTGCCGAACTTCCGCGCTCCGACGGGGCAAACCTCCAGACACGCAGGTAGGCGGCCCTCACGGGTGCGATGCAGGCAGAAATGGCATTTTTCCATGACGCCCATGCGCCGCGGCCGGTTCGACAGGTAGTCCATTCGCGGGTTGACCGCTTCGTCGGGGATTTCCGGCTCGGTGAAGTTGAATCGCCGCGCCCAGTAGGGGCAGGCCGCGGCGCAATAGCGGCAGCCGATGCACCAGTCATAGTCGATGACGGTGACGCCGTCGGGCTCCTGCCATGTGGCCTCCACGGGACAGACTTTCACGCACGGCGGATTGGCGCATTGGTGACACTGGATCGGCATGTAGTAGTGATGCTCGTCGGGGACCGTCGGCCGGTCGTAGTGGTGGTCACCTCGCTCGACGTCGACGCTCCCCCGTGGCATCTCGAGCACACGAATGTACTGGATCTCGGGGCGACGGCTCTGGTTGTTCTCGGCCACGCATGCGTGCACGCACCGTCGACAGCCGATGCACCGCCCCAGGTGCAGGGCGTAGACGAACTCCACGCCGTCGTTCGGTTTGGTGTCACGGAGGTCCGGACGGACTCGATGGCGCTGCTCGACCTCGGCCCGGATCCGGTCGAGGACCTCCTTCATCTCCTGGGGGGTCATCTCCTTGTAGTGCTTCTGCAGGAACTTCTCGAGCGTGAAATCCTCGGTATCCAACTCGCGTAGCGGGCTCAGGGCGGCGGCCAGCGCGGCGACCCCGCCTGCAGCGCCGACGCTGCCACCAAGGAAGCTTCGTCGCGTCACACGTGGCGTGTTGGGCGAAGCGGCAACGTCGCGCGTGTCGGCGTTGTTG
>CAYMME010000704.1:0-3479 GCA_964391465.1 uncultured Planctomycetales bacterium
GGGGCAATCGTTCCAACTACGCCGCGATCGGCATTCACCAGACCGGCCCCGCCGAGATGTCCATCTTCGTCACCGGCGACCGCCGCTACACGCTCCGGCTCGACGGGTTCATCTCGGTCAACGCCCCCTGGCAGGGAGGCGAACTGATCACCAAGCCTCTGAGGTTCAAGGGCAAGGAGTTGGAGATCAACTACTCGACCAGCGCCGCCGGCATGATGAGAGTCGAGATCCAGGACGCCGACGGGCAGCCGATCAAGGGTTTCAGACTCGACGACTGCCCGCAGATCGTGGGCGACCAGATCGAACGTGTCGTCACTTGGAAGAACGGAGGCGACCTGAGCGAGTTGGCCGGCAAACCGATTCGGCTGCGGTGCGTGATGCAGGACGCGGACCTGTTCTCGACTCGTTTTCGTTGATGCGACCCTGTGGGAAGGCTGCCGTAAGGGCATGGGGAGGTCTGACTATGCGGTGTGATGTTCACGTTCACGCGGTTGCGTGTTGCCTACTCGTCGGTTGTGCTGTCGCCCGTGCCGACGTGACGATCGACCTGCAAACCGCAACGCTTGCGCTCGACGACGCCGGGCGCGTCACGTCGCTCACATCTGCCGGCGGTTCGGCCTTGACGGTCCCCGGCCCGCCCGTGCTCTACCTCGACACTGATGAGACCACCCACTTCCCGACCGCCATTTCCCGCACAGGCAGCACAATCACGGTTGCATTCGAGGGTGGCGCAACTGCGGAGTTCTCCATCACAACACAACGCGGATTCGTGGTTCTTGATCTGCGCAAGCTCACGGCGCCGCGAAACGTCCGGCGCTTTCGCCTTTTTGGTCTCCCGGTCCAACGCGACACGAAGGTCGCGTCACGGATCAACGCCGTCCGTATCAACGGCCACGCGCTGGCCGTGATGGCCGCCGAGCCCAACGTCCACGCCCTGTCGAACCGCTACGACGCATACCTCGCAGACAAGCCGGACTGCTCACACGAGTTTGCCCGCATCGACGACAACGTTCGCGCCGGCAAGTACGCCGCCCGCTTCACCGCCACAAGCAAACGGAACGGAAACGACGGCTGGTCCGTGCGCGGCAAGCACTACGACCGCCCGCTGGACCTGTCCGGCTGCACAGCCATCCGCGCCTGGGTGCACGGCGACGGAAACGGGCAGTTGCTCAAGATCCAACTCAACGATGACGCCGGCGGCTATCGCGACAACTACATCAAGATCGACTTCACCGGCTGGAAACACCTGACGCTGACCGACTGCCCGATCAACACGATTCGCTATGACCGTGTCCGGCGTCTGAACATCTACTACAACGGCCTTCCCGCCGAGAAGACCGTCACCTGTCTGGTCGATGGAATCGAGGCCGTGCTCGAGCGATACGGCGAAGAGAAGGTCGTCGCCCTGGAGGACTTCGAGAGCCGCGACTCCGCATTCTGGGCCGACGGCCCCGCGACCCTCGCCATGGAGACGTCCGCCCGCCACGGCGTGGAGCCGGCCCGGTTCGGCCTGATCGCTTGCCCCGAGGCCGAGTTTGCCGAGACTGTCCAGCGTTTCGAAGTCGCCGCGGGTGTGCCGAGCCCCCGGCCCGGTGGCGTGTGGAGCAAGCAGTCGCCCTGGGTCGACCGCTCCTACCTGTTCATCACCCGGTTCAGCGAACCGCAGACCGACACGGTGCTCACTCTCGCCCGGCGCGGCGGGTTCCACACGATCCTGATCCTCGGCGGCTCGTGGCACAAGACCACTGGCCACTACGAAGTCAACACCCGGAATTTCCCCGACGGACTGGACAGCCTGAAGCGCACCGTCCGACGGTTCAAGGATGCCGGCTTCCGCGTCGGGCTGCACTTCCTGGGGGCGTCGATCTACCCACCCGATCCGTACCTTGTTCCCGTTCCGGACAAGCGCTTCGTCAAGGGCGCATCCGCCGTGCTGGCCGCAGATGTCGACGAGAAGGCCGATTTCATCCCGACGGCCGGGCCGCCGGACGGGTTCCCGGCCGAGGACGGGGGATACCGCGGTAGGGGCGCCGTGCTCTGGATCGACGACGAACTGATCCGTTACGCCGCCCGCTCGATGACGCCCCCCTACGGCTTCGCCGAAGTCGCGCGCGGCTATCTCGGCACGCGACCCGCACCGCACGGCAAGGAAACGCGCGTCGATCATCTCGTGCGCTCCTACGGTTACCACATGTACGACATGGACACGACCTTGCTCGACGAGGTGGCCGACAACCTCGCCAAAGTTGCCAACGCCTGCGACGTGGACATGCTCTACTTCGACGGGGCCGAGCGATTGCAGGGCGACCACTGGTACTACAACGCCCGCCTGCACAAGGCCTTCTATGACCGCATGAAGAACAAGGACATGCTGCTGCAGGCCAGCAGTTTCAGCCACTACTCGTGGCACATCATGTCGCGCAGCGCCTCGGCCGACGGGCACGGCGACATCAAGGGCTACCTCGACGCCCGGTCCTCCTGGTTCGACACCCTGGCCGACAACCTGATGCCCCTCGACATCGGTTGGTACTACGGCTACGACCCCATGGCCACGCCGGACATGTTCGAGTACGTGCTTGGCGCGACAATCGGCTACGACTCGTCGATGTCGTTCCAGGTTTCGGTCGACGCGGCCGAGAAGCATCCGTTCACAGGCCGCATCCTCGATCTGATTGCCCGGTACGAGAAGCTCCGGCTGTCCGGTCGCGTCCCGAAGGAGATGCGCGACCGGCTGCGGATCGACCCCGGCCTGGGCGGAACAATGAAACCGCACGAGCGGGCGGCCCGACTCGAGAAACGCCGCGAGTATCGCCTGGTCGGGGCGGAGGGCAAGGAGGCGTTTCAGCGCGTCGTCCATTCACCGTGGAAGGAAATCGCCGCGGTCGACGGAAAGAGCAACGTCTGGCAGGTCCGGATCACCAACGGTCCCGCTCCGGTGGGCGTGCAGATACACGTGACCGGCGGACCGTGGCTGCAAGCCGAGCCGGCCTACCATGCGGAAGACGCCCTCACGCTCGAGACGTTCGACGACCTGGCACCCTACACTCCCACAATCAGGAACTCCGGGACACCGGTGTACGACATCGCGCCCGGTCAGGCCGGCTCAACGCTTCAGGGCGTGACACAAGGATTGTCCTCGACCGACGAGGATGCCCGGGAAGGCGCGCGATGCGCCGTCTACACCGCCACCAGCGAGCGGAAAGGTCCCGACGGATGGTCGGTCATAGGCAAGCGCTTCGCGGAGCCGCTCGACATCTCCTGGCACAAAGGGCTCGGTCTGTGGATGCGCGGCGACGGCAAGGGCGGGCGCTTCAAGGTGCAGGTCCGCGACCCGGCCAAGGGCGTGCAGGACTACTACATCACCAACGACTACACCGGTTGGCGCTACCAGCGTCTCTTCCGGCCGGACAAGGACAGGCTGGACTTGTGAGTGCTCTCGTATTCTGAGGGTCTCCGGATCACGGTAATTGAGGCTCTTG
>CAYMME010000705.1:0-3474 GCA_964391465.1 uncultured Planctomycetales bacterium
CCGCGGCGAACGTAGACCCAACCCTCATCGCCCTCGAAGCGAGTCCCCTGCTCGTTTTGCTTGTTGTCCGCGAAGATCATCTTCACGCCGTTGGCGTACAGGCACTCGAACCGATAGCTCGTGGGCGCGTCGTACAGGCCGGATGCGGGCAGATTGCCGCCGCCCTCGATCTCGATGGGACCTGTGTTCTCGGTATCGTTGCCCCACTGGGCGATGTCGACGTGGTGGATGCCCCAGCCGCCGATGAACCCGCCGATGCTGTAGTCGCAAATGTGATACCAGCTTCCCAGCGCGCAGCGTTCCTTCTGGTACGGCGCCGACGGGGCCGGGCCGAGCCACATCTCGTAGTCCAGCTCCTTCGGCACCGGAGCGGGCTTGACCGGCGGCCCGGCGATGCTCGCGGGCGCGCCGACCTTGATCAGCCGAAGCTCGCCGATGCGTCGGTTGCGGACGAGTTCGCACGCGAAACGGAACTCGCGGCTCGACCGCTGCTGCGTGCCATGCTGGAAGAGGCGACCGTACTGCTTCATGGCGTTGACCATCGCCCGACCCTGAGTGATGGTCACGTCCATGGGCTTCTCGACGTACATGTCCTTGCCGGCCCGGGCCGCCTCGATCGCGATCAGGGCGTGCCAGTGATCGGGCGTGGCAATGCAGACCGCGTCGATGTCCTTGCGGGCCAGCAGCTCGCGGAAGTTGACGTACGTGTCACACCCCTTGGACGCTACCCGCCCGCTCTGGGCCGCGTAGTGCCCGTCGATGCGGGCCTTGGTCTTCTTGCGCTGGCCCTCCCACGTGTCGCACACGGCCACCACCTGCACGTTCGGGAGTTTGAGGAACTGCCCGAGGTTGCCGTTGCCCATGCCGCCGACGCCGATGAACCCCATCGTGACGCGCTCGCTCGCCGCCGCCACCCCCTCGGCACCCAGGGCCGACGAGGTAATGACGTAGGGAGCGGCAAGTCCGGCCCCCGCCGCGCTCTTCAGGAAACTCCGCCGATTGAGTGTGTTGCTTCTGCTGGCCATGATCGGTCTCCCTTCGCAGGACGCCGGGCACGCAAGGAAGGGCCGCGCCCGGTCGTGGCGTTGCGCCACCGTGGCACCAGGATAACCGAAGGTGGTGCCCCATGTCGCGGTCTGCCGTATCTTCGTGGTGCCGGCAACCGCCACATCGGGTCGGAGCCCCGAGCGCGAGCGAGTGGGTCCAGGACCCAGCGCTCGCGCTTGGGGCTCGGAAGGCGTACCTGGTACGCCATCACACCGACGGTTATGTTCTGGACCGGATAACGGAGATGACACGTTCGCGACCCCATTCTGCAGAAACGGGAGCCCGAAACATGCTCATCGTCGACTGTCACGCTCACATCTACGGCGAAGACGAGAAGGCGTACCCGACGATCGACAAGCCGTACCGACCGCCGACGGGCAAAGGTACGCTGACGCACCTGCGGCAGGAGATGAAAGCGGCGGGCGTACGCTATGTGACCGCGATCCAGACCAGCACCTTCTGCCGCTGGGACAATCGCTTCACCAGCGACTCGGCCCGGGACAACGCGGACTGGATGGTGGGCGTGGTCACGCTCAACCCAGACGATCCAGAGAGCCCCGCGCTCCTGGAACGGCACGTGCGCGAGTTCAACGTGCGGGGCATGCGGAGCATTCCGGCCGCCGACGGCCGACTCGATCACCCCGGCGTCGCGAAACTCTGGGAAGCTGCCGAACGACTTGGGATTGTCATCAACGTGCTGGTCAACCGGGACAGGCAGCCGGAGATCGAACGATTACTCGAACGTGTACCTCGACTGCGCATCGTGATCGACCACTGCCTGAACATCAAGGTCGGTCGTAGCGTCGAGGCAGATCTGAAAGCCATGGCGGCGCTGGCCAAGAACCCCAACGTCCACGCGAAGCTCACGTTCATCCCCACCGGCAGCGCTGAGGAATACCCCTGCCGCGACATGCACGACACTTGCCAAGCCGTAATCGACACGTACGGCCCCGACCGCTGCGTATGGGGCAGCGATTTCCCGTGCGAGTTGTGGTGTCCCAAGGTGAGCTACGCCCAGCACCTGGCCATCTTCACCAAGCACCTCGGCCTCGACAGCCAGTCGCTGGCCGCAGTCCTCGGCGGCACGGCCTACCGACTGTGGTTCGCTCCGCTACCGTGACGCACCGTCGCCTCCGGATTCATCTCGCGCGGACGGACGTACACGCGACAACGAGCCGCGGCCCGTCGGATCGTTCATTTGCGTGACCAGCCTTGCTGCGACGCCTACGCTCGGCCGAACCGACGGCGCAGACGCGTCGCCGCCCCCAGCCCAATCATCGCCAGCACTGCAGCACCCGGTGCCGGGACCGTCTGAATGCCCCACAATGCCTCGCCGGTGATCTCATTGTTCTCGGCGCCACCGGCGTAGTTCGCCCAACCACCGGTCCCAAGCTGAGATCCCACCAGCCATGCCCCGGCACCTGCGATGGCGTCGTGGTATGCAACGCGATCGTACGCATCGAGGGCCAGGATCGCGTAGGCCGTCTCTTGCGTCGTTTCGTTGTCGTTGCCCGACGCCGTGTAGCCGGAGTTCCAGGTGAACCCGCCGTCGTCGATCTGGTACCCCCCGAGGATCGCAGCAAGGTCAGCCAGATCGCCCGCCGCAGCGTGCTCGCCGGCCGTCGGATCGAAATCCACCCCGATTTCGGCGAGCGCCCAGACGCCGCCCGCCAAGCCGACCACGTCGAAGTAGGCACTCCCGTCCAACTCGTTGATCTCGTTCTGGATGGCCGTGACCCAGTCCGTCGTGTCGGCTCCGAGCCGGTGGGCTCCGACGGCGGCAAGAGAGATGTCCCACAGGGCAAGATTCGCATACCCCTGACCGGCGCGAGCGGTCCCGATGAGGGCGGCGAAACTCGCGGTATCGTAGTCCGTACCGCCGCGCGTGTACGTTCCCGCCTCCAACTGGTCATAGAGTTCCGTCTTCACGTCGTTGGCGTACTGCGCGTCGCCCGTCACTTCCGACAGGGCATGCATGAAGATCCCGTTCCCAGTCGAATGCGGTGGCGAAACGTCACGCACGAACCCACCAGCACCGATGGCCGCGTTCAGGTGACCGGCGTCGCCCGTGGCCGCGTATGCGGACAGTAGCCCCATCGCGATAGGCGCCGCCGTATTTGGCGCGCTCGACCCGGTGAGCGGCCAGCCCCAGCCGCCATCCCCGTTCTGGGTGGCAGTCAACCGGTCACCGCCGGTCTGCATACTGGCCCATGCGTTTCCGGTCGCAAGCACCGTCGCACAAAGAGCCACAACTATGATGCGCAGCAACATCCGACTCATCTGTCACCTCCCTTTCTGGTCTCCGCCCCGTAGTTCACAAGCACGCAACTCGCTATCCTCAGCGGCGGCACGTCAGCCCACCGCACCCTTGACTGTGTCCCTCCGGTGAGCATGCGTAGTCGTCGCTGGGCGACCGATTGCGGCGCG
>CAYMME010000706.1:0-3471 GCA_964391465.1 uncultured Planctomycetales bacterium
CGGCTGGCGTGGGGCGTCTGCCACGGTCGAGCGGCTGCAAACCGATCCTCATTCCGGTGGATCGTGCCTTTACATCAAGGACGCTTCCGGCTCACACGGCCAGGGCAACAGCCCCCACTTTGCCGTGCGACCGGGCCGGTACTACGTGGAGGCGTGGGTAAGAGTCGACGCCGATTCCCCGGGGCTCACGACGTTCGATGTGCAGTTCTTCGATGCCGGCGGCAGCTATCTCAGCACCCACAGCCAACTGGGGGCGACGAGTGCTGCGGAGTGGACCCTCCTGAACGGGAAGGTGACCGTTCCCGACCAGGCTGCGGCCGCCTCCCTTCGCCTGCTGCCGACCGGGCGCGCCCGCGGATTCACGGGCGACATCGGACGGCTGAAGGGTGCGTGTTTCGCCGACGACTTCCGGTTCGTGACGCTCGATCAAGCGATCAAGGAAGGCCGCGTGCGACCCGAAACGTATCCGGGCGATACAATGCACGAGCACGTCGACCTCGGTAGCGACGCGCCGATGCGTCCGCACTTGATGGTCACGGCCCGCAAGGTGAATGACCTGCTGTCCATCGCGGAACTCCGCGAATCCATCAAGACCGGACATGGTCGCGCGCTGTGGGATGCGCTGAAGGAGCAGGCGGACGCGGACCTGGAAACGCCGCCGATCTTCGTCAAGGGAACCGGGCTGGACTATGTTGTCTGCGACAGGACCGCGCAGCGTATCTTGCGCCACGCGTTGGCGTTTCTGATGACCGGGAAGGTGTGCTACAAGAACGCGGCGCTGGAACAGATCGAGGCCACGTTCGATGCGAACAAGTGGCCAAAGCAGTGGCGCGACGATCCTGGACAACCCGAGAACCTGCCCGCAGGCCTGCGCGTGGGCCAACTCTGCGCCGGTATCGGTCTGGCTTACGACTGGTTGTACACAGGATTGACCCCCGAGGAGCGCGCCTGGATTGTAGCAGGCCTGGATCGGCAAGGGATCCAACCGTTCATCAAGACGGTCAAGCAGGGCAACTGGCAGGTGGCCGTGCTCGACAACTTCATGCCCGCCATCGTCGGCGGTGTCGGGATTGCGGCCATGAGCCTGGCGAAGGACCACGCGGACTCGGAGTACCTCCTGAACGTAGCGACCCGGCGCATGGGGATCTACCTGAGCGTGTTCGGGCCGGAAGGGGAATGGAACGAGTCTGTGGGCTACTCTGAATCCGTGCGCGACACCGTGAAGTTCTGCTCGGCCTTGCGCTACTGGTCGGCCACGCGATTGGGCGGGCCGGGTGAGAATATCCTCGGCAGCCATCCGCTGCCCCAGTTCTGCCGGTGGAAGATGTACATGACGTTGCCGCGTGGTCGCGAGGCCAAGCTCGGAAACTGCACGCAGATCCCAGAGGTTTACCTGCCATTTGTGCCGGCGGTGGCGGCGGCTTCGCGTGACGGTGTGCTTCAGTGGTTCTACCTCAACAATCAATTCCGTCCCGAAGAGACGGACTACAATCGGAACTACGTCCTGGAACTTGTTGGCTACGATCCGACGCTCGAGCCGGTGAACCCCGAGGGACGGCTACCGCATGGGCATGCCTTCGCGGCGAACACCATGTGCGTGAGCAGCCGCACCGACTGGAACCCGGTGGCGACGCCCTGCGTCGTTTACGGGAAAGGCGGGGCCGCCTACGAAGTTCACGGTCACCACGACGTGGGCCAGGTGTGCGTCGACGGGCACGGCGAGCCCCTGATCATCGACCTGGGAGGTTATGACGGTGGCTACGGCGGCGGCTCTCATGACTACTACCGTGCCGCCGGTCACAACGTCCTGATGTTCAACGGCCAGGATATGATCCAGGATCGGCCGAAGTCACGAGCTTGTTTCGACCAGCCGGAGATTCGCAACTGGCCGGCACTGCGCTCAAAGTGGGTGGCTTCCGACTTCGACGATAAACGCGGTGGGTATTGGGTTCTGGATGCAACGGAAGTCTATAGGGGTGTTCAGGAGGTGCTGCGCACCGTCGTGCACCTGAACCCGGGCGTCGTCGTGGTGCTGGACACGGCAACCCTCGACAGGCCTGGCGACGTCTCACTCCGCTGGCATACGGCGGACAACCGCGAACCTGACGCCGACGGCCGATTCGTTGTCCAGGGGGACAACGGCGTGCATCTGGCGTCGCGAGTGGCCCGCTTGGACGGCGGAGCGCTCACGGTTGCGCGGGGGCAGCATGAGGACACAGGGGCCGGCTACGTTGAAGCCTCCATGCGCGGAGAACAGTGCTCGATGCTGTCTCTCTTCTGCGTTTTCGCCCCGGGAACCGAGCCCCGCCGCTGGGAACGTTCGAACGACTCGTGGTCCATTCGGGTCCCGCAAGGACTTGCAGAGGTGAAGGTGTCGAACGAGGCGTTGTCAGTGGCCTACCGAGATGGCCGACGCGGCTGGCACATCCGACGGCATCGCCGACGGGGAACCTGATCCAACTTGCGCTGCCCGGAAAACAGGCCGCCGGGTTGCTCATTCTCATGCCCTCGTGGCTCGAATAGCACGACACCAATGCCTGATGCGTTCATCCGCCGTCCTGATCGAGCGCAGGCAATGCCAAACCCGCGACGAGCAAGAACAGACCAATCCTTTGCTATTTCGCCTTCTTCCTCAACCGCGCGATGACATCCGGCGGCGGTTTCCAGCCGTAGGAACGGTTCACGTCGGGCACGTAGGCGCAGGTGACCACGAACAACGCGGTGGTTTTCGCTTTCTCCGGCGGGACGCTGATCTGCACTTGTGTGAAGCCGTTCGCGAACCAGCTTTGGTAGCCGTCGGTGGGGTCCTGCTGAAGCAGGTGACCGTTGAGTCGCAGATCGACTAATTCCGGTTTGCGATAAGGGATGCGAAGCCTGAATCCGATGCCGTGCGTGATGGGCGGACTCTTGGCGGCCGCCGCTGTCGTGCCTCGTTCAACGTACAGCTTGATCTCGGGTCCGGCTTTGACGAATGCTCCCACCGCGTCAATTCCCATTCCCTTCAGGTGGCCGATGTTGGAGACGAACCGATCCGGGTTGGGATCGATCAGTTCGGCAGCCTCTTGCGTCGTTGCCACAATGTACGTGTCGCGGCCATCGGTTTGAGGATAGAGCATGGCTTGGGAAAACCCGGCCTGCCGATGCCAGAGTTCGACGCGGCTGCGGCGACGCTCGGCAGCCGTGTGGCCCCAGGCCGTGACGTAGTGACCGATGAACGATTTGACGCGATTGACCGGATAGCCAATTACGGGCTCGTCCTGCCACGGTCCGTTGCCGATCTCCAGTAGCCCCTTCAACCGCGCGACGCCGCTCTCTTCCCAGCCGACTTCGAAGGCGGACAGCATCGTGTGGTATTGGGCGTAGCCGTATTGTGCCGTGTAGAAGTTCGGCCGCCCGCGCCACACGCGGTCGGCAATGGGCTGCATGGCCGGTCCCCAGTATGCTCGCTGGGCATCGGCTTCGAAACGGTCC
>CAYMME010000707.1:0-3462 GCA_964391465.1 uncultured Planctomycetales bacterium
ACGCCCGCGTGTAGCCCACCTGTCCTTCCATCTTCAACTCACCGCACCTGCTATCCGCTTCACCCACAATCCAGCCTCCCGTGCGAAATGGCGCCCGACGTGGTTGCCTGACCCCGCGCTAACCCATCGTCTCATCTCGAGGCCTGCCACGAACACCTGATCAGGAGAAGACAATGTCCTGCGGCAACCGTACCGCCCGCGGCCCGCCGGCCCCGGTGTCGACCGCGCATTGAACGTGACGATTGACGTTGACTGATTCCATCTGCCTTTACGAAAGGACGTACCATGAAGGTTCTGTTCATAAACAACGATGGCGGCGGCTTCGCGGACTACATCGAGGTCGCCGAGGGTGCAACGGTGGCGAAGCTCTTCACCCAGCAGCTGCCGCACCGCAATCCCGAGGACTTTCTGATCCGTGTCAACCGCCAGCCCGTAGCGCGCGACCACGTGCTGCAGGAGGGCGACCGCGTCACCATGACCCCGACCAAGATCGACGGGGCCCGAGCCGCCTGAGCGTGTTTTCTTCTCAAGCACGGGCATCCGCGGCGTGCGCGCTGCGGGTGCCCTTCTTCTTTTGGAGAACAAATCTATGAGAAAATGCTCAAAGGACCTGTTGCGACTGGCTGTCAAGGCGCACACCGGCCTGACCAACGGCAGACGCGACCGGAATCTGCATGAAGTGCTGTACCGCATGACGGACCGGCTGGAGTTCCTTGCCGGGTACGCGCGGAGGATCTCGCGGTGCACCGATCGCGGCTGGCATCTGGCCGGCCAGAGGCTGGCGGAGCAGCTGCGGTCCCAGTTGTACGATCTCACCATCGATCTTGCCGTCTGCCGCGACGAAGCCAACCGTCCACCGCAACCGCCACCAACGCTCGCCTCGCTGTACGCGGAGATGCAGCAGGCCGTCCGCGAGTTCGGTGACATCGCATACCACCCCGAAGAGAACAGCGTCTCCGTCACCACCGAGCCGATCGTCCTGGAGCACGTGTCGCTCGGGCCGTTCGAGATCCGCCTGCGGCTCGAGCATCTCGGTGATGGGGACTACGGACGTGCAATACGCATCGTGGCCCTCGACCCGAATCCCGCCGCTGCCAACGAAGCGGTCACGCACCCCCACGTCAGCGACGAGCGGCTCTGTCCGGGCGACGCCGGCGCCGCGCTGAACAGCGCCCTGGCCGGCGGCCGGCTCTGCGACGTGCTTCAGATCGTGCAGTCCGTCCTGAGCACGTACAACGCCGAGTCGCCCTACGTCGCCCTGGAGAACTGGAACGGCCGGTCCTGTCCGGAATGCGACTATGTGATGGGAGACGAGGACGGCTACCGCTGCGAGGCCTGTGAAGAGGACGTGTGCGACGAGTGCACCGTCTCGTGTGCGGGCTGTCACGATCTCTTCTGCAAGGGCTGCGTCACGAGCTGCCCGTTGTGCGGCGACAATCTCTGCGCGCGCTGCGTGGACGCGTGCAAGGAATGCGGCCAGACCGCCTGCACTGGCTGCCTCGACGAAGGCCTGTGCCCGACATGTATCGAGAAACGGGAGGACAATGATGAAAACGAAGAGAGCACAAGTCTCCGGGGAGACGCAATCGAAGTTCAAGCCCGGCCGGAGCAGGGAAGTGATTCGCCCAGGGAGGCGAACAGCTCGGACCGCCCCGGTTCTGCGCTTCACGCCGACGGCGTGGGCCAAGCTGCAGTTCTTCTGCCGGTACGGGGAGACGGAGATTGGGGGTTTCGGCATCGCGCCGCCGGATGACCTGCTGCTGGTCGAGGAGTTCGTCACGGTCAAACAGGAGGCCACCGCCGTCAGCATCTCGTTCGACGACGCGGCCGTGGCCGACTTCTTCGATGGCCAGGTCGACGGGGGGCGCCTCCCTCCACAATTCGCCCGCCTATGGCTGCACACGCATCCGGCGGACAGCCCGACGCCGAGCGCGACCGACGAGGAAACGTTCGCTCGCGTGTTCGGCTCGTGCGACTGGGCCGTCATGTTCATCCTGGCCCGGGGCGGCCAGAACTACGCGCGCCTCAGATTCAACGTCGGTCCCGGCGGCGACCTCCTGGTTCCCGTCGAGGTTGACTTCGCACGCCCGTTTGCCGCTGCCGACCACGACGCGTGGGCGGTCGAGTACGAACGGAACGTCCGCGCCGTCGCGCTGGATTACGGTCGGTTCGCTTACCCAGCTGACGATCCCAGACTGTCGGGCGACGGGTTCGATGAGGAGGACGCGGACCAACTGACGGTTTGCGAGGAGATCCCCGCAGAGGACGAAGCCCTCTTCGAGCCATGGGGCACGGGAATCGAGGTGTGGTCATGATCCCCGACCGAGATCTGCGGCAGCGAGGTATCATCCCACCCGATCGACTCGAAGCGTGCCGTCCCACCGTCATCGGCGTCGGTGCGATCGGCCGGCAGGTCGCGCTGCAGCTCGCCGCGATCGGCGTGCCCAGCCTCCAGCTCATCGACCCGGACGTGGTCGAGGCGGTGAACCTCGCTCCCCAGGGCTACCTGGAAGACGACCTCGGCCGGCCGAAGGTCGAGGCCACGGCCGATCTCTGTCAGCAGATTCACCACGGGCTGGCAACTGAGGAACTCGCGGAGCGGTTCCGCCGCAGCATAGACGTCGGCAAAGCGGTCTTCTGTTGCGTCGATTCCATCGAAACGCGGCGGTTCATCTGGGAGGCGGTGCGCGACCGCACATCCTTCTTCGCCGACGGTCGCATGAGTGCAGAGGTGTTGCGTGTGCTGATCACCTGTGACACGGCGTCTCGCGCTCACTACCCGACTACGCTCTTCGGCCCCGGTGAGGCCCAGTCGGGATCGTGCACGGCGAAGAGCACGATCTACTGCGCCAACGTCGCGGCCGGTCTCATGGTCAGTCAATTCACGCGATGGCTGCGACGGTTGCCGGTCGATGCGGACGTCAGCCTCAACCTGCTGAGCTCAGAGCTGGTCGTGGCGGATATGACCGGCTGAAGGCTCGACCGCGGGACGGATCAATCCCATCCGTTCCGCGGCGCGTTGTCAACTTGTCGGGCGATGGGCAGCGGTCTGAGCCGTTTCGCCTGGGTGCGACTCCGCGGTGATGAGCTCGGCCGGTGGACCTGAATGACGTTCAGATCCCGCAGCTGAAAACGCCCAAACGCAAGCGCAGGCGCCGCAAAGACTAACGTGCTGTGGCTATGGGACTTACCGACTGAGTGCGCACTATCCTCGGACTGGATCCGGAGTGTCTCGGGAGTCGTTCGTGCACAACTTGTTGCACGACTCGGGGCGCTGGACTATGAGGAGAGAGAGCTCGGCGCATCGGCTTCAAGCCGTCTTCTACCGCGGAAGCATGATGCCTGAGCCGGCCACGGGATTGAAGATGGGGTTCACCGGACGCTTGCGGTCTCTCACGTAAATCCGTCCCGTAAGGCCCTGCGATGAAATAACTGTGCCAAGTCATCTCTTCCGTCTTGGCC
>CAYMME010000708.1:0-3449 GCA_964391465.1 uncultured Planctomycetales bacterium
GCTGCTCGCCGGCGGTCGCGGGATCGGGGTCCGGCGACGCCTCCGCGATCACCGGCGGCAGAGGCGCCGAAGATTCGACGTCAATGGTCGGCGTCTGGGGAAAACCCAACGGTCGATCGTACACCTACTGGGTTCTGCGCTGGTTCCGAACCGACGGCACGCAGGCCGGGAAGCCGATTCACTCGCTGCGCAAGAGTTGCATCACGGACTGGGCGTCGCGGCACCCGGCGCATGTCGTCAAGCAATGGGCCGGCCAGGCGGGCGGCACCGCGTCATCCTGAGAGACAAGCTGGTCGCCTTGCGGGCGAACCTCGATCTGCCCTTCCGAAGCGGGACATCCACTTCCTGCCGGTTCGCTTGAACGGTCGTTCACGCGCAAACCCCGTCCTGACCGACGCAGACGCCGACCACCGCACCCGAACAGCTTCAGGGCAGCGGCCAGCAACAAGAGGAGCAAGAGCGTGAGAGCGAGCGCGGCATACGGGAGCAAGATGAACTCGACCAAGGGCCTTGCGCCGGCAGGGTCACGCGGGTCATCGGACGGGACGGGCGCGGGATTCCCCAGCAGCGAGATGCCGGCAAGGGCCGCCACACAGAATGCAAGTAGCCGTGGGTGGCTGAAAAGCGAGTGGCTCTTGAGAGCGTCCACGGCAATGGCAAAAACGACCACCCCCGCGACCGCCGCGACGACAATCTGGACCATGTCGAAGGTGCTGTCCACATCAGTTCTCCCGGGTGTCGAGCTCGTGGCCAGGAGCCCCGACACCTCCACGGTCGCTGGCCGTGTTCCGTGCCCTCCGGCGGAGCCGCCATCGAAGCCTATCCGGCCTGCCTCACCGGCTGCGCGGAGCGAGGGGGCCTCTCGTGAGGGATCGCGAGATGGGCTTTCTTCATTTGCCGCTCGGCCCATGCGGACGCGGCCTCGTCCCAGGCCGCGTCCTGGGTCGCTCGGCCAAGTTGAGCGTGGTAGCACGCACAAAGAAAGTGATGCAGAGCTGCCCGCGTCGACGGTCTCGGCACGGTCAGCACCTTCTTGTTCGGGTCGGTCTGGCCGACCAGGGTGGAACTGACGCCGACATGCCATCCTTTGGGCGTGCATGCGCGTGCCAGCATGATGCACTCCCTGCTCCCTCTGCGAGGCTGATTCCAGATCCGTCGTCTCTTTGTTCGATGCATGGCTTGACTCCTTCGCTGTTCGGCCTGCGCACACACGCTGGCCCCTATCCGTACAAGCGTGGAAAGCTTCTGTGGCAAGGATCTGGACGAATGGGGTTCTGCTGGTGTGGTCGTTTGGCCAGCCGGTACCGGGCGTCACGCTCGCAAGACGGATCCGAGTGCAAGTGTCGTCAAGCCGTCGAACCTGTTCGTTGGGAGGAGGGGTCTGCGCGGCATCGCCCCAGGCTTCAACCGGTCACACCTCGATGGTACGGTGGTCAATCCAGCTTCGTGGCACTCGGCACCTCCCCGTCGGGAGGCGCCGCCGAACCGACTTGGGATCACCACCCTGACCTCCAGGTGATGGTCCGGTCCGCTTGATCCGTCCAAGCGCTCCGCCGGCGACCGAGATCCACTCGCGCACCCAGGAAGCCGTCGGAGCCGCGGCGCAATCCGGCCGCCTCGGAGGTGCGCCATAGCGTATTCTGAACATCCATGATTGTGCGCGCGCAGCGGTCGTCTCCGTTATCGATGCCACGCACACCGTCGGCCGTTTGCACGTATCATGCCGGCTCCCACATCAACCAGCGTCCTGCCCACGCAGGACATCGGGGCGATGAAACGTGGCGGGGCCAGCCCGCCGATCCGCTCGGGCCGATCCGGCGGATCACAACGCGCATCGAAAGTGTGCGGCTCAGCCTGTAGGATGGGTCTTCGGCGGCTCGGACCGAACGACACGCAAAGCGAAAAGGAGCGATGGTGTATGACTGTTTCCAGGGGAGAAGACCGCATGGGTTGCAAGGTCGCATTGTTGACGCTGGGTGTGAGCGTCGCGATTGGATCAACCGTTGGAGCGCAGGGACAGGGTCCCGGAGCCACAAACGAGTGGCCGCAGTGGCACGGACCGGACCGAAACGCCATCTCGAAGGAGACGGGACTGCTGAAGAAGTGGCCCGAGACCGGCCCCCGGCTCGTTTGGGAAACCACGGGGCTTGGCCGGGGCTTCTCCAGCGTGGCCATCGCGGCCGGCAAGATCTTCACGATGGGAGATCGCGGTGACGCGCAGTACGTGATTGCACTGGATCGCACGACCCGCACGGAGACTTGGGCCGCAAAGGTCGGCAAGCCCTGGAAGGACGGACCTCGCTGCACGCCCACGTTCCACCAGAACCTACTCTACGCCTTGGGCGCGCATGGCGACCTGGTATGCGTGGATGCGAACACGGGCGCGGTGCGGTGGCGCAAGAACTTCGCCAAGGATTTCGGGGGGGCCATGATGACCGGCTGGGGCTACGCCGAGTCGCCGCTGGTCGACGGGAACCGGTTGGTCTGCACGCCCGGCGGAAAGGCGGCGGCGCTCGTCGCCCTGGACCGGAGAACCGGCGCACTGATCTGGAAGACTGCGCTTCCCGACCTGGGGCCACGCGGCAAGGACGGTGCGGGATACACGTCGATGGTGGTGGGCGAGCTTGCCGGCGTTCGACAGTACGTGCAAGTGGTCGGGCGCGGTGTCGTCGGCGTGGCCGCCGCCGACGGGCGCTTCCTGTGGGGCTACAACAAGATCGCCAACGACGTCGCGAACATCCCGACCCCGATCCTTCACGGCGACCACGTGTTCTGCACGACCAGCTACAAGACGGGCAGCGCGCTTCTGAAGCTGACGCCGTCGCAGAACAACGGCATCCGGGCGGAGGAGGTTTACTTCCTCGGGCCGCGGGACTTCGAGAACCACCACGGGGGGGTCGTGCTCGTGGACGGCTACCTGTACGGCGGCCACGCGCAGAACCGAGGTTTCCCGACCTGCGTAAGCCTCAAGACCGGAAAGGTGCAGTGGAAGCAGGAACCGGGGCCCGGACGGGGCTCGGCGGCGGTGGTCTACGCGGACGGGCATCTGTACTTCCGATACGAGAAGGGCGTGCTGGCGCTCATCGAGGCGACGCCCGAAGCCTACCGGCTCAAGAGCGAGTTCGCGCTGCCCGAACGCCCCGGTCCGGGATGGTCGCACCCTGTCATCCTGGACGGCGAGCTGTACCTGCGGCATGACGACGTGCTGATGTGCTATCGGCTCAAGGCGGATGCCGCCGCCCGGGCGAATCAAGGGGTGAGCATCGGCACCGATGTCGCGACCACGCCGGGATGACCGAACCCGCGAGCCGTGTCCGACAACAGGATCATCCCATTCTGATCCCATCCGCTGGCGATGCGTGTCCGGCCCGGACATTGGCGCATTTCCAGCCGGCGGTCGGCGCGGCCGGTCCGAAGGCGATCATCAGAACCGAACCGCCAACCATGAT
>CAYMME010000709.1:0-3433 GCA_964391465.1 uncultured Planctomycetales bacterium
GACTCGTTATGCCGACTGCTGGATTATGCCGCGTCGTCGGGAGGGCGCCCCGGTTCCGAGCCCGTCGCTCGCCCCGCCGGCAGTTGCGGATTCGGCATAATCCGGGTGATCTCTTCGGGCTGGCAATTGTGCCAGTCAAGGAGAGACCACATGGTCGCACACACCCCCCTCACATCGGAAGACGGCTCGGTTCTAGGTCCGCTCGGCACTCACGTGGAGTCCTTCCTCAAGCATCTTCGGGCTCTCGGTTACGCCGAACCGACCTTACGCAAGAAGCGATCGGTCGCCGGGTCCTTTGCCCGGTGGACGAGGCGTAAGCAAGTCGCGGTCGAAGACCTGAATGAGTCCCATGTAGTGGCCTTTGTTGAGCGTGGGCCCCGACGATCCAGGGGCTGCGTCACGTTCGAACTTGGCGTTCTGCGCCCCTTTCTCGGATACCTTCGTAGTGAAGGTGCGGTGCCGACCCCGCCGCTCCAGATCAACTCCTGGGTCGGCTCCGAGCTCAAGCGGCATTATGAAGACTACCTGCGCACCGAGCGCGGGCTCGCGGAGAGATCGATCGACGTCTACCTGCCCTTCATCCATCATTTCCTCACTGAGGTGGTGGCCAAGACCGGCTCGGCCGTCCCGGAAGCATTGGGCGCGACGACCATTCGAGACTTCCTCCTTGACCGCGTGTGCGATAGGCCCAGCGAGACCTCGCGGCTACTGGCTACAGCCCTTCGATCGTTCCTTCGTTTCCTCTACTTCCGTGGGGGAACGTCGACCGACCTTTCCGTCTGTGTTCCCACGGTCCGTAGATGGCGCGATACCGTGGTACACCCCTATCTGTCTCCCGAGGAAGTGGAACGTGTTCTGGCAGCCACGGATCAGTCGACTGCACGCGGCCGTCGCGACTACGCGATCCTCCTGCTGCTGGCACGGCTCGGGCTCCGTGCAGGAGAGGTTGTCACCCTCGAGCTTCGCGACCTCCGCTGGCAGACGGGGGAGATTGTCATCCGCGGCAAGAGCCGAGTGCTGGACCGCCTCCCCTTGCTCGCGGATGTTGGAGAGGCATTGGCTCTCTACCTGCGTGAGGGCCGTGTCGACAGTCGATCGCGACGCGTCTTTTTGCGTGCGGTGGCACCGCGCGTCGGTCTAGGCGGCCCGGCCTCTGTCGGCCATGTCGTGCGACGGGCGCTCTCACGCGCCGATCTGCATCCCCCAGGCCGCGGCGCCGCCCATCTCTTGCGGCACAGCCTGGCCACCAAGATGATCCGACAAGGAGCGTCCATCGCCGAGATCGCCGAGGTCCTCCGGCATCGCGCTCAGAGCACCACACAGATCTACGCCAAGGTTGCTTTCGAGGCACTGCGTGAGGTGGCCCGGCCTTGGCCGAGTACGGGAGGTGCGCCATGACAACACTTCGCGACGCCCTCACGGAATACGTGACAATTCGCCGAGCCCTTGGCACCCAGCTTCGCGAGCCAGCCGTCAGGCTCGATCATTTCGTGGATTTCCTCGATCGTGAAGGAGCCACGTTCATCACCACGGAACTCGCCCAGCGTTGGGCCTGCGAACGCGCCGGGGTGCAACGAGCCACATGGGCACGACGACTCAGCATGGTCAGAAGGTTCGCGACCTGGCTGAGCGCCTTCGATCCACGAACGGAGATCCCGCCACGCAGACTCGTCGAAGGCCGTCGCCGTCGCCGGAAGCCGCACATCTTTACCGATCAGGAGATCGAGCGACTCATGGCCCAGGCGGCTCAACTGGCCTCACCCAAGGGATTGCGCGCGGCAACTCATGTGACCCTCCTTGGGCTGCTTGCCGCTACGGGTGTGCGGCCGGGGGAGGCCCTGGCTCTCGACATCCTGGATGTGGATGTGAAAGACGGTGTCCTCGCGATCCGGCAGACGAAGTTCGGCAAGTCCCGCTTCGTCCCGATCCAGCACTCGACGCGCGCGGCCCTCGCACAATACGCACAGCGGCGCGACGAGCTCTGTCCCCGGCGTCAGACGGATGCATTCCTGATCTCCGAGCGCGGCAGACGTCTTCCGGACTGGGCCGCACGCGGCACGTTTGCGAAGCTGTCCATTGCCATCGGACTGCGGGCTCCAGCGAAGCACGGGCGCGTTGGGCGCGGGCCAAGGCTTCAGGATTTTCGACATACATTTGCGACACGACGCCTCGTCGAATGGTATCGGGCGGGACTCAACGTAGAGCGAGAGATGCCCAAGCTCGCCACTTACCTCGGCCACGTGGACGTCGTCCACACCTACTGGTACATCGAGGCGATCCCCGAGCTTCTCCAGCTCGCCACGGAATATGTCACCACACGCAAGGGAGGAGCTGCATCATGAACGCCCCGAGCTTCTCGGCCCTCCTCCAGCGTTTCTTCACAGACCGCTTGCTCCGACAGCTTGGCGCGAGCCCATGTACTGTGGCCAGCTACCGTGATTCCTTCCGCTTACTGCTTCGTTTTGCTGCGGACCGACTCGGGCGGGCGCCTTGCGAACTGCGGACAGAGGAACTTGACCCGACCTTCCTCTGCGAGTTCCTGCATCATCTCGAACTCGGCCGTGGCAATTGCACCCGTACGCGGAACAACCGTCTCGCAGCTCTGCACGCGTTCTTTCGGTACGTGGCCCTGAGCGAGCCAGCTCTGGCCCTGCACTGTCAGCGTGTGCTTGCGATCCCCGCGAAGCGTTACGATCGTGGTCCCGTAGAGTTCCTCACAGAGCAGGAGAGCGCTGCCATTGTGGCAGCTCCCGACACCGGTACTTGGATTGGAAGGCGCGATCGCGCGATCCTCCTGCTGGCCATCCAAACGGGCCTGCGCAACCGTGAGATCACCTCGCTTCGACGCCACGATGTCCAGTTGGATGCCGGTGCTCACGTACGTTGCCTGGGAAAAGGTCGCAAGACTCGGTGCACACCGTTACGCCGGGAGCTCACCGCGCTACTCAGGGAATGGCTATCCGAACGTGGCGGGGACTCAGGCGATCCCATCTTCCCCAGCTCGCGCGGTGGATCCCTCAGCGCCGATGCCCTGCAACGGCTCGTCAGTCGACATGCCGCAACTGCCCGTCGCTCGTGTCCATCACTCAGCGGAAAGACCGTGACGCCCCACACGCTCCGCCACACGGCGGCCATGGATCTTCTGCGGCGCGGTGTTGATCTGAGCGTAATCGCCCTCTGGCTTGGTCACGAGTCGACGCAAACCACGCAAATCTACCTGCATGCTGACATGCAACTCAAAGAGCAGGCTCTCGCGCATGCAACCTCCGGTGGCGTCGTGCCTGACCGCTACCACCCTTCGGATCCCTTGCTCACCTTCCTCGAGAGCATATGATTATGCCGACTCAACGTACGCCGAGGATCAGAGATCCTACGGGCCCAGGCCGCTACGCGGCACCAATGCGGCATAATCCAGCAGTCGGCATAACGAGTC
>CAYMME010000710.1:0-3408 GCA_964391465.1 uncultured Planctomycetales bacterium
GCCGTAGGTCGTGCAGTCGTCATAGGTGTCACCACACACGCAGAGGCACTCCAGGTAGGCATCCGGATCCGGGCACGAAGAAACGCCTTGCGGCATATCCTGCACGCACTCCTCGACCGTATCGGTGGTGAGGCCGCAGTCCACGGTCTTCTGACAGATGTCGTGCTCGTCGCACTCTTCTCCGCCACCGTTTTCCCCGTTTTCTCCGTTGGTGCCGCCGTCGTCCTCATCGTCACCGCAGGAAGGCAGCACCGCGAGTGCTAAGAGGACGCTGAAGAAAGAACACAAACCTAATTGCCAGAGTTTCATCTGGTTCCTCCGTATCATGCAACCGCGCCCGTTCGCGGCCGTCTGCCTATACAAAAACTGTGATTGCAACGTTATGCGCGGCTGATACGCAGGTCAAAATGTACCCGGTATTGTCACCCGAATCGCCTCAGCACACACCACGGAGCACATGGCCGCATCGAGCTGCTCGTGATATGAAACGCCCATATCGAAGTTAGCGTTGTGCCCGTCGGAGGTCAGAGATGCTCGTGCGGTTAACGGTTTTTGTCGCCTCGCTGTTGTTGGGATCGGCTGCGGTACAAGCCCAGCCAGGAACGACCCTACTCGAGATTGAAAACACCGTCAGAGAGGGTGGGGCTGTCTCCCCGCTGCTGTTTACGGTGCCCGGCCATACGACGATTCGGGCCGAGGTGTACGCCGAACGACAGGGATCGCCCCTGGACCCGGTGCTGACCCTGCTCGACCGCGACGGATCGGAGCTGGCCACCTGCGACGACGCCGAAGGGCTGGACCCGGTGATCTACTTCCATCTCGTCATGCCCGGTACCTACACACTCGAGGTTCGGGACAGCCAGGGTCGGGGGGGACCAGCTTTCGCCCATCGCGTCGTTGTTACCCAGCTCTCTGACGGAGCTGCCATGCAGGTGTATCGTGGGCAGCCCGCCACCGGCCAGCTGCCGCCCGGCGATCGGGCCACCGAGTACACCGTGAACCTGGCGGCTGGGGAGATGCTTCACGTCGAGCTCGATCCCGTGGGAGAGGGCGCCCGCCTGGCAGCCGAGCTCGTCCTCATCGGTCCCGACGGGACAGAGCTGCAACGGGCGACCCAACCTGCTGGAGTCAGTACGACTTTGGAACAGCGCGCTCCCACAGCCGGCACCTACACCTTGCGCTTTCGCGACGCCGCCGGTGGCAGCGGTTCAAACTACCGCTACCGGCTGTCCGTTGCTGCGACGCCGGCCGAAGTGACTGACGGGCAGCAGGGCGATGGGCAGCAAGGCGATGGGCAGCAAGGCGATGGGCAGCAAGGCGATGGCGAAACTGGTGATTCCGGCGACGGCCAAGCCGGCTCAGTTCAACTCGGGCCGGGTGATTTCGTCGACGAGGGTGAGGTCCTGGTCTTCGATCCGACGCCCACGCTTCTGACAAACGTATCGCCGCCGGGCATTCCTTTGCCCGATGGCTCGCCGACATTCTATCTCGGACAGCCGCTGATCGAGACAGCCAACTTTCGCGGCGAAGAGGGTGGCGCCTTCGGGGTTGCCCTCGACACCGGTGACGTCGACGGCGACGGCCTCGCCGACTTGGTGGTCGGCGCACCCGGAGCCCAGGTCATCGGCGTCGAAGGGGCCGGGATGGCCTACGTCTTTGCCGGTTCGGCTGAGGGTTGGCCGTCGAACCTGTCGCGACCAGGGAGCGGTCACCCCGCCGGCCCTCCTGTGACGTTCCTAGCGCAGCCTCATCTCGGTACGGACAACTTCAGGGGAGAGCAGGGCTGGCATTTCGGTGCCGCCCTTGCCGTCGGTGACTTCGACGGAAACGGTACCGACGACGTCGCTGTGGGGTCGCCCGACTCAGCGCTGACCGGTGTGACGGGCTCCGGCGGTGTCACTGTCTTCTACTCGGCGTCGGGGGCGGGGTTGGCCGACAACGTCTCGCCACCTGGGCGAAGCCACCCCCGCGGCTCTCGGCGCGACATTCTCATGATGCCCATCGTCGGCCCCGGCGAGCATCGCGGCGAGGAGGGCGCATCCTTCGGCTTCTCTCTTGCTGAGGGTGACTTCGACGGTGACGGCTACGACGATCTCGTCGTCAGCGCACCGGCCGCTTCTCCCATTGGTGTGGCTGGTGCCGGCTTGGTCTACATCTTCTACGGTACCGACGACGGCATTGCGAGCAACGTCGGGCCCCCCGGACGCGGCACGCCGACGGGCGGGCGGCGTACGGTCCTGGCGCAGCACATTCTGGGTTTTGAGGCGCAGCGGGGTGTAGAGGGCGCGCATTTCGGGTGGGATCTGGCCGTAGGCGACCTGAACGGCGATGGTTACGATGATCTCGCCGTAGGAATACCCGACTACAACCCCGAAGGCGTCGGGGGAGCCGGAGAGGTAGCCGTGTACATGGGTGGACGCGAGGGTATTCGCGACAACATCACCCCCGCTGGTAGCGTGAATCCCGCCGGTGGGACCGCAGCCTGGTTGCGCCAACCCTGGATCGAGAGCGACGGCCACAGAACCTATCCCGGCGCGGGCTTCGGCCGGACCCTGGCCATCGGGGACGTCGATGGTGACGGCTACGAAGACTTGGCCATCGCCGCGCCGGCGACGGAACACCTGGGCTTGCCCGGCAGTGGGGTAGTAACCCTCTTCTACGGCAGCTCCGACGGCATACCGGCGAACGCCGCCCCCATGGGCAGGCTCGACCCGCCGCACGGTAGGCATGACATCGTGGCGCAGCCCATGATCGAGCGCGACGCGGCCTTTCGCGGCTACGAGGGGGGAGCCTTCGGTGCGGCCCTCGAGATCGGCGACATCGACGGCGACGGTATTGGCGACCTCATCGTCGGCGCCCCCGGAGCGCACGTGATCGGCATTCAGGGGGCAGGGCAGGTGTCGGTTTTCCCCGGGACCGTCACGGGGATCGCGACCAACGACACACCTCCCGGAGTGCCCGGGCCCGTCGGTGGCGAGAATATCATCCTGACGCAACCGCCCTTCGCCGCACAGCGCGGCGAGGAAGGCGCCGGCTTCGGGCTCGCTCTGACGTCGGGTGACGCCAATGGTGACGGTAGACGCGAGGTCGCCGCCGGTCTCTTCGGCGGTGGTAACCCCTGCGCTCTCGGTTCCGGCCACGGGCCGTGCGAAGGGCGAATCGTCGTCACCGAACCTGCCGACAACACCGTCACGACGGAGGCCACGATCGTTTACCGCGGCATGATCGAGGAGTTCACCGCTGAGGCCGTAACGGTCCTGGCTAACGGTGTACCGCGCACGGCGCCCGTCGAAAACGGCGCCTTCTCCACGGTCATTCCTCTGATCGCGGGGGAGAACACCATTCAAGCCCAGGCGGGTTGCGTCGAAACCGAGGAGATTACCGTGACGGCGACGATACACGCCGCCG
>CAYMME010000711.1:0-3384 GCA_964391465.1 uncultured Planctomycetales bacterium
CGACCCGATCGGACCGCCACGGGCGCATAGACTACAGGGGGTGGTCTGGAGGTTTCAACAAGAAAGCCAACTACTTTCCGAGTCGATCCCTAATTGTAGGGATAGAGCTTGTGGCTCGCTGGGTGCCGAGCGGTGCGTGGGTGCGATGGTCTCGGCTCGCGGTTGGACGATGGCCGGGTTGGGGGGCGGCGGTTGGTTGGGTGGTGGCGAGGTGTGGCCGCTGGGGGGCACGCTTCCTTGCGGGCGCGTCTCGGTTTGTTGGCGACGTCCGGCGAGGCGCCGGACGCTACGCGTTTGCTGCTCGTCTCTTCTGACCTCGATCCCTTCCGCCCGGAAGTCGTCACGCTGCGCACGCTTCCTTGTCCCGACGTGCATCGGGACGTCTCGGAAGCGTCTGCCGCTGGATTCCGCAATCCGCAATCATCCGTGTGGTATGCACGCTTCCTTACGGGCGCGTCTCGGTAGGGTGTTGCTTTGCGAGTCGCTGGCGCAGCGTTGCCATCGCATCGGTGTAGACCTTCAGGATGCGGTCGCGTTCTTTGTTGTTGGCGAATCGGGCTCTCTCTTCGATGGTGCGGCGGTTCTCTTCCATCTCGGAGAGCAGGCCTTCGGCTACCTTGCGGTCGAACATCTTCTTGCCGGCGACTTCGATGTGGATGGCGCTGGTGTGGGCGAAGAGGTCGCCGCCTAGTTCGCTGCGCCGGACCTGGGTCTGGAGGTCCGGGTCGTCTTTGACCGGTGGGGGTGGGGTGCGCAGGGCCAGCCAGCATGGTGCGTCGACTTGCAGTGTGGTCGTCATGTCGGCCTCGAAGTGAGCGCCTCTCGCGCGGCTATCGGCGGTGTGGACTACCTGGCCGTTCTTGATGAGTTCGATGCGCTCGAAGTCGATCCGGCTGGCGGCGCGGGCCTTGATGTCGAGCTTGCCGGGTTGCGCCAGCGCGATCGTGTCGCCCACCTCGGCGTCGCTTACCCGGAACTCGAGGAACGGACCGTTGGTGATGTACGACTTGCCGGCCTTGAGGGCTTCGAGCCACGTCTTGACCGTCAGCTCGCCGGTGATCGGCACGTAGACGCGGGCGAAGTCGTAGATGAACCAGTCGGTGCCGGTCGAGAACGGCACGCGCAGGCCGGCGTTGAGGTAGCGGTAGAAGCTGTCCTTGTAGCTGCCCTTCGAGCCGCCGTCGAAGATGTTCTGGGCCTGGAGCCGGCCCGTGACCCAGTTGGGGATGTCTTCCATGCCCCAGTTGTTGTGACACCAGATGACGGTGGCCCCGTCGCGGCGGGCGGCGTCGATGGCCCGGCGGATGGGGATGCCGTCGGTGCCGCTCTTCATGATGCCCGGGCCGATGCTGACCGGATGGATGAGCCGGAGGATGTCGAGCAGCATGATGTGGCCGAAGCCCTGGCCGTAGCCGGCGAGGTTGTGGCGATGCTCCTCGCCGTTGCCGAACAGCACGCCGCACTGTGACAACCGCTCGAGGTCGGCCTTGCTGTAGCGGTTCGAGATGTAGCGGATGTCGTCGTTGACCCGTTCGAGGTACGACAGGAACACCACGTCGAGCCCGTCGGCCTTGGGGATCTCGAGCAGGTAGCGGTCGGCCAGGGCTCGCGTGAACCGCATCAGGTGCAGGTGCGTGTTGCCCGAGCGCAGGCCCTTGTCGCGAGTGGTGTAGAAGCGCCGCAACGGGACCTTCGCCTCGGCCGTAGCCTTGCCGCGCAGGTCGAGCGCCAGCTCGGCGCGTTCGGTCTCCAGACCGGAGATGGCCTCGATGGTGAGTCGCTGCCGCGGCAGCTTGACGACCGACGGCGCGACGAGCACCGACCAGGTGCTGATCGGCTTGCGACCGCCCATACCGACGCCGCGGTTGAGCAGCGGCTCTTTGACCGTGACGGGTTCGCCGTCGGCGTCCTTGAAGCGAACCAGCCCGGCCAGCGACCGGCCCGTACCGGCATCGACCAGGTCGATGGTGAGTGCGCATCGGTTGTCCGTGTCGGCCGCAGGCGTTACCGACGCCATCAGCCCCAGCAAACACGCGACCGCCAGTGCGGGTGTGTAGCGGCCCGCGCCTCGCGGGCCGAACGGCCGGCGGGGGCGCCGGCCGCTACAGGATCGACAGAAGCCTCTGGCCGAACTGCGCCCTGATGATTCCGTGTGCATGAGAACCTCCGTGGGCGCAGTGTAGTCGGCGATCGGGCACCTCGATAGTGCCATCCCGCGCACGCCTGCTTGCTCCGTGCCCCAATCGCGCCCCCATCCTCGAGAAGGTGGGCCACTCATCCGTGTCGCTTCTCTGAACAAAGGGGGCAGGCTAGAACGGCATGAAGCGAACGCGTCACGCGTCTGGCCTCTCCTCCGTCGCGAGAGATCCGCGCGTCGTTGGGCCCGCGAGCCCCGACACAACCCGCAGCGGTGAGCACCAGCCCCAACGGGGCGCCGGATGGTTAGCCCAGGGCGCAAGCCCTGCGGATATGTCGCAGCCCGCAACCTCAGAGCCCTGAAAGGGCGACGCACTTACCGAGAAGCGAATTGCGCCACCTTCTCGTCAGCCGTGTAGGGTGGGTCGAGACCCACCCGCTGTCCGCCTAGCGTGCGCACCCGCGCCTCGTCCGACGAAGCAGCCCCAGAACCGCCAGCCCCAGCAGCGACAGCGTCGCGGGCTCGGGCACCATGTACAGCGCGTCCCCGTGGCCGAGCGTTTCGCCGTACGTGAACTCACCACCAGTGGCCAGCATCGAGAAGTGCGTGCTACCTTCCGGTACGAGCATTGCGTACACCGCCCCCGCGCCCAGCGCGTCGAGATACTCGTAACCGGCGCCGCCGAACTCCGGACGGCGAGCAAAGCCGCCTTCCGCCAGCGTCAGCAGCAGCTCGCCGGGGGCGCCGATTCTCACCTCGGGAGACTCCAGCAACTCGTCGGTGAGGTTGACGTAGAGCAGCATGTCAAACCCGTCCCAATCGTAAGCCAGCGACAGCGGCCCTTCGTCCATCAGAAGCAGCGCGGCGATTGCGTTGGAAGGACCGTCGTCAAGCAAGGCCACCAGTTCCGCGTCGTCCGCCGTCAACGCGGTCACGCCGAACGCGTCGGCCCCGCCGACGAGGTCCGGGATGAAAGGTGTCTCGGTCGTCCACCCGGCAACGTACGGGTTCAGGCCTCTCTGGCCGAGGTTGCGTCCGGCCGAGTCGGTGCCCTCCACCAGCGCAGATCCGGTCAGCGCTCCG
This sequence comes from uncultured Planctomycetales bacterium, assembly GCA_964391465.1. Classification (GTDB taxonomy): domain Bacteria; phylum Planctomycetota; class Phycisphaerae; order UBA1845; family CAYMME01; genus CAYMME01. The sequence continues at coordinate 3,221 of CAYMME010000711.1, forward strand.
CCGAAATCGGCAGCGGTGTTACGTCCAAGGACGAACCGTCCGTCACCGCCGGCGTTCCCGCTTGAGGCACCGCCGCTGGTATTGACGGTAGCGTTCCCGGTCTCGGTCAGGACCGAGGCGAAAACCTTGAACGTGCCGCCGGCTCCACCGCCGCCGTACCCGCC
>CAYMME010000712.1:0-3383 GCA_964391465.1 uncultured Planctomycetales bacterium
GACCAGTCCGCCCACGAACCCTCGGCGCGTCATGGCCGACCGCTCCTCTGCAACCGTCGAGTGCGTTCGCATCATCGTGCCGCCTCCGATTGAGTGCTTGTGAATCGTGTGAACCGCTAAGAAGTGTACCCGACGAGGCGCGGCCTCGCACGACCTTTGACTTGCCCGGCGGTGCACGCCTACCATGATCGGCGAGCTGTCTGTTCGGGTGAGATCGTACATCGAACGGCGAAAGAGGCGCAATGACTCGTCCTGCCACACTGGGTGAACTGAAACGAACCGGCTACCGTCCCCGCTCGGTCAAGGATGAGATGCGCGAGAACCTCATCCGCAAGCTGCGGGAGGGCGAGGCGATCTTTCCCGGCATCCTCGGCTACGACGATACGGTAATCCCACAAGTGACGAACGCCATCCTCGCGCGTCACGACATGCTGTTCCTGGGCCTTCGCGGTCAGGCCAAGACGCGTATGGTCCGAGCCCTCCCCGCCCTGCTCGACGAGTACGCACCCGCCGTGAGCGGCTGTGACGTGATGGACGATCCGCTCGACCCGAAGTTCCGGCGCGCCCGGGCGATCGTGGACGAGCACGGCGACGCCACACCGATTCGCTGGTTTCATCGCAACGAACGATATCACGAGAAGCTGGCCACACCCGACGTGACGGTGGCCGACCTGATTGGCGAGATCGATCTGGTCAAGCACGCCGAGGGGCGGTACCTCAACGACGAAGAGGTGATGCACTTCGGGCTGATCCCCCGCACACACCGGGGCATCTTCGCGATCAACGAGTTGCCCGACCTGGCCCCCAGGATCCAGGTCGCCATGTTCAACGTCCTCGAAGAGCGCGACGTGCAGATTCGTGGCTTCCCCGTGCGGCTTCCGCTCGACCTGTGCGTGGTGTTCACCGCAAACCCCGAGGACTACACCAACCGTGGCCGGATCGTCACGCCGCTCAAGGACCGCATCGGCTCGGTCGTCCGTACGCACTACCCGGTCAAGTCCGAGCACGGAATCGCCATCACCCGCGAGAACGCCTGGCTCGAACGCAGCAACGGGGCGTACGAGATCGCCATACCCGACTACATGCTCGAGATCATCGAAGAGGCCGTCCGACTCGCCCGCAAGAGCCCCCACATCAACCAGCAGTCCGGCGTTTCGGTCCGCACGAGCATCGCTTGCTCGGAAACCATGGTCTCCAACGCCGAGCGCCGCGCGGTCACGCTGGGTGAACGACGGATCGTTCCACGAATCTGCGATCTGGCCAACATGTCCGCGAGTTGTCGCGGCAAGATCGAGTTGATGCTGGCGGAAGACGAGCAGGCGGAGGACAAGCTCATCACCGCTCTCGTCGGCGAAGCGGTCAGCAATGTGCTCGAAAGCTACATGAACATCGACGACCTCGACGCGGTGATCGAGGCGTTCCAGGGAAGCAAGACCAACCTTCAGACCGGCGACGAGATGAGCGCCGAGCAACTCGTCGGGCAGGCCCACAAGATCAGGCCGCTTGCCAAGGCTGCGAGTCACCTGTGTCAGGCCACGAACCGCGACCCCGACGATCCCGGTGAACTGGCCGGTGCGGTCGAGTTCATCCTCGAATCGCTCTACGTCAACAATCGGCTGAGCAAGTACGCGTACCAACGTCGCACGTTCTTCAAGCGATGAGAGCATCCATGCGCTATCGCTACACCGAGTGGAACGGATCGGAGTTCATCACCCAGGACAAGCTGCGGCTCTTCGACAGCCTGTTCGAGCTGGTGATGCAGTTCGGCGATCAGGCCATGGACGCGCTCCCGCAGATCGAGCAAGACGAGGAGCAGTCCGATCTGCTCCAGCAACTCATTGACGATGGTCTGCTCGAGAAGGCGGGCGCCCGCTGGCGGCTGACGCCCCGCGCGATCGGCGCCATGCAGCGCAAGGCCCTGATGGAGGTGTTCCGCAAGCTCCGCCACGGCAGCACCGGCAGCCATGAAACCACCGACACGGGCCGGGACGGTGAGCGAGCCGACGGCAGCAAGCCCTACGAGTACGGCGACCCGGTCCATCAGCTCGAGATGACCGAGACGCTGCGCAACGCGATCGGCCGGGCCGGGCCGGGAACGCCCATTCGCGTACAGGAAGGCGACTTCGAGATCCACAACACCGAAGGCCGGACGCGGTGCTCGACGGTCATCCTGCTCGACATGTCGGGGTCGATGAGCCGCTGGGGCCGCTTCTATCACGCCAAGAAGTGCGCCATGGCCCTGCACGCACTGATCCGCCAGAGTTTCGCCACCGACACCGTCGACCTCGTCGGGTTTCACTCCACCGCCGAAGTCATTCCCGAACACCGGCTGCCGTTCATGATGCCCAAGCCGGTCACGATGTACGATCCCCAGGTGCGGGCCCGCGTGCCGCTGGACCAGGCAGAGAAGGCTCCGCAGTACTTCACGAACTTGCAGATGGGCCTGATGATGGCGCGTCGCATCCTGGCCCGCCGAGGTGGGGACAACAAGCAGGTGTTCATCATCACCGACGGGCAGCCCACCGCCCACGTTCAGGGGGACTACCTGTACGTGCTCTACCCGCCGGACCGGAGCACCACGGTGGCCACGCTCACCGAGGCCCAGCGCGTCACCCGCACGGGCATCCGCATCGCCACGTTCGCCCTGACCGACGACTACTACTACATGGACTGGGTCGGCTTCGTCGACCAGCTCACCCGCCTGACTCGCGGCGTCGCCTTCTACTGCGCCGGCGGCGACCTGGCCTCCTGCATCATGGAGTCGTACCTGTCCGGGCGAAAGACCAAGACGTACATCGCCTAGTGTTCATCGTCCGCACGGCGGACCTGGCGCACGCGATTCCGAACCGCGCCCGTAAGGAAGCGGCTCCGAGACGTCCCGATGCACATGGGGATGAGGAAGCGTGGTCTGCTGGCAGTGTCGGCATCCCGCTCGCTTGTGGATACACTTCGATTTGACTGAAACAATACAGTTGCGACGCGCCGTGCGCAACAGCCGACGCTCAGAGGGCCGCTTCCTCACGGGCGCGGTTCGGAGCTTCTCTCCGCAATCCGCAATCGTTTTTATCCACTCGCTTGCGCTCTGGGGCTCGGATGGGGTGTTTCTCTTGGGGTATCCCTCGGCCGGTTCAGCTCAGTCGACCAGCCAGTGCTTCGCCGATGGTGGCGGGGCTGTCGGCCACGGTGATGCCCGCGTCCTTGAGGGCCGCGATCTTGGACTGGGCCGTGCCCTCGCCGCCGGAGATGATCGCGCCCGCATGGCCCATGCGCTTGCCGGGCGGAGCGGTCTGGCCGGCGATGAAGGCCACCACCGGTTTGCTCACGTGCTCGCGGACGAACGCGGCCGCATTCTCTTCGTCGGTGCCGCCGATCTCGCCGATCAT
>CAYMME010000713.1:0-3362 GCA_964391465.1 uncultured Planctomycetales bacterium
CTGACGGTACCAGCACGCTCAGGGGAGTTCATGCACGCTTGCCGGAGGGACACGCCCGTTGAACCCGCCCGCGTAGCGCACCACCCGGACCCAGGTCTCCTGCACGGCGTCGAGGGCCAGCTCACGCGACCCGAGAACGGCCAGGGCCAGGTCGAGCAGTGCCCGTTCGTAGCGCTCCGCGAGCGTCCCGAGGGCATCTCGGTCGCCGTCGGCAAAGGCCGTGAGCAACTGCTCATCCGTGGGCTTCAAGGCGATCTCCCGTTTGTCCTACAGCAATTGGACATCGCGGGAGCCGAAATGGTTCGGTGGAAATCCAGGATTCGAGGAAAGACAAGGCCTAGTGTAGTGTCTCAGGCAAACTGCATTCTTTCCGAACCGCGACCGTGAGGGAGCGGCAATGCTTCGCCTTGCCGCGGCCGCTTCCTAACGGGCGCGGTTCGGATCAGATAAGCCTCGACAACTCTGAGACACTACACTAGGTGAGCGTCATATGCTCTGGGGTGGCGACTCGGCTTCAGCCGGGCTGCTCGATTTGCAGGGCGTGGTTTGAGAGGCGTTCGCGGCCTTTCTCGGTAACGTGGTAGTTGTGCTCGTAGCGCATGCCGGCGGTGCCTTTGATGTAGAGGCCCGGTTCGAGGGCGATCACGTCACCGGCCACGAGGGTCTCGGTGCTCTCGGGCACGAGGTAGGGTGGGTCGGGGTGTCCTAGCCCCAGGCCGTGGCCGCTGTGCGAATCGAAGTAGGCCGCGAGCTGCTTGGCCTCGAACGAGCTGCGGACTGCTTGGTCGATCTCGCGACACGGCCGACCGCTGCGGATCAATCGCTCCCCCTCGGCCAGGGCCTCCAGACAAGCCTCGTACAGTCGTTGCTGTTCTGCGCTGGGTTTCGCACCGCACACGAACGTGTTGGCGAAGTCTCCGCGATAGCCGTCGACGACGACCGAGATGTCCAGCAGCACCAGATCGCCCTCGCGGATCACGCGGTCGGAGGGCGGCCCGCCGATCTCATCGCAGCGAGGCCCGGAGACGAGATCGCCGTAGACGAGCACGCGGTCGCCGGCGGCCCGCATTGCGGCTTCCTGCACGATCAGGAAGGCTTCGAGTTCGGTGAGGCCGGGTCGCACGTCTCGCAGGGCGGCGGTGTGGCCCGCGTCACCGGCTTGCATGGAGCGGCGGATGAGGTCCATCTCGTCCGGGTCCTTGCTGCGTTTGAGGCGGTGGATGATCGGATCGACGGCGGTCAGGCGGAGGAAGCCGCGCTCGGGTCGCAGTCCGTCGACGAGCCCGGCCGGCACCTTTGATGCCTCGAAGCCGATGTGGAGGCCCGGGCGCTTCCGCATCACCTCGAGCGTTGATTCGACGAGCATCGTCTCACGCTGGACGGCCGACTCGACGCAGCGGTACCACGTCGGGGCCACGATTTCGTCGACGTGAGCCCGATTTGCGAATTCGAGCATCACGTTGTCGGTCACGAGCACGCTGGAGCCGTCGGCACCGAGGATCAGCATTGCCCCGCCGGTGGCGGAACTGAAGATGAACGGCGTCGCGAAGTGCCCCGTGAAGTAGGTCACGTGCTTCGGATCGGCGATGAGGATCCAGTCGGGCTGGTCTTCGAGCGCCGCCCACAGTCGTTCTCGACGCATGCGGCAGCCTTCGGCGGTGAGCATGGGGTACCACTCTCCCGACCCGGGGTCCGGGCACTCTGCGCGCGTAACCTCATGTTAGGACGCGGCTCTCAGGCTATCACCGCAGAATGGATTTGCAAGGGTGCGGATCAGGCCGGCGCGGTGACATCGGAGGTGAGGTCGTGGGGTCCGGTGCCGGGCTCAGCCTGCGTGGACTGCGGATGGTTCGTGTCGTCGCGAGCCGGCAGCGTTCCGCGGAATTGCCCCGAGAGGAAGGCGAGCCGGGCGAGCTCGACGACGTTGGCGGCCTGCATCGTAGCCATGATCTTCGCACGGTGCGACTCGATTGCCTTGGCACTGACGCCGAGTTCCGTGGCGATGAGTTTGTTGCTCTTTCCGGCGAGGACGAGGGTCAGCACCTCGCGCTGCCGCGGCGTGAGACGCGTGACGCGTGCCGCGATCTCGGCCTCGCGGAGTCGCTCTCGTCGTGCGCGGGCGTCGCCTTCCACGGCATGCTGGATTCGTTGGAGCAACGTCTGCGGGCTGACGGGCTTCTCGAGGAAGTCGAGGGCTCCGGCCTTCATGGCTCGAACGGCGACGGGTACTTCGGCATAGCCGGTAATGACGATGACCGGGAGCTCGATGCCGTGCGCTGCAAGTGCGTCATGAAGCTCGAGCCCTCCCATGCCGGGCATGCGGACATCGAGCACGATGCACCCCGGTTGGGCGGGTTGGCATTGGTCGAGAAACTCCTGAGCCGACGCGCAGGGTCGCGCGGCCAGGCCGACCGATTCGACCAGCCGGCTCAGGGATTGACGAACCTGGGGCTCGTCGTCGACGATGAAGACAATGGGTTCAGCTTGCATGCCATCCGACCTTTCTGCGTCCGGAAGGAAAGACACGACGGTTCCCGAGGCCGCTCGGTCGGGGATCGCGGATTGCGGCCCTCGGGACACCGTCGTTACAGGTCTTGTGTCGCACGTGTTCATCTGACTGCCTCGCCAATCTCCTCGCATCCGGTGGTGGGGCGGCGATTGAACCAGGGCACACCTAGTTGAGCGATCCATGCATCGCCGACCCACTCATGAACTTCGCTCCCACGTGCATGCGATCGTAAACGTCGCCGGAATCCGGCTCGGCCCGCACAACCGTGCAGATCCATTGCTGATGCGAAACCGCCGCGTGTTCGAACTCGACGGTCAGGACCATGCCTTGTGCGAGCGGGACCGTCGTCGTGAAGCCGATCCGCGAGAAGCCCAACTCGACGATGTCGATGCGGATCGGGTCGGTTCCCTCGCCGACCACGCGTACGGTGGCTCGGCATCCCCGTAGCGGGAAGCAGGCTCGGGTGTCGGTACGGACGCGCGTGCGGATACCGAAGATCGCCATGATGTCGGCCAGGACCGACGGCGGAATCGTTCGTCCGCAATCGCCTTGCGTCGCTGCGCCTTTCCCGGCTGCCGCACGCTCGGTCATGAGTAGCATTCTGTGGGTCGTCTCCAGCGTACGCTCGAGGTCGGCTCCGTCGCGCTTGTGTCTCGCGGCTCTCCGTATGTCCGCGAACCTCTCGAGTGGGGCTGCCCCGGGGCGGGGCGGTCTCCGGAATGGGAGGATCACCGGCTCCGCATCGGCCTAGCCCTATGCGCAAAGTATCGGGGCCCCGGCAGGAAAGGGGTATCAGGTGAATGCCATTAAGTCAAGCAAGGCACGCCCGTAAGTCTTTTTACTGCAACAACTT
>CAYMME010000714.1:0-3277 GCA_964391465.1 uncultured Planctomycetales bacterium
GTCGTCCGGCACCTGCCACCAGTTGCACAGCGCGAGAAAGAAGTCGTCCCGCACCAACTCTCGCTGGAAGGCATTGAAGTCGTTGCCGCCATGACCATTGAGCACGACGAGCTTGCGAATGCCGTGAGCAGCCAGCGAATCGACCACGTCGCGCAGCACGGCCAGTTGCGTCGACGGGTTCATGTTGATCACCAGCGGGAAGCGCATCATGTTCGTGTCGACACCGTATGGCACCGCCGGCAGCAACGTCACCTTCGCCCCCTGCTCCCAGGCCCGGCAGCAGACCAGTTCACCGATCTTGGTCGCAGTGACGAAGTCCGTGCCGTAGGGCAAGTGCAGGTTGTGCGGCTCGCACGCCCCCCAGGGGAGCACGGCCACCTCGATCGACAGCGGCTTGATCTCGCCGTAATTCGCTTCAGTCAGGTTCCAGGGGTTCATGCAATCCGTCCGGTCTCGTGACCAAGGTTGTCGAACTTGGTGCCGGGAGCAGCCTGCGCGTCGGAACACCAGCGGACAAGCCGCGAGTTGGCACCCTCGCGAACACTGGCAGGCAAGCTGCCTGGCACCCGACGCCGGTGTCTGTCTCGTTTTCTATCCGGCGCCCTCATAGCGGGCGCGGATGACCGAGGTGACTCCGCCGCGGGCGCGCCACTCGGTAGTCACCTCCATCCGGCGGGGCCCGCAGGCAGCCACCAGGTCATCGAGGATGACGTTGGTCACGTCCTCGTAGAAGATCCCCCGCTGACGAAACTCGAACAGGTAGAGCTTGAAGCTCTTCAGCTCGATGCACCGGCGGTCGGCCACGTAGCACACCCTGACCGTCCCAAAATCAGGGTTTCCCGTCTTCGGGCACATCGAGGTGAACTCCGGCGCGGTGATCTCGATCTCGTAGTCGCGGTTCGGGTGCGGGTTGTCGAACGTCTCAAGCTTGTCGCGTGGTTCCATTGGGGGGCACCGCGGGGTTATCGGACCAACCGGACCTCAGCCGAAGTGGAACAGGCGATCGGCGGTGCCACCGGCGATGATGCTCCGGTCCCGCGCGTCGACGAAGTCGAGAAGCAGGTCGACGGCCTGGGCCGAGTCACCGTAGGGCTCACCCTGGTAGTTGCCGCCCCACATCATCCGCCGCGGCCCGAACAGGTCTACTATGCCCTCGAGAAACGGCTTGAGATCCGCGTGCGGGAAGGGCACCTTCGAGGCCATCGCCAGCCCGGAGAACTTCAGATAGACGTTGGGCAGGGCCGACAGCCGAAGGATGCCCGACCGCTCGTCGTCGGAACCCTGGCCGGGACGGCCCAGATGATCGACGACGATCGGGACGCGCGGAAACGCCTCGATCAGCGGGACGAACTTCGGCAGGTGCTTGGGCATGCTGTTCAGCTCGATGGCCAACCCGAGTTGCCCGGCCGTCTGCCACATGTCGCGCAGCACCGGCGAGTCGAACTCGGGCATCCGGTTCTCGTGAATGGCGTCGATCTGCAGCGCGACGAAGCCGGGCCGAGCACACAGTTCCATCATCGCCGCCAGCGACGCCGACGCATTCGGGTCGAACATGCATGTCGCCCGAAACTTCTTCGGCGCCTGCTCGAGGCAGCGCAGCACGTACCGGTGGTCGTCCTGGTACGGCTCGGGCTGAACCAGCACGGCCCCCTGAATGCCCGCGGCGTCCATGTGCTCGAGGTATCGCTCGACCGGCGCGCGATGGTCGGGCGTGTACGGCGCGTTCTCGTGGAACGGGAACTTGGCCTCGTCCTGGGCGAACAGTCGGACATGGGTGTCGATGCGGGGCATCGGCCGGGCCGGCTTCGCACCGGACTGGGGACGGAAAGCCGCATGTTCGGTCCCGGGCTCGCCGGGCCTGAACGCCTCGCAGCCCGTCGCGACGACGGCCAGACCGGCCCCTGCGGACCTCAGCCAGGCCCGGCGCGACAAGCGACTCTCTGAGTTGATGTGGCTGCTCATTGGAATTTCCAGAGACCTCCCGAAACGGCGAAAGCATGATACGGCGACTCCCGGCGGATGGCACCACCGGGCGGCAGCCAGGATATGCATGCTGCCCTTGAACTGCAAGAGCGCGGGGATGTCGAACCGCCCACCATCGGCTATAATGAGATCGTGACCATGAGATCGCGGCCCGGACCCGGCGGAGGCACGTCGGCCTCGAAGGTTGCGAGCCCGGTCTGAGATAGGTGGCTACCGGTTGGGAAACCACGCGGTACGCAGAGAGCAGCGGCTCGGAGTTCTTGGTCCGACCGACCATGCTCTCTGCCTTTTATGACCGAAGTGCATGGATGCGTCCCGGCCGTGGGAGAGACAGACCCCGGCGTCACGATTGAGGCGGCCCTTGAACCAGGGGCACGAGCACTCAATAATGAAGTGACGGGGCCCCGCATTCACGCATGTCGAAAGGATGGTAGCGATGAGCGATTCACTCGGCGCGATGTGCGATGATCTGTATGTGAACAGCCGTCTCTACCTCAAGCTCGCCCTGCCCACGAATCGCGAGACCATCCTCCACTTCCTGGACCGGTTGCGGAAGGACTTCCCGAGTCTGTCCAAGCTTCGCCGCCGCGACGACGGCGGGTTGATCCTGGAGGAAGACCGCCCCGACGGCGGGTCGCGCCGCTGGGTGCGCCTGGAGGAAAACTGCCTGCGCTTCGGCTACTTCGCTCCCCCGACCCTGGACGACTTCCGGGAGTTGGCCGACATCGTGCTCGAACACGCCCCCTACTACCTGACCTTCTCGGAGCTGGACTACGACCAGATGGAAGCGGTGTACGCATTCGACCTGGACTTCCGAGGCAATCACGATCAGTTGGTGGCCGAAACGCTGATGAGCAATCACCCGCTCGCGTCGTTCATGCTGGCCGACGAAGCCCATCACGTGATCGACATGCAGCCGTTCATCGGCATCTCCCTCACGCCGGCCTGCGACATCCAGGCCTACATCGAGGTCAAGAGCCGCACGTCGTCGTACGAGATCCGCACGGGCGAATACGAGACGCATCCGCTCACGGTTTACCTGACCGTGCGCAAGTACTGGGGCTTCTCCTCGCCCGAGAACCTGGTGGAGACGCACCGGACGCTCATGGATCACGCCGACGAACTCGCCACCGAACGCGTCGTGCCCCTGCTGGTGAACCCCCTAGCCCACGCAATCGCCAGCCGGCCGTAACGGGACCGTTGTGCCCGGCACGCAAAAGGTGTCAGGTTCATTTTTGGGGATTCTTGCGAGGGCGGCCTCGGGGTCGCAGGGTAGTGTCCAATCCCAGGCGGG
>CAYMME010000715.1:0-3270 GCA_964391465.1 uncultured Planctomycetales bacterium
CGCCGCCAAGTGTCCCTTCGCTCGAAAACGAGGGGGTTTTTACGAAGGGATCAATGATCGTCGTGGCCGTTGCGGCGATGTCGGGTCTGGGCTCGCTGAGTCCGATCACGGCGCAGGCGGCGACGCTGACCGTGAATCAGAACGCCGAGTGCGACAACGAGACCGGCATACCGTACTGCACGATCCAGGCGGCCATCGACGCCGCCGAGGCCGGCGACACGATCGAGGTCGCCCCCGGCATGTACGAGGGGTCGGTTGTCATCGCCAAGCACGTGATCGTGACCTCGACCGACGGTCCGGAAGTCACGTTCATTGGGGCCTCCGCCGAGTTCGTCGTGAGCATCGACACCGATGAGGCCACGTTCCGGGGCTTCACCGTGGCGGGCCTCGATAACCTCTCGACCGTCTGGGTGAACGGCTCCCTGACCGCTCCGGACACGGTCATCATCGAAAACAACGTATTCCTGGGTGCCGGGACGGAGGCCGGTGTTTATGTGGATCCGCCCCTGGACGGCGGGCATCTCATCGTGCGGGACAACACGTTCGCAGCCCTGCCCGAGCCGCCGATTCCCGGCGGTCAGGAAGACGGCGGCTTTCCCGACGGTGACGGCATCTACAGCTTCAAGGACGCGATCCACTTCGCATCCGAGGCGCCGGAGTATCGCTCGGCCGTGTCGTCTGAGATCGAACTGCTGAACAACACGATCACTGACTTCGATCGTACGGCCGTCCTCTTCGGTGCGGTTCACGACAGCCGGATCACCATCAACCAGTCCACTGAGTTCACCGCCACTGACGGATCGAGCACCTGGTGCGGCAACGCGGGCATCGTTTTCTGGGGCGGCGTTCGCGACGGTTCGACGGTGAACATCACGGGTGGGACCATCGAGGGTGCCGACGGCGGCGTGATCGTCTTCGGAGACGTCGAATCCGGAAGCAGCCTCGTCACCGACGGGATCACCGTCAGCAACTACCGGTTCACTGCCGTCGGTCTGCTTCACGACTTCCTCCCGTGCGGAGACGAACCTCCGGGAACGGGTTCGGTCAGAGATCACAGCCTGCTGCGTATTGTGAACAGTGTCTTCACGACGAACGACGAAGGCGCGCCCGCGACTGCGGTGCGCGTCGACGGAGGCCTCCAGGACCACGCCGAGTTCATGCTCGACAACACGCAATGTGCCGGGTTTGGAGAGGCGGGTGTGGACCTCGGGTACCCGGGCGTCGTGGACTCGAGCCACGCGTCGATCACCAACAGCACGCTTACCGGCGATCACAGTTTCGCAGGCGTTGCGCTGAGCATGATCGCCGACGATTCCAGCCTGACGATCGGCGCGACGACTGTCAGCGGGTTCATGATGTCCGGCATCTACGTGGATGGCGGTGTGGTCGACGACAGCCAGTTGGTCGCCGACAACACCATCCTGGCGGCCCAGGGCTGTGATCCCGAGACGCTTGCATGCGAGCCTGGGGACGACGAGCTGCCGCCGTTCAAGGGGGGGCAGGGCGACTTCGGGTTCGGTGGTGCCGCGTTCGGTCTCTATCTCGGTGGGCACTGTGACGGGCCCTTCCGCAGCGGTTGTGAAGAAATACCGGCCATCGCCGGTGACTCCCGGGTCACGGTTCGGAGCAGCACGATCGTCGGCTTCACCGACTTCGGCGTCTTCGTCCCTGGCGAAGTGGTTGACAACGGCGCGCTCCTCGTGGAGTCGACGAATCTCGTGGCTCACCCGGACGCCGGTCAGGGCGAAAGTTTCCTGCGATTCATCGGTGAGGGCAGCACCGGCGTCGGGCTGATGGGTCCGGTGATCGACAGCGCCATCACGATCGCCGACTCGGCCATCGTTGACTTCACGGAGGGCGGACTCGTCGTCGGAATGCTCGACGGCGACAGCAGCCTGACCGTCGAGCAAACGCGGATCGTAGGCGGCGGCGCGAACGCAGGCATCGAGGTTGATGCCGTCCGGGGCGGAACCGCCGTGGATGTCCTCGGCAACTGCTTCCAGAATGTGTTTGCTGCGGTGCGGATGGCCGGGATCACCGACGCGGCGGGAGTAAACGTTCACAACAACGACCTCAGTGGTTCCGAGGTCGGTGTCGAGGGTGCCGAGACTGATGAGGAGCACGCCGTCAACGCGACGGAGAACTGGTGGGGTTCTGACGCCGGGCCGGGTGCCGACGAGAACGCGGCGGCCTTTGGCTCCGTCATTACGGACCCGTTCCTGACGGCCGCACCCAACACCGACGGGGACGAAGACGGCGTAGGCAACTGTGCCGATCTGTGCCCGGGCACGGAGTCCGGTGTGCAAGTGGACGGCGATGGCTGCCCGGCTGATCCGCCCGCAGGTGGCGGCGGTGGGGGAACTGCGGGGTCGACGGGACCGGAAGAGCCGCCCCTGGATGTGGAGTTCGGTCTGACCAACAATGGCGGGACGGTGACCCTCATCGTAACCGACGAAGACGGCAACGTGATCGGCCAGATCGTCGTGACCGGCTCGGGTGCCGATGAACTCTTCGTGCTTGCAGCGCGTGAGGGTGCCGACGGTGTCGGGGGAGCGCCCGGACCGAATGGTGGTACGACTGTCGGTTTCGGGGACGCGGCCCTGGGCCGCTGGCTGACGATCGCGACCGAGGCCGGAGCCGGCGAGTACGAAGTGCTCCTCAGCATGACGTATACCGCACAGGAGTTGGCGGACCTGGGGATCAATCCCACCGACATGCAGTTGCACCGGCTCGACACCGACCTGGACGAGTGGGTCCCGATCAACCCGAATCTCGGCGAGCTGCGCCCGGAGCAGCTCGACCCGGCCGCCGTGCCGCCGTACTCCGGTTGGTACGAGGACATCGACGAGGACGGCAATGTCATCTACACGTACTGGGCGGTCGTCGACCACCTGAGCACGTTTGCGGTTGGCGTACCGCTCGCGACCGAGCCGGCGCCTGAACCGCAGCCGGAGCCGCAGCCCGAGCCGGAGCCGCAGCCGGAACCGGGGCCGGAACCGACACCGCCGACTCCGCAGCCGACTCCGGAGGAAGAGCCGGTCGTCACTCCGCTGTGCTTGCTCTGCGGTTTCGGTTGCCCGCAGGTGCTGTTGATGACCTTGCTCGGCCTCACGGCGATGCGGTTCGTTGGATGGCGCAGAGGATTCTGACCGTCCGACGGACGTTCGATGGAACCTTGACGCTGCGGGCGTCGCGAATCATCGCGGCGCCCGCATTCTTGCGCGAAACAGAGGTGACCGGGTGGCCCGCCGCAAGAGAACCCGGGGACCC
>CAYMME010000716.1:0-3247 GCA_964391465.1 uncultured Planctomycetales bacterium
TTGCCGTCGTCGGTGACGTGGAAGTTGGTCAGCACGTGCCCCTCCGCCGAGATGATCGTGCCGCTTCCGACCGCGCGGTGCTTGTGCTGCTTGCCCCCCCAGTAACCGACGGTCACGACGTGGATATTGACCAGGGCCGGGAACACGCGGTCCCGGGCAATCGTGATCATCTGGCGGATCTCTTCGCGGAGTTGAACCTCGGCCGCCGGAGCCCGTCGCGCGAGGACACTCCCGACCGCGACCATCGGCAGCAGCGCGGCCACGACGCCCGTCGCGCCACGTCGCAACTGGCCACGCGCAGGGGATCGGTTGGACATCGGCATTCTCCTTCTGCTCATCGAACGAACGTTGATCGGCCACCCGCGGGCGCCAGATCAAAGAAGGCCGGCAACGGCATGTTATCCGTCTTTGCCGCGCAATCAAGCACGCCTATCGGGATGCCTTTCCTCGCTCGGTCTTGTAGTCGTAGTCGGGGTCGTAGTCGATGGTGCCGAACAGCTCAATGATTTGGAGCTGCCTGCGGCGCTGAACGTACTCGCCCAGAGCGGCTGCGACGGCCGACTTCTTGGTCTGGTGCTGACCAATGCGCTGCGCCTCCTCGATCAGTTCGTGATCCACTTCGATTCTTGTCGGCATGGCGGCACCTCATGACTTCATGCAGGATCATGCACGCAGGAACGCGTCGACGCAACGGCCGGCGGGGCGCCGGCCGCTACGGGAGGGCTTCGCGCGTGCGCCGTCCTACGTCCCCGGGCTTTCCGACGCATTGTCGACGGGCGCGCTGCTCGCGGTGAACGTGACTTCGCTGATCGATAGACGTCGCGGTTTGTCCTTGCCCAGCAGGATGAGTCGACGTGTCGTCGGTACGTAGCGCAGGGGGATCCACGATGAGCCGCTGAGGGTGGTGAGGATCCATCCCTTCGTGTTCACGATCAGGAGACGGTCTTCGGCGACCACGGCGAGCACGTCGTCGTCCAGCCAGCACGCAGCGATGCTGCCTGCCCAATGCCCTCGCACGTGGCCTTCGGCGACGTGCCAGACGCGGATGCGTTGCTCGTCCGTGTCGAAGAACAGGACGCTCTGGTGATCCGGCGACAGCGGGGCGGCAATTCCGGCCCAGGTCTGGAGCAGCGTCGGTCGCTCGGCGAGGCCGCACTGCGGGATCAGGTCGGTGAGCCCGCCGAGGCCGGATTCGACCCAATTCAGATGATCGGCTTCGACGCGGGCGCACAGCACGCGTCCGTCAGGATTCGATGTAACAGGGAGCAAACAGTCGGCGCCCGCAGGTGTCAACGCGACGGGATCGGCGTCACCGACGGTCTGACGGTACACGCGGAATGGACCGCGCGCCGATGCGCCCGAGCAGAACAACAGCGTGCGGTCGTCGCCGTCGAAGCGCGGCAGGCAGTTGACCGCACCGGGGACGCCGAGCACGGTCTCTTCTCCGCTCGCTATGTCCACGTGCACGATGAAGGCGGTCGGCGGTTCGTTGGCGACGTGCGCCACCGCCCGGCCGGAGTCTGACCACGTCGGCGAGTGGACCCATCGGCGAGACGAGAACCGGCGGCCGGCCGCCGATCCTCTGAGCGGGCGCAGCCAGAGTGATAGCGTGCCCTCTGCCGGTGTATCCGTCGGCTCAATCGACCCGAGCAGCGTCATCGGCGAGACGAACGACTGATCGGTCCGCAGATATAGCAGTTGCCGTCCGTCCGGCGAGCAGACCGGGAGCTGAACGCCGAGGTTCTCGACCGAACCGATCTTCCGCGGGCCGGTGAAATCGCGAAAACGCAGTCGGGCCTCCGCGGTTGCGTCGACCGATGCTGACGGCTGCGGTGCTTCGCAACCGCAGATTGCGAAACAAGCCGCGACGCCAAGAGCGGCGCAGGGACCGAGGCAAGACGGACGGTTCCTGCGAGTCCCCGGCGCGCGCTTTGCCCGCACCCCAAAGGCCACGTGGTGGTCCTTCTCCGAACCGCGCCCGTTAGGAAGCGGCGGAGCCGTCGAAGGCGGCGACCACGCAGCGCGGCCTGCGGCCCGAAGACAAACCAGAATCTTGCCGGCGCGACAAGACTCTGCGACGCAGTCGTACATGCGGCTGGTGGCTATCAGCGGTCAGCTTCCGGTTAACAACGTTCTCCAGGGCGACCGAAACCGCGCGTATCTTCGCGGGGAACCCTCACGAACTCAACACCGCGTCCGATCCGGCCGTACGGGTCAGTCCTCCATGATTGTGTCAGCCTCATCGCCGCCGACGGAGAGTTCATCGCCCTCGGCCGGCTCCGTCGCTCTCGAAATCGCGTGCTCATCGATTCGATCCAACGGCTCGGCCTCGATCGGATCCCGCGGGTCGTCGGGGCCGATCACGTACGGGGTCAGGAACACCAGCAGCTCGGTGTTGATGTCCGCGATCTCGCGGTGCTTGAACAACTCACCGAGCAGCGGCACGTCGCCCAGTCCCGGGATGCGGCGGATGATCTCGCGCTGCTCCTCGCGCAGGATTCCGCTGATCAGGAACGTGTGGCCGTCCTCGAGCATGATGCGGGTCGTCGTCTCGCGCCGGTCGACGATGGCGCCGCCGAACAGCGTCCGTCCGGGGATGGTCCGCGAGAGCTCGAGGTTCACGGTCAGGTCGACGTTGCGTTCCTTGGTGATGTGCGGGCGAACCTTGAGCCGGATGCCGACGGGCCGGTAGTCGAACTGCTCGTCCCGGCCGCCGGTCTCGAGCAGCCGCGTGCTCTGGATGAATGGAATGTCCTGCCCGTCGAAGAACTCGCCCTCCACGTTGTCGGTAGTGAGGATCTTCGGTTCGCTCTTGATCTTGAGCCCGGTCACCTTCCGCAACAGACTGACCAGGTTGTTCACGTCGACGTTGAGCGAGAACTGGTGCATCTGCCCGAAGTCGTCCTCGAACGAGTAGTTGATCAGTCCGCGGAGGGCGTTCTCGGTGATGAGCGGGTCGCCCGAACTGAACACCGAGGGGTCGGTGGAGAAGCGGAAGCCGAGGCTTGTCGAGTCGTCGTGCGTGATCTCGGCAATGACCGCCTTGACCAGCACCTGATAACCGGGCTGATCGAGCTCGGTGACCAGATCTTCGATGGCTTGGGCGTATTCCTCGGGGGCGGCCACCATCAGGATGTTCTGCTCGACGTTCGGCACGATGCGGATCTTGCCGACGAGATTGCTGGGCTGCTTGGATTCCATCTCATCCCTGGAAAGCTGCTGCCACCAGAAGGTCATGGTGTTCGCG
>CAYMME010000717.1:0-3236 GCA_964391465.1 uncultured Planctomycetales bacterium
CTCCGTTCAGGCTCCTTCGAGTGATCATAGCGCGGCGATCGACGGCGCGCAAGTGGCTCTTCTTGAGAATCTTTTCGGAACGATAGTCGCTCGGGCACCGACCCCAATCCTGCGTCCAGAGCGGGCTGCGGCGCAACGGATGGCGGAAAACGTCACCACGCCGTCCTCGACCGAGGAGGGCCCGAACGGTGGCGAAGATAACCGGTATCTGACAGAAAGAGGCGCGCTGTCGAGGGGCTATCGCTCAAGCAAGCGCGGGCGCAGCCGGGAGCGCAAGGCTGAATACCGCCGCCCTGCATCCGCGCGCTTCACCGCGATGGCAACCGCCTTCCGGGTGCCAACGAGAACGGCCAACCGCTTGGCCCTCGTGATGCCGGTGTAGAGAAGGTTGCGTTGAAGCATGGCGTAATGCTGCGTGTGGATCGGCATCACCACGGCCGGGAACTCGCTGCCCTGGCTCTTGTGGATGGTCATGGCATAGGCCGGGATAACCTCGTCCAGTTCGCCGAAATCGTAGGTCACGACGCGCCCTTCGTAGTCCACGCGGACCTCGGGCTCGGCATGATCCACGTCGGTAACGATGCCGAGGTCGCCGTTGAACACATTCTTGTCGTAATCGTTTTCGGTCTGGAGCACCTTGTCGCCACGGCGGTACACGTACCCGAACCGCTCCACCTCGGCGTTCGTGGGCGTCGGCGGATTCAGCCTCGCCTGAAGGAGTTGGTTGAGATTGCGCCCACCGAGCGTGCCCCGGTTCATCGGTGTGAGAACCTGCACATCCCGCACCGGATCGAGGCCGAATCGCTTCGGAATGCGCTCGGTCACGATCCGCACGATCCAGTCAGCGATGGCTTCGGGTTCCTCGGCTTCGACGAAGTAGAAGTCGCTCTCGCCTTCCGGGGCGCGCAGGTCGGGCACCTGTCCCGCGTTTACCCGGTGAGCTGCTACGACGATGCGGCTCTCCGCTGCCTGGCGGAACACCTCGGTGAGCCGAACGGTCGGTACCGCCTCCGAGTTGATGAGATCAGCAAGCACTGCCCCCGGACCGACAGACGGGAGTTGGTCGACGTCGCCGACGAGGATCACCGCTGCATGGTCGGGAACCGCCTGCATGACCGAGTGGGCGAGGGGCAAGTCCATCATGCTCACCTCGTCCACGAGGAACAGATCACCATCGAGCGGGTTGTCGGCGTGGTGCTTGAAGCCAAACGTTGCCGGGGCGTACTCCAGCAGCCGATGGATGGTCTTCGCCTCGCAGCCAGTCGCCTCGGTCAGGCGTTTCGCCGCCCGACCTGTGGGCGCACAGAGCACGCACCGCATCCGCTTGGCGTGGAAGATGCGCAGGATGCTGTCCACGGTGGTGGTCTTTCCCACCCCGGGGCCGCCCGTGATGACGAGCACTTTGCTGCGGGTTGCCTGGATGACGGCTTCCCGTTGCGCATCTGCAAGACGACGGTCTACCCGGTCCTCGACCCACGTGATGGCTTTCTCCACGTCGATTGACGGCATGGGGTGCGGCCCGGCGAGAAGCCGGCGGACGTGGGATACGAGCCCGGTCTCGGCGCGGTGGAGTCCAACCAGATAGATCCATGCGTCGCCGTCGATTCGGTCGCGGACGATACGGTTCTCACCGATCTCGTGCTCGACCGCGCCACGGATGACCCCGGCATCGATGCCCAGGAGTTCGACTGCCTTGCGGATCAGATCCTCCTCAGGGAAGGCACAGTGGCCGTCCGATGTGAGTTCCTGGAGCGTGTAGCAGACGCCGGCCCGTGCGCGCAGCGGTGAGCTGCGGTCGATGCCGAGCTGTTCAGCCAGCGCGTCAGCGGTCTTGAACCCGATGCCCCGAATGTCGGACGCGAGGCGATACGGGTTTGCCTTCACGACGGGGATCGCATCCTCACCGTAAGTCTTGTACACACGGACTGCTCTGGCTGTTCCGACCCCGTGCTCCTGGAGGAAGACCATGATCTCCCGAACGGCGCGCTGCTCGTGCCAGCTTTGTGTGATGCGCTTCCGCCGGGTCGGTCCGATGCCGCGAACATACTGAAGGCGACCCGGCTCGTTCTCGATGACCTCGAACACGCGCTCCCCGAACGCCCGGACGAGCTTGCCGGCAAAGTGGGGACCGATGCCCTTGATCAGCCCGGAGGCAAGGTACTTTTCCATGCCCTCAAGCGTGGCAGGGTGAGCTGTTCGGATCATCTCAGCCCGGAACTGCTGGCCGTGGTTCTTGTCCACGACCCATCGGCCCGAGGCCTCGATGTACTCCCCAGCAATGGCAGCAGCGAGGTGACCGACGACAGTGGTAAGGTCCCGATGGCCGCGGACCTTAACTCGGAGCACCGCAAAGCCGTTGTCTGGATTGTGGTACGTAACCCGCTCGATGCTGCCGGTCAGAACGTCGAGTTTCGCCGTTGGAGCGCTTGCCATCGGCCCTCCGTTGGCCGTTCTACGGCACGGGAAGCTGTTTCGATCTGCTGACTTCTCGTGAGCGTAGGCTGCGGATGCCGCCAACGCAATCGGAGAGCATCGCGTGCCATGACGGCGTCCCGGCGAGCCCGATTGGCGTCGGAGGGCGCGTTGGAAGCGGGCCAGTTCGGCCGCGATGCGGACATCGTCGATGATCGGTTTGGCACTCCAGAGTTGGCGGTTTGCGCGGCGAGCGCGGAGCCGAACGGGAACGAAGCAAGCTCCTTTGGCGTTGCCCGAGGGGTCCTGTCCGTGTCAATCGGACGACATCGCCGACGGTCGCAGGCCTCGCGTGCGCGATCGCCCGCAGCGACAGATGCGGTTCGCCGGCGGCGGGAAAGGGTCTGGCGTTCTGGTTGGACTTGGCCGTCTGGTATATCCCCACCCAGAACCACAAACCAGAACAACTGCTCACACCACAACGACTTACAGCACCATTCTGATTCAACCCGTCCCACCGGGCCGACAGCCGCCCGAAACGGGAGGCCCGGCCGCCCAGCCGCCACCTACGCCCAACCGAAATCCTCCGCCACATCACTACTTGCCTTCCTTCTCCCATCACCAACTCCGCCTCGCTCCCGCCCTCACTCCTACCGTCTCCGACTCCTTCTTCCTCGCAACCGCGCCACCGACCGCATCACCACTCCGCCTCGGTCCTCCTTCCGACTCGCCGCCTCCGCGAATCCGCTACGCGCTACACGCAACTCCCTTCTCGACCGCCACTCGTCGATCCGCTCCCGCCCGTCCACGTCTCCGACGACAAC
>CAYMME010000718.1:0-3205 GCA_964391465.1 uncultured Planctomycetales bacterium
TCACCTCAATCCGCCCGAGACGCGTGTCAGACATGGAGATCGATGTGAGGTCAACCGGATCGAGCCAGTTGACAATGGCCTCCCGTTTGTATCCGTCAGCCCAGGGAATGGCGGATCCGTCCTTGTTCACCGGTGGCTGCGAAGACCACCCGACGTAGTCGTCGAGATCGTCGAAATCGGCGCGGGTCGTGCCCGACTCGCCCGTCTCCGGCCCCACGCCGCCCGGCTCTTCCGGGTCTTCGTAGGGCTGTTGCAGGATCTCTTCCATCAGGTCCTGGGCCAGCATCAGACCACGGGTGTTGCCGGCCACTTTGTGCTCGCCGAGCCGGGCCGCACTGACCGTGTACATCGCCGACACCAGCATGCCGCCAACGATCACCGTCGACACGAGCACCTCGACCAGGCTCAACGCACGGCGCGAGCCGCCGGGCGCGGGGTGCCACGGGCGGCTTGCCCGCCCGTGTCCTACGCTGAGGGCACTGGCAAGCAAGCTGCCAGTGGCACCCGCCGCGCGTCTCGCCGATGTCGCTTTGGGCGCCGGCGTCCCCTCTGCGTTGTAGCGGCCGGCGCCCCCGCCGGCCGGACGGCCTGCGAGGCGCAGGCCGCTACGACACTGCCCGGCCACAGACGGCATTCGTCCGGCTCGGATGCGACGGCTCACGGGTTGTTCCCTCCCACGCGAATGCGCACGTAGTCCCACTCTCCGTCGCTGTTCCAGTGATTCAGCGTGGCCCGCTGCGGATCGCTCGTCGGTGGGTAGGGCGTATACGCGTACGAACCCTGGTCGGCACCGTCGACCTTGATGTTGACCGTGTCCAGGTCCGGATCGATCAGTATCCGCACGGTGACGAAATCCGTGGACAGATCGGTCATCGCAACCACGTTGTTCCCACCAACGCTGATGGTCAGGTCCTGCGTCATGTCGATCCGCAGGTCCAACGTCGCCACGACCGGCATGAAGTTGCCGCCCGTGTAATCCGAGTTGATCCAGAAGTAGACGCCTGAGTTCGCGACCTCCGTGCAGCGATAGCGAAACTCGATCGTCGTCGGCTCGGTGAAGGGATTGTCCGGGACCGTGTCTAGGTCGAAGTTCGCCGACCCCGGTATCTCGAGTACGCCCGCTGCTATCGCGCCGGGATCGAAGCTGCCACCCGAACGCATGTGCCAGTCGGCCACACCGTCGGCGTTCATGTTCAGCGTCGTCGGATCGGTGTCACCCTCGTACTCCCACACGGCCGAGAGCACTTCCGGTGCGTTGAGCATCGCCACGGCCGTATCGAGCTGCGTCGAATCATCGTCGCCCGCCTGCAACGTGAGCCGTATGCCACGCACGTACTCGCGTGTGAGCGTCTGGGGTGGACCCTGCGTGGTCACCGTGCCGTACACATGGAACAGCAGGGCCTTGTCCGTCTTTATGTCCTTCCAAGACGGGTCCCCTTCGATGAAGCCGGCGTTGGGCAATGAGACACCGCCGGTCTTGTACCGAAGCTTGCCGGAATACTCATCGGAGGTAGTGAAGGTGAGGCAGAGCCCCTGCTCCGGCGACAGCCCGGCCGCGCTACTGAATGATTTCTCCACCCACTGGAGTTCCTCCGTCAGCGAGCGCTGTGCCATCGTCGCCGTGTCGAGAATCGTGTCGCTGGGCATGTTCCCCGCCGTCGGCAACCGCAACCCGATCGTCATGGTCGTGTCGTGGTCGGTATCCCGCCTGGCCAGGAACTGGGCGCGGGTGACCTTCCAGCTCACCGCGTCGGCCGGAAACGTGGGCTTGAAGTACTCGGCCCACCATCGGTCGTCACGAACATGAACGTCACCCAGGCCGCTCGCGGCGTCGTAGCCCATCAGTTCCGTCTCGGCGCTCTCGACCAGCGGGGCGGGGTACTCCTCCGTCACCGAGTACAGATCGTAAGCCAAGTTGAACTGATGGATCTGGTCGAGGACTGTGACCGCGGTGCCGTGGTTGTACTGTCGGGTCAGCGGGTCGTCGGTCGTACCCGACCAGGCGTAGCGGATCGTCTCCGGCGAACCGTCCTCGTCTCGATCGGCTACAGTGAACGTGATGGCGTTACTCGAGTACTCGGTGATGTGTACCGCGAACCGGAGTTCCTCGGCGATACCCTCGGCAACCTGCCCCGTGCGAATCAGGTGGTCGACGGGGCTGTTCTCGTCGGGCAGGGCCTTGCCCGCGATGAGCATGGCCGACATGAGCCCGAGCATCAGGATGCTCGTCAGGGTCACGGTCACGACGACCTCGATCATCGTGAAACCGCGCCGCTCGGGTTGTGCCGCTTCATTCCCCATCATGCCACCTGGCGTCGTACACTAGTCGATGGTCGCTTGCCCCGTCTCCGCGTCGACGGTAATCGTGCGCTCCACGTCCCCGACGCGGATAGTCAACGTGCCGCCGCTGTCGGGTCTGCCGAAACCATCGAAGATCAGTCTCTTGTCGCCATTGAAATCCACTGTACGATCGGTCACCCGGTACGGTTCCTGCCCGAGTTGGATCTTGTAGTTGCCCTCCGCCAGTGCCGTGTCGTCGGCGTAGCGAATGACGACCTGCACGGGATTGTTGTTGATCTTGATCAGACGACCGGCACTCGTCCGTCGTCCCTCGGTCTGCGCGTGGGCGATTTCGAGCACGATCCGTCGGGCGGCGGCGTCGGCTCGCTGGTTCGCGATCGCCGTCCCGTAGCGCGAGCCGACGATCGTGGCAAGGATGCCGATAATCGTCGCGATCATGATCAGCTCGACCAGCGTGAACCCCGGCCGCAGCGATCGCGGGTGCCGATTCGGACGGTCACGGCGAGCATCAAGTGCGGTTCCAGACCCCATATCGGCAACCCATCGGCGAACGGCGCGCGGAGATCTCCTCGTCACATCGTCGTGCCCGCGCGCATGCTTTAGGTGTACGATACGATGGACGCCGAGGCCGGATTACCGGGTCGTATCCTTGGCCCTCACGATGCTTCACCGGCGACGTCCGCAATCGCCGGCGCGAGCCCGCCCGCCGCGAAATCGGAGACAAACCGGCGAGACGTTCGGACCCACCCACCGCACGAAGACGCCGGCACGCGGCAGACCGACCCCCACAGCTCATACAGACGGATGCCGACCCGCGGCGAGGTGCCGACGGCGATTTGCCCCCCTGGCGGGAATGCCATTAAGTCAAGCAAGGCACGCCCGTAAGTCTTTTTACTGCAACAAC
>CAYMME010000719.1:0-3168 GCA_964391465.1 uncultured Planctomycetales bacterium
TTGATCAGTACGAGACCGATGCGGACAGCCAGTTCGTGCTGAGCTACGACATGGTGGACTCGGGCTTGCCCGACCCCGGCCCCGATCCGCCCATTGCGTGCGACCCCGGCAGAACCGTGGTGTACATCGATGCCGACGCGCACGGCAACGACGACGGCACGAGTTGGGCGGACGCCTTTCCCGACTTCCTGCAGTTCTCGAAGTGGATCGCGGACGAGGAGTGCACGACGATCGAGGAAGTCTGGGTTGCCAAGGGCATCTACCGACCGATGCTCCGGACCGATCCGGAAGACCCTCGGACAGCAACATTCCCGCTCAGGAATGGCTTGGCCCTCTACGGCGGGTTTGCCGGATTCGAGACTCAGCGCGATCAGCGCGACCGGGCCGCGCACGTGACGATTCTCAGCGGTGATCTCTACGGCAACGACGAATGCGCCGAGATGGACGAGAACAGCTACCATGTGGTAACCGCGGTCGGCACCGACGTGACCGCCGTGCTCGACGGGTTCACCATCACCGGCGGTCATGCAACCGGGCGCACCGAAACCGCCAAGGGAGGCGGCATGTTCGTCGCCGACGGCAGCCCCACGGTGGCCAATTGCACGTTCGTCGGAAACTACGCGACGGACAACGGCGGCGGAATGCACAACCAGAACAGCACACCCACGGTGGTCAACTGTGCATTCAGCGGAAACGCAACGGATCCGCTCTCTCTTGGGCGTACCGGCGGGGCTGGGATGCACAACAGCACGAGCAATCCGATCGTTGTCAACTCCACGTTCAGCGGGAACACGGCAAGAAACGGCGGCGGCATACTCAACAACTACTCGAGCGACCCCGTCGTGACCAATTGCCTCCTGTGGAACAACAGCGACAACGGCGGCATCGATGAATCGGCTCAGATTCAGACGTTCAGCGGAACGCCGGTGGTTGCGTACTCGTGCATTCACGGCCTCGTGCCTGGCGGGGCGTTCGACAGCGGCCCGAACACGAACAACATCGCCGATGATCCGCTGCTGGTGCGCGTCCCGGAGCCCGGCCCCGACGGGACGTGGAACGGCGTCGATGACGATTTCGGCGATCTGCGTCTGCAGGAAGACTCACCGTGCATCGACGCCGGCAACAGCGCGGCGGTGCCGGCCGGGGTGACCACCGATATTGCGGGCGACCTGCGCATCAGCGGTGTCTCCGTCGACATGGGCGCACACGAAGCCCCGGCGACTCCGGTTCCCGCCGTGTCCGAATGGCACATGGCGTTGATGACGCTGGTGTTGCTCGTCGCAGCGATAGTCGCGATCCGGCAGCCGGGCCGGTCCGCCGCACAATGATGGGCGCGTTCCGAGATTCCCTACCGCTCACGGCGCTATCATTTGCCTCCATTCGAGGACCTGCACGGCGGCTGCACCGGCGCACGCGAACCTTCATTCGGTCCACCCAGGCTGGTATAATCACGTTGATGCGCGAGATAATTGCCTTGCCTCTACGGTGGGAGACTCCCTCATGACGGCTCATGCAGTCGTGCGAATTGGTGGTTTGATGCTGTCGGTTCTAACCGCATTCGGTCTGCCCAGCATCGCCAACGCTACGGAACCGTGTCCCGTTTGTATCGATGATTCCGACTGCAACGATGGAATCGCCTGCACGGACGATCGGTGTGACAACGGGACGTGCGTCTGGACCAGCAGTTGTCCCGAGGGCGAGGCGTGCAACGAGAACACGGGGCAGTGCGAGGCGGCTGGGGCACGGGACTTCAGGATCGTCGCCCTGCCGGACACACAGAACTACTCCCAGATCTACCCGGAGATCTTCGCCGACCTGACGCATTGGGTCGCCGCCAACCGGGAGGCGTTGAACATCGTCTTCGTGGCCCACCTGGGCGACCTGGTTCAGAACGGCGACGAACAGATCCAGGAGTGGTGGGCTGCGGATGCCGCCATGAGCCGGCTCGAGGACCCGCTCGCGACCATGCTGCCGGAGGGGATTCCCTACGGGATCGCTGTGGGCAATCATGATCAGACGCCGACCGGAGCCGGGACGCTCCTGGACCAGAGCGCTACGACCACCACATACAACGAGTTCTACGGGGTGGCGCGCTTCCACAGTCGTCGTTACTACGGCAGCCATTTCGGAACCAACAACGACAACCACTACGCGCTGTTCGACGCGGCCGGGATGGGCTTCATCGTCGTCTTCCTCGAGTTCACCGGGGGAGGCCCGCTCCGTGACGCCGTCCACGCCTGGGCCGACAATGTGCTGCAGACCTACAGCGACCGCCGGGCCATCGTGGTGACCCACGCCATGATCAACCACGGGAACCCCGGCCCCTGGTTACACGGAGGGGCAATCTACGAGGCCCTTAAGGGGAACCCCAATCTGTTCATGATGCTTGGTGGGCACGAAGACGTGGAGGGTCTGCGTGTCGACACGTACGAGGGGAACACGGTCTACTCCATGCTCGCCGACTATCAAAACCGCCCGTTCGGCGGCAACGGTTGGCTCAGGATTTTCGAGTTCTCGCCGACGAACGACGAGATTCGCGTGAAGACGTACTCTCCGTGGCTTGATCAGTACGAGACCGATGCGGACAGCCAGTTCGTGCTGAGCTACGACATGGTAGATTCGGGGGTGCCCGATCCCGGCCTCGATCCGCCCATCGCGTGCGACCCCGGCAGCACGGTGATGTACGTTGACGCTGAGGCGCGCGGCAATGATGACGGCACGAGTTGGACCGATGCCTTTCCCGACTTCCTGCAACTCTCGAAGTGGATCGCGGACGAGGAGTGCACGACCATCGAGGAGGTCTGGGTAGCCGCCGGCACCTATCGGCCGATGTTCCGCACGGATCCGGGAGACCCACGCACGGCAACGCTTCCGCTCAAGAGCGGCCTGGCGTTCTACGGTGGCTTTGCCGGGTTCGAGACTCAGCGTGGTCGACGCAACCCGGCCACGCACGTGACGATCCTTACCGGTGATCTCTACGGTGACGACGAATGCGGCCAGAGGGATGAGAACTGCTACCACGTAGTCACCGCCATCGGCACCGACGCGACCGCCGTGCTCGACGGGTTCACCATCACCGGGGGGCATGCAACCGGGCACAACGACGGGAAGGGAGGCGGCATGTACGTCGCCAACGGCAGCCCCACGGTGGCCAATTGTGCGTTCGTC
>CAYMME010000720.1:0-3126 GCA_964391465.1 uncultured Planctomycetales bacterium
ATAGACCAGCTCCTGCGCCCGCTCGACCGCGAACGTGGGGATGAGGATGTTTCCCCCTTTGCCGACCGTCGCGTTGATCGCGTCGCAGAGCTGATCGTCGACTTCTCCGGCCTGCTCGTGGTCGCGGTCTCCGTAAGTCGATTCCATGACCACGTAGTCGGCGTGTTCGATGACGGACGGGTCCCGGACGATGACCTTGTCCCGCTGGCCGATGTCGCCGGAGAAGACGACCGTCCGGGCCTCGCCGTTGTCCCGGATGGACAGCTCGATCATGGCCGAGCCGAGGATGTGCCCGGCGTCGTGGAACGTGACGGTGACCCGGTCGTTCAGCGGCGTGGGCTCGTTGTACCGCACGGACCGAAACAGCGGTAGCGTCTTGTGCACGTGCTCGGCCTTGTAGAGAGGGACCTCGGGGTGGCGTCCCTTGCGTTTCTCGCGTTTGTGGCGCTTGCGTTTGAACTCCGCGTCCTCCTCCTGGATGTGGGCCGAATCGGTGAGGATGATCTCGGCCAGCTCGCGGGAGGCGGGCGTGGTGAGGATGGGCCGGTTGAACCCCTCGCTGACGAGCCTGGGGATCAGGCCCGAATGGTCCAGGTGGGCGTGGGTCAGCAGCAGGTAGTCGAGGGAGTCGGCCGGAATCGGGGACGGTTCCCAGTTCCGGTCCAGGTGGGCCCGCTCCTGGAACATCCCGCAATCGATGAGCAGGCGGAGCCCGCCGGCCTCCAGGAAATACCGAGAACCGGTGACCTGCCGCGTTGCTCCCAGAAACTGGATCTTCATGCTTCCATACTCCGATATCATGGGTGTGAGGTCTCACATCATTCAGGTGGCGGGGGGGCACTGTCAAGGCTCGCTTGGTGGGGATCGGCGGCGGCGGCCGGTCGGCGGGGGTCGTCACCCGGTCGAGACCGGCTCGTGGGGAGCGGGTCCGACCCCGGCCGGAGCGGGAGCGGGAGCGGGTCCGACCAGCGGGCTGGGAATCCGGCACGATCGTCACAACCGTTTTATCTGCAATAGGTTGACAGGTATGGGGCACGGTGTTATGGTCTTGCCGCCTCCGGCTCCCCGCGGCCCACCGTCGGGGCGGGTTTGGTCTGCGGTTGCGCTCGTGGCGTGAGTGGAAAGGCTAGGCGTGTGGTGCGGCATCGCGGCCTGGTGAAGGTGCTGGCGACGACGGTTTCCGTGCCGATCGGTCGCTGCCATCGGCTTCCCCAATCGCGTTATTGTATCCGTTTCTTCGGATTTGATTTCGAGTAGCTTCGGCGGGTGGTCGGACCATGAAAGTCTTCATGCTGGGCTGGGAATTCCCGCCGTTCATTTCGGGCGGGCTGGGAACTGCGTGCCACGGCCTGACCAAGGCCATGAGCGAGCTCGGGACCGAAGTGCTGTTCGTGTTGCCGCAGTCGGTACGGGGCGAGTACTCGACTCACGTGAAGATGGTGGCGCCGCGGCCGGGGTCGCCGCTTGGCGCACACACGTTTCGGCTCGAGGAGTTCGAGCACGTCACTTTCCGCACGATCGAAGCGGGGATGACGCCGTACCAGCAGCCGGCCGATGCGGCGGAGCGGGAGCGGGCCACCACGCAGGTGAGCACAACCGAGATCGCGGCGGTCGAAGCGGCGGCCACGGGCGGCACGACGAGCGTGAAGACCGCCGGGATGGTCACCAGCGGCGCTCACTACGGCGGCGACATGTTCAGCGAGATTCAGCGTTACGCGCGGCTCGCGTCCATGATCGCCGTGCACGAGGATTTCGAAGTCGTGCACGCGCACGACTGGATGACCTATCCGGCGGGGATGAAGGTGGCGGGGCTGACGGGGCGGCCGCTGGTCGTGCACATTCACTCCACGGAGTTCGACCGGAGCGGTGAGCAGGTCAACCAGGAGATCTACGACATCGAGCGGGCCGGCTTTCACGCGGCCAAACGCATCATCGCGGTCAGCTACCTTACGAAGAACATACTCACCTCGCGGTACGACGTTGAGGCCGACAAGATCGACGTCGTCTACAACGCCGTCGAGTTCAACGAGCACCGCCCGAACGGCTCGCTGCCGGCGATCCGGCACGACGAGAAGATCGTGCTCTTCCTCGGGCGGATCACGATGCAGAAGGGTCCGGAGTATTTTCTCGCCGCGGCCAAGCGGGTCCTCGACGTGCTGGACAACGTGCGCTTCATCATGGCCGGCAGCGGGGACATGATCCGCCGGACGATCGAGATGGCGGCCGAGATGGGCATCGGGCACAAGGTGCTGTTCACCGGCTTCCTGCGCGGCGACGACGTGGCCCGCGTGTTCCGGATGGCCGACCTGTACGTGATGCCCTCGGTGTCCGAGCCGTTCGGCATCGCGCCGCTCGAAGCCCTTTCGCACGACGTGCCCGTGCTGATCTCGAAGCAATCGGGCGTCGCCGAGGTGCTCACCCACGCGCTGAAGGTCGACTTCTGGGATGTCGACGAGATGGCCAACAAGATCATTGCCGTTCTGCGTCATCCTCCGCTGCACGCCACGCTTCGCGAGCACGGCGGGTTCGAGATCAGGCGGTTCTCCTGGACCGACTCGGCCCGGCACTGCATGAACGTCTACGATCGCGTTCTCGGGCAAGCCTGAAGGAATCCATGGCCAATTACGCGCTGCTGACGGCGGTTGGACGTGATCGTCCGGGGATCGTTGCGGGGATCTCCGAGATCCTCTACGCGGCCGACTGCAACATCGAAGACTCGGCGATGGCCCGGCTGGGGGGCACGTTTACGTGCATGCTCATGCTGCGCATGCCGGAGGGCATGATCGGCGAGCAACTCGCCGGGCGGCTGGCGACGGTGCGTGAGACGCACAAGCTGTGGCTGCACCTGTCGGACCTGCGGCCGGAGGAGGCCGTCGAGCCGGCGCCGGACACGCCCCGGCACACGGTCGAGGTCCGTGGGGCCGACCGGCCCGGGATCGTCCACGGCATCACCGCCCACCTGGCTTCGCAGAGCGTCAACATCACCAACCTGACCACCCACGTCCTCCACGGCGACACGCCGATGTACGTGATGGCCATCGAGGTCGAGGTCCCGCACTTCGTCGACGCGGGCCGACTCGAAACCGAACTCGCCGACATCGGCAGCAAGATCGGTGTCACGGTCAC
>CAYMME010000721.1:0-3121 GCA_964391465.1 uncultured Planctomycetales bacterium
AACCGGCGTCCGGCAAGCGGAAGGACCTCTGCCTTGGCGGCCTCGGCCGCGACCACCACTCCCTCGGCCGGAATGACCTCCTTCTCCTCGATCACCAACGCGTTGGCCACCAAGTTGACCAGTTGCGTCACCTCCATGCCCAGCTCATAGTGGCGGATCACGTCGGTGAGCCCGTCGACGCAGTTGTGGCACGACGTGATCACCACCTTGGCCCCCGTGTCCTTGAGCTGGTTCGCCTTGATCACGCCCGACTTGAGACGCCGCGGCGTGTATTCCGACATGGACATGGCCCCGCCGCCGCCGGTGCAGCAGTAGTTCTCGGCCCGGTTCGGGTACATCTCACGGAAGTCCGTGCAGACCAACTGCAGCAACTCGCGAGGCTCCTCGAACAGACCGCAGCTCCGGGCGTTGTTGCACGAGTCGTGGAACGTAACGGGATCCGTATTCCGCGTCTTGTCCACCTTGATCCGGCCCTCCTTGATGTACCGGAGCATCGTGAACACCGAGCTCTCCATCTCGAACGGTACGTCGTACTTCGCCCAGTTGGGTCCCTCGCACCGGGTCGAGCGAAAGCCGTGCCCGCACTCGGAGATGACCAGCCTCTTCCCGCGAAGCTCGATGACTTTCTCGTACAACCGCTTGGCCACCGAACCGCCCAGGTCGTCATCGCCGGAGAAGAGCCCGAAATTGGTCATGTCCCAGCCTTCACTAGGCATGGTCCAACTCTCGCCCGCCGCGTGGAAGATCTTCGCCGCATCGGCGATGGTGCGCGGGTCGTACTTCACCTCGCGCGGGTTGATCGAGTAGACGACATCGCAGTCGGTCTTGTCGACGGGGATGCCCGCCTCTTCGTCCTCCAGCTCGTCCTGCAGTTCCTCGGCCATCCACTCGAGCGTCTCGAGGTACTCCTCCTTGAGCACGCCCATCTGGTTACCCGTTTCCCACTGGTCCTTGCTCACTACGGCCACGCCCTCGGGCATGATCCCCACTGAGACCAGCAGGCCTCGGGTCATCCGGTTGAACGTCGCGAAGTCCACACCCATGGGGCAGTTGATCGAGCATCGGCGGCAGTTCGTGCACTTGCCGAACGCGATGTCCTTCAGCTCCTCCAACTCTTCGTCCGTGTGGACGCTCCCTGCTTTCACCCACCAGGGAAAGACGCGGCCCGTCCAGTCGAAGTGCCGCTTGAACAGCTTGCGGAGCCTGTCGGCCTTGTACGCCGGCGCGTAGGTCGGATCCCCGGGATTGGCCAGGACGTAGTGGCACGAGTCGGTACACAGCCCGCAGTGCACGCAGGCCACCAACGAACCCGCCATCTGCCGGTTCAGCTTCTGGCCCATCCGCTCGAGGACCTTTTCAGCCTTCTGAGATCTGGCTTTCTTGTCGCTCATTGAGCATCCTCTTTCTATCGCCGGCCTGCCGGCCTGACCGACTGCCTAGGCACGTTGTACCGGATACACGCCGCGGTAACCCATGCTCTTCCCGAAGTAGTAGCGCGTGAAGGGGTAGTACAGGTAGTGAGATATCTTGCTGAACGGCACGTACACCAGAAAGAACGCCGTCAGAATGAAGAACGCCAGCAGGTGCCACTCGCCGTTGGTAGCCTGATTGGGCACCGCGAGCACGGCGAAGAAGAACCACACCGTCAGCAACGTCAGCGAGAAGTAGTCGTCCGGTGAACTGATGGCCCGCATGTACGGGCTGCCCGCGCGCCGAATGAACCGCACCACGCCGACCACGCACGCGGCGCCGATCAGCACCTGCAGAATCCACACGAGGGCCGTGCTCTGCAGCAGCCCCGGAGCATAGGGAATGATGAAAGAGAGCCCGATGGCGGCCGTCACCCCAATGTGGAAAATGACGAACTGAACGTACAGAGAGAGCTTCCGCCGTGTGCTCTCCATGGCCCAGGGCATGGCGACGTTGGCCCAGGAATACAGAATCCCCTTGGCTGGCGTCGTACCCGACGAACCGGTCGGCGCCTGACGCTCACCACCGGCCTTGAAGCGCAGGAACCAGATGATGCGCGTGGTGTACACCAACGCCATGAACACCAGCGCTACCTCTTGAAGCGTATGTTCGGAGAAGTACAGCAACTTGCTCATGTCGTGCTCTTCCTGGTTAACCCGAGGCCGCCATTGGGGCCTGAAAAGCGTCGTACTGAACGGTGTCCAGCACGCAAATGACCAATTCCTTGATGCCGGATTCGCCCCCGAGGTGGCGCTTGATCTCTTCCAGCATCACCCGGGCACAAAGATCCGGTGCGATTCCGTAGTATCCCGCACCCATGGCCGGAAAGGCGATCCGCTCAACGCCCTTCTCCTCGGCCCGTTTCAGCGAGTTGACCATCGTCGTGCGAAGCTTGCTCTCGATGTCGTCCTCCCGAAACCTCGGCCCCACGGCATGGATGATGAAATCAGCCTTGAGGTCCCCCGCCGCTGAGACGACGGCCTCTCCCGTCGCCACCGGTCCCAGCGCCTCGAGTTCCTTCACGATCGTGGGCCCGCCCCGCACCGAGATCGCCGTCCCGAACCCGGAACCGAGGGCCAGATCGGGTTGGGCGTAGAACACAAAAGCGTCCACTGCGAGGTCGGTCACGTCGCCCTTGATGAGCTGGACAACGCTTTGACCGATCTGTACCCCTTCTGAGACAGCGTTCGGCATGATGGGTCTGGCCTCCGCATTCGACCGGATTCTCTGCCTCCGGTCCTCCTACAGACGATCCCGGGCACGACCGACCGACCTGCGAGGCACAACCGTGAACGCACCCCAATCCTCGCGCTGGCAGCCGGGACATGCAAACATCTCACCCGCGCCACAGGTTGACAGCATACTCCAAGCCGGCCACACAAGCACCCATGCGGCAAGCTCCATGCCACACCCGGAACGCAACGTGATCGCGGGTTGTAACCGCTCGGCAGCCGGTACGGGAAGACCACGTTTTCTGGATGCGCGAGAGCTCGCCCACCCCTGTGTGAAATCCCGCACCAATAGCACGCGGCCGACCTGCGGCAGCGTCGTTCACGCACCGATCGGCACCGCAGTAGTGTATCAGATTCGGCACGCGCCCGGCAGGGGGGACACGGCCGCGAAACGCGTGGGCAAAACAAGGAAGGGCAAC
>CAYMME010000722.1:0-3105 GCA_964391465.1 uncultured Planctomycetales bacterium
CAAGAGCCTCAATTACCGTGATCCGGAGACCCTCAGGATGCGAGAGCACTCACACATGTCGAGAAGCGGATCGAAACCGAGATCCGCAATCGGCGGCTCGCCCGCAGGATCATCCAACAACCGGATCCGGCCCAGCCGTCGAGCGTTCGGCATGGCCAGGCGGCGGCCGTCGTCGGAACACAACTCGCATTTCCAGAATCGCGGCCGAT
Organism: uncultured Planctomycetales bacterium; assembly: GCA_964391465.1. GTDB lineage: Bacteria > Planctomycetota > Phycisphaerae > UBA1845 > CAYMME01 > CAYMME01. The sequence continues at coordinate 210 of CAYMME010000722.1, forward strand.
CTCGCGCGTGGCGATACTCCCGAAACGAGCCGGTCATTCCGAAATGAAACGTCGGCCAGGGGCGCCGGTCCAGCTCGAGCCAGAGATGCTTGCCCCGCCGTTGCACGGCCAGCACGCACCGGCCCCGCAGTGCCGAGGCGAATCGGCGCGGTGTGACGCCAGCATACACGATCGCATCGGGCACGGTCGCAACGCGGGCGATCCGACGCCCCACGAGCACGCGCTCCGCCAAGCGACGTCCGCGCTCAACTTCGGGTAGCTCCGGCATGCGGAGGACCATAGCAGACAGCCGCAGCCTCTGCGAATGGGGATCGACAAGCTGCACACGCGCCCGGGTGCATCTCAAGTTCGGTGGCAGCCGGGTGCCACGGGCAGCTTGCCTGCCCGTGCTCGCCACACCTTGACCGCGGGAAACACTGGCGGGCAAGCCGCCAGTGGCACCCACCATGTGTCGTGGTGCCACGATTCGTGAGATGCACCCCACGCGCCCCGGCGTGTCCGCGGCTGGTACTTCGCGCCGATTCGCTTACAATCCAACACTCCGCGCGGCGCCCGCGCCGCGTGGAATGACAGCGGAATGCTTCAGAATCCTCCCCAACACAGGAGACGCACTCGTGAGCGCACAACGCACAATCGGCAGGCGCAAGTTCCTGCAACAGACGGCCAGCAGCGTCGCCGCGGCCGCAGCCGCCCCGACGATCATTCCCGCCTCGGTTTTGGGCGGCGCCGAGACCCCGGCGCCCAGCGACCGGGTCGTGGTCGGTGTGATCGGCACCGGCGACCTGGGTCGCGGCTACCACATCCGGAGCAACCTCGGGCGCAACAAGCGAATCGAGATCGCAGCGGTCTGCGACGTGGATCGGAACCACCGCAACCTCGCGGCCCGCATCGTCAAGGAGCAGAGAGGCCGGCGCGTCGGTATCTACGAGGACTTCCGCGATCTGCTCGACCGCAGCGACCTCGACGCCGTCGTGATCGTCACCCCCGACCACTGGCACGCCATCATCGCCATCGCCGCGATGGAGGCCGGCAAGGACGTCTACTGCCAGAAGCCGCTCACGCTCACCATTGACGAGGGCCGAACAATGGTCGAGGCGGCCCGTCGCTACGGAACCGTGTTCCAGACCGGCAGCCAGCAGCGATCCGCCAACCAGTTCCGCCAGGCCTGCGAGTTGGTGCGCAACGGTGTGATCGGCAAGATCGAGAAGATCACCACCCACATCGGCAGCATCGGGTCCGGCACGTGGGAGGGCGCGCGGACGCCTCCGCCGCAGCTCAACTGGAACTTCTGGCTCGGACCGGCCCCGTGGCACAATTACACGCCGAACCGCTGCCACTACCAGTTCCGTTGGTTCAGCGATTACTCGGGCGGAAAGATGACCGACTGGGGCGCCCACCACAACGACATCGCCCAGTGGGCCCTGGGCATGGACAACTCCGGCCCGGTGCGCGTCGAGGGCAACGGGAAGTTCCACGAGACCGGCCCTCACGACGTGGCCGGTGAGTTCGAGGTCACCTACACGTATAAGAACGGCGTCAAGATGATCTGCCATTCCGGCGGCGAGAACGGCGTGAAGTTCTACGGCGCCGACGGCTGGGTCTTCGTCAACCGCAGGGAGATCCGAGCCTCCGACCCGGACATCCTCAAGCACGAGTTCAAGAGCAGCGACACCCGGCTCTACGTCAGTCGCGACCATCACGAGAACTGGCTCGATTGCATCAAGAGTCGCAAGCGACCGATCTGCGATGTCGAGATCGGCCACCGCTCGGTGACCGTCTGCCACCTCGGCAACATCGCCATGCGGCTGGGGCGGCCCCTGCAATGGAACCCGGAGGCCGAACGTTTCGTCGACGACGAGCAGGCCAACCGTTTCCTCAGCAAGCCGATGCGAAGCCCGTGGCACCTGTGAGTGACCGGCGATGCCAGTCTCGGAGTCACTGAAGAACCTGCGAAGCCGAAGCGACTTGAACGCAAGGACATGAAGATGGAACCCATTGCAGATCGCATCAAGAAACTCGTGAAGGATCTCGAAAGCAACGACTCGGCCGTCCTTTTCAAGGCCGAAAACGAACTGGAGCGTCTGGCGGAACACGCAGGCGGCCCCGACAAGACGAAAGCACAAGCCGACATCGCCGCCGCGCTGGCGGCCGTCTTGGACGCGGTCACGACGGTCAAGGACGGCGACAAGACCCGGTCGCATCCGACATATCCGCCCTACGCCCGAAGCCACCTGTGCCGCTGCCTGTCCTACGTCGGCGGTGAGGCCGAGGTCCCGGCGCTCCAGAAGGCGATGGAAGACCTCAACGTGCGCGAGATGGCCCGTTTCGCGCTCGAGCGCAATCCCTCGGCCGCAGCAACCAAGGCCCTGATCGCCGCCCTCGAAGCGATGGGCACGGACTTCCGAATCGGCGTGATCAACGCGTTGGCGCAGCGGAAAGCCCCGGACGCGCAGAAGGCGCTGGTGACTCTCACCCAGACCTGCGGCGGCGAAGTGCAGGTCGTCGCGGCAGAGGCGCTGGCCTGTTTCCCCGATCCGACCCTCGACGCCGTCATCTCGACCGCGGCCAAGGCCGACGCGCCGCGGGCGAAGGTTCGTACCGAAAAGGCCCGCATCCGTCTCGCCGGGACGCTATCGAAAGCCGGCAAGAAGTCGGGCGCCGGCGGTATCTACAAACGTCTCAACGCAGACTGTGTGACGCCGGCCCAACGAAAGGCTGCGGAAATCGGCGAGAAATCAGAACCGTAGCCCGTACACCACTGCGTCGGTCCGAATCTCCGGCTGCAGGTGTTGACACGTCCAGGGCTCTATGGCAATAAGGCCATATGGCGACGGCATTGAGCCCGCTGGAACGACAAGCGCCGCCGGCACCGGCACGACGCTGGCGCATGCGCGGC
>CAYMME010000723.1:0-3064 GCA_964391465.1 uncultured Planctomycetales bacterium
TACGCTTGGTCGGATGGGCCTCGCGCACTTCCGGGGTTACCTCGACGAGCACATCGCCGAGGCGCTCCGGGTTCATGACGTGGGCGAACCGCAACCGGTTTCGCGTGTCCGGGTAGGACGCGCCGGCGAGGGTTTGGTCCTGCCGGTACAGAAACAGGGTTTGGTCTCGGGGACCGTCGTCCATCTCCAGAACCAGCGGATAGGGGTTGCGAAACGACAGGTCCTGGCGGGCCGAGGACATTCCCTCGATTGCGTCGAGGATCGCCTTGATCGGCGGCCAAGAATCCGATCGTCCCAACCCGATACGGAAGCCGTTGCGCCGCAACTGTACGGTGGTCTCCGGGGGCAGAACCGATTCGTCGATGTGGTTCCAGATCAGGCCCGAGCGGCTGGCCGCGTTGATTGGCGCATGGACCCTCAGCACGTCGAAGTAGTTCTCGAGTGTGATCGGAGTGACCGGCGGTGGTTTCCCGATCTGCATCTCGTCCGCCGCGTCCGAACGCTCGGCGAATGGGTTCGTGTCCGTGGCCAGAAGAGACTCGGGCGCCGAGCCGCTGCTGTCGAACTCGGGCTCGTCATCCCGCTCGGGCGGCGCTGCGCATCCTGCAAGGAGCATGACGGCCGTCAGCGACAGGCATCGCAGAGCCGAGGGCAAACACAGTCGCCGCGGACAGGCGCAGCCATGCCGCGATGCCGGTGATCGAGCACCGACTGTTCCGGGCGACCGCAAGATCGATCCGTACATGGGTGGATTCCGCACGGGCTGGCCGTCTCACCGATATCGCGCCCCATCGCAGCACCGCAGTTGCCAGCTTACCGTTTCCGGTTGGTGAGGGGAAGCGGGTGCTACCGAATCATCAGACCGTCGAGTCCGAAGTAGTAGCCGGGGGACGCTTCGCTCTTGCCGGCCACCTCGATCCGAAGCGTGTTGGTCCCTTTTTCGATCTTGAGGCGACCAAGGGAGACCGGGGTGCGGCGGACGCACTTGCCCTGTCGGCCGGAGTAGAGGTCGACGATCAGGTCGGCCGCGGTTCCGTTCACGCGGAAGCGAAACTGTCCGTAGTCCCACGACTTCGTGAGATGCAGGAGCACCTCTTTTTCGCCGGCCTCGCGTGCCGGGAAGGCCAGCTCCAGGGCCTGCCCCGCGCCGGTGGGCCGCCAGAAGAGGTGCGCCGCCCCGCTCCAGGTGCCGCCGAAGCTCCCCATCTCCTGCCGGGAGGCATCCTGGCCGGAGGTCACCCGCAGCGTCTCCGCCTCGATCAGCCCCTTGATCTTGTGCGGCTTCCATTTCGCCTGCGGAAGCCGCTCAGGCCGCGGCACCGGCTCGAAGAAGTCCTTCTGCTTCGCGTCCGCGTACCAGTACGCCGTGGAGCAGTAGTCCTTGCCGATCGTGTTGCCGAGCGGCCAATCCTCGATGGCGAAACGGATCGACTTCTGGAACGGGATGCTGTCGACCACATGGAACCGATTGACCGACGTATGGTTGCCGTTGCCCGGACCCTCGCACAAGGTTTGATTGTGGTAGGGGTGAATGAACAGGGCGCGGTTGCACCAGGCGTATCCGAAGTAGTCTTCGGAGCCCGTGCCGAACGTTGACGGGAAGGTCTCGCCGTCGACCCAGACCTTCTCGTCGCCCTCTCCCCACCAGCCGCTGACGGGGTTGAAGACGCCGAGGGCCGCTCCCACGAAACGCCCGCGGCCGGTGCACTCGAGAATGGGCCAGTCGAAGGTCGTATTCTTGCGCGTGCGTCGCCACTTGGCGTGGAAGTACCCGAGGTTCTCGTTCCAGTCGATCGGCTCGGTGACGAGGCCCCCATCAATGGTGACTGTTTGGGGACCCTCGTTGACGAGCTCGAGGACGGCGATTTCGCGGAAGGGCATGTACCACCGGGAGTAGGAGGCCTCGGGTGCCACGCCCATGGGCAGCGAGTCGTAGCGGTTGGGTCCGGGCATCGTGCCGAAGAAGTCGCCGATGGGGGCCCAGACCTGTGGTCGGCTCGCGCCGTCAAACGTGATCTTGAGCACGACATCGCGCAGGGCGGCCCGAAGGTCGTCGGCTTCGACGCGACCCTTCAGAAGCGTGATGGCCGCCGGGCCGTAGAACTCCTGCAATTCGGCTTGGCCGGCCGGCAGCTCGAGCATCTCGGCGTCGGAGAGATCGCGCACTTCCGCAGGGGGGGCGGCCAACTCCTGGCGGATACGGTTCAGCACGTCGAGATTCTGCTGGAGGAGAGCCCAAGTGAACGTCGGCACGTCGGTCTCGGGGGGAAAGGTCTGGAAATTCACATGGTAGTAGAGGCGCTCCGGCTGCGGCGGCTTGTCGACCGTGACCCGGGCCGACTTCCGGAAGGGGATCGGCAGATAGAGATTCCAGCCGGCGGCTCGCCTTCCGCACAGCGTTGTCGATCGCGCAGGATCGCCGACGGGCTTCGGAAACACCCACGCCTCCTGCTGGCCCGCCGGCTGCGGTTTGCGATTGTCCGCTTGCCAGGACAGGACCGTGATTTGCTTGGTGGGCGCGGCGACCACCGGTTCGCTGCTGCCGTCGAGGTAGATCCGAAGCGTTCCCTGGGGGTTGGCGGACCAGATGCGGACGATGGCGCCGGGGCCCGTGGCCTCGGCCATGACGTACTCGTCGCCGTCCTGGCGCACGTAGTTACCGTGGTCGCGATTCGCGTTCCAGCCCTTCTTGTCGTCGGGGTTTTTCGACGCGCGGTCATAGCTCGAGTGCTGGTAGCACCGCTCGCCGACGGCCGGCAACTCGGCGAGCGCCTTGAGGTCGACCATCCGGTTGAGCAAGTCGGCGTATGAGTACGTCTTGGGTGCGGCGAGGCCGTGTGCGCCGGGCAACGCAACCGCAACAAAGGCCAGCAGGAATCGTTTCGCAGGCATGGTGTGCTTCCCTCGACTGGAGTCGCGCGCGGCATGGTCGCATTGCCGCTCTCACGGCGTGATTGTAGCGAGACGTGAAGCGCGGGCAAGGTGGCGCACCTTGCACGGAAGACACCTGGGTGCATCTCATGAATCGTGGCACCACCCCACGTGGTGGGTGCCACTGGCGGCT
>CAYMME010000724.1:0-3003 GCA_964391465.1 uncultured Planctomycetales bacterium
AGCAAAACCGCGAACGTCGCAGCATGAGACAGTTAACGGCGTTGCGTGGCACCCGAAGGTGCAGGTGTGACGGACCGCAACCGTCTCGATCGCGCGACGGCTCGGCGGGCTACTTCTGCTGCTCCAGCCCGCGGCGCACCTGTTGATAGAGGCTCGAACCCGCCAACTGCACGAACTCGGCAGCGATGCGCTGGTGGAGCTTGCGCGCCTCGTCCGGCTGGCCGGCTTGCTCGTAGGTTTTGGCTCGGGCGAACAGCGCCACCATGTGCGGAAAACTGGTCGGCTCACTGTGGGTCTGTGCGACCAGGTAGTGTTTGCGTGCCCCCTCGAAGTCGAACTGATCGAATCGAGCCGCGGACAGCAGCTTGCCCGCGAGCATGGCGGCGGCCCAGCGCACCGAGCGTTCTGCGGTCTCGGCTTGCACGGCGGCATTGAGCAAGGACTCGGCCCGCAACACGCGTTGCGCTTCTCTGCGCCCGGGACGCAGCATCGCGTAGACCATGCCCACGCCCTTGCCGAACGCCTCGGGCGCCGAGGTCGGCGTCTCGCCCGGCAGTCCCTCGACCGGCTCGACATCGGCAAGCCCGGCAAAGTGCGAAGCCAGCCGCCACACCGTCTCACTCTGATAGAGCAGGTAGTGCCGATCATCGCTGCCCCCGCGTCCCATGCCCGGCAACAGCATCTCGATCACCGCGGCCACATCGACCGCCCGGGTTCGAGCCAGCTTGAGGCGGCTGACGTTCGACTCGCGGCGCAGCTCGCCCGGGGCGCTCAGCAGTTCGAGCCTGAACAGCCCACCCTCCACGACTTCCGGCGGCGCGGGTGGTTGTTGCGGCGCGACGCGGCCGGCGGGCTGTGGTTGCGCCTCGCGCGCCTGCGGAGTCTTCTCGCGTTGCTCGGGAGCGGGCCGGTAAGCGGTGCGCGTCGGACGCACGCGGCGTGACGACGGATTCCACCACTGCCATTCGCGGTCCCAGTCAACGTCCTGGCAGCCGCCGCAAACCAGGCAGATACCGACCAGCCACACGGACCGGTGACGCCGTAGCCATGCTGATGCGTCTCGCATTGCCCTCGCACCCCTGCTGGTTGTCGAGCCGCCGTGTGCCGGTGCGGTGCCACCGAGCGCCAGCGGCATTCGTCGCGAGCCCCCAAGTCCACGGCGCCGATTCGAGGACGCCGCGATGGTCGATCGTCGGCAAGGACCGACACGTGTCAAGACCCCGGGTTTCCGAACAGCGGACATGGGACCCGTGCCCGTCGGACCCGGGCTGCCACAAGCGCCGATCAACACCGGCTCCGGGCCATCTGACGGAAATCCGTCACCCCACACAAAAGGTGGCGATCTGGCCCGCGAATCGCCGCAGAAACACCTGTAACGCGGCTGGATTTTGCTTTGCACCGCTCAGGATGCTCTGATAGACTCCGCCGCGGCGGGCCCAGCCCGGTTGGCCGCCACGAGGAGTGGACCGACCGGTGACAACGTAGAACTGCCGCCCGGAAGCCCAAACGGCACCAGAAGCGAGGACACTCGGAGATGATCATGGAGGAATACGAACGGCTCAAGCAGCTCATCGAATCCGCGGAGGACGACGTGGCCAAGGCCGAGGGCGGAAACAAGGCCGCCGGCACGCGCGTCCGCAAGACCATGCAAGAGGTCAAGGACGCGGCCCAGAGCCTCCGCAAGAAGATCCTTGAGGTCCGCTCCGACGGCCAAGCGGCGGGCTAGCCGGCGTCGCGGTCAGCCGTTGGCAAATCCCCCGCACCGCTTGCCCCGTTGGGGTGTGGGGGCCAAATTCGTGTGGGCTACTCGCGGCCTGCGCCTGAAGCTAGGCGTTCACCCGACCTGACACCCCAGCATCAAGAGGCCACATGCCCCCGCCCCTGCTATATCCGATCGACGATATCGATCCCGCGCACGTTGAGCTCACGCGCGACCAGATCTACGACATCCTGCCGCAGCGCGACGAGTTCATGCTGCTCGACGGGATCACCTACATCGACGTGACTGCACGCCGGATCATCGCCTTCAAGGAGATCCGGCCTGACGACTGGTGGGCCAAGGGCCACCTGCCCGGACGACCATTGTTTCCCGGCGTCCTGCAGATCGAATGCGCCGCCCAGATGGCGGCCTACATCACGCACGCCACGTTCGACACAGATCGCTTTCTGGGCTTCACCGGCGTGGACAACGTCAAGTTCCGCGGCGGCATCGTGCCACCCTGCCGCCTGACCCTCGTCGGGTACGCCACCAGCGTCAAGAAACGCCGCACCATTTGCGAGGCCCAGGGGCTCGTTGATGGACAACTGGTCTTCGAGGCCACCATCACCGGCATGCCCTTGTGAGAGCGGAGGGAAGGGCCCCGACAACCGCCAGGCCGAGCCGGTAACCACCGGTGCCGGGCAACCGGGATTCCCACCCCCGGACGGCTCGATGCGCGCCACGATGACCGCAGTTCAGGGGCATGATCGATGAGCACAAACACAGGATGGGTGCTTCTGGCGGCAATGGCCGCGGTGTGCACAGCAACGTCGTCTACAACACGTACCTGGGCGGGTTCATGATCGGCGGCGGGCAGGACAACATCTGCGAGAACAACGTCTTCGTCGACGGGCGAACGACGCAGATCTACTTCTGTCCCTGGATCAAGATGCGCCACCACTTTCCGATGGACGGCAATCGCATCGAGCGGAACGTCATCGCCTACAGCGCCCCGAACGCGTACCTATACAAGCTCAGCCCGCGTTTTCAGGACCACTTCGCCCGGTTTCGCAACAACCTCGTGTTCCACGACGGCGGCCCGCTGTACGTCCAGGCGGGCAAGCAACCGAAGGACGGATCCTGGCCGGCGTGGCTCGAGCGAGGCCAGGGCGAGGACACGCTCGTGGCGGACCCGCTGTTCGTCGATCCGGCCGGGCGAGACTACCGGCTGAAGCCCGAATCCCCAGCCTTCAAGCTCGGCATCAAGCGCATGTGAGTGCTCTCGTATTCTGAGGGTCTCCGGA
>CAYMME010000725.1:0-2981 GCA_964391465.1 uncultured Planctomycetales bacterium
GCAGTCGTCGCACGCCGGGTCCCCGGCGCAGGTGGCGAGCACACACACGTCCCCCGCCCCGTCGTGGTCGCAGTCGGCTTGGTCGGGATTGGCGTGGTTCGGGCAGTTGTCGCAGCCGTCCTGCACACCGTCTCCATCCGTGTCCCTCACGTCGGCGCAGCGGATGTTGTCAAGCTGAAAGAAACCCCCACCCACGTCGCCTGCCCACATCCACCACTCGAAAGCGACGCGGACGGTTGATCCCGAGAACGCGCTGACATCGACCTCACCGACGCGATTGCCGTAATCGGGGATGTAAAAGCCCACCGTAGCCCACAGGATCACATCGACTTGCAGGTCCGCTCCGCCGCCCTCCGGTTCGATGACGACGATGAATGCGCGATTCTCCGTGGCCGCGCGGAGGTCCCAACCCGCCCGGTAGTCGAACCGGAGGGTCGTCGTCTCGGCGGGGATCGCGAAATCCTGGGCGACGCGGATGATGCCGCCGCCACTGAAGCCGTGCAGGCACGCGTACGTGCCGTCCGTCGGCGCACTGGTGAAGAAGCCGCCGTCCGGCGAGAGCCCGGCCCCGCCAACCTGCAGAGGGAAGGACGGCACCGGCACGTCCTGGGTGATCCAGTCCGTGAAGTCACCGGTCTCGAAGCTCAGGTTGTTCCCGCCGCACGGCTGCGGACACTCCTGGCCGAAGGCCGGTCCGGACACGACTTGCGAGATCGCCGCAGTGAGCGCGGCGAACACCAACGCGCGTTCTACATGTCGAAGGAATTGCATGCGTGGAGTCCTCTTCCTTTCCCCCGCCTTCCGTGGATGTGCCCACCGCAGATCGGCGAGAACAGAGGCGAGAGTGCAAACGATCGCCCGGCTACAAAACGGTGCACCCCGAACGGAGCCGAGCGGAACTGTGGACAAACACGATTGTACCGAATCAAGGGTAGCGATTGCAACCAAATATGTGGCCCACGTCGTGGTAGATCGTGGGTGGCCCACGTCTTCAAACGCGGGGGACACGGTTGGAATGGTTGCTTGTCGGGGCACCGCGTAATGAACCGTACTTGCCCGATGCGAAGCGAATCGCATCCCCTTCCGAACCGCGCCCGTCAGGAAGCGGCCGTCTTGCGCAAGACCATTCGCCCACCCATGGACAGGAAGCGGGCACCGCCGGCTTCGGCCGTTCCCTGACGGTCGCGGTTCGGAGCGCAGCGTGCCATCTGGCGGCGACAGTGAGCGAATCGTGCCACCACGATGCACTTGCACGGATGGGCACCCGCGGCTATCAAACCCGGTGCAATACGGTCCTGTGGCAAGTGGCGTGATGCGAATGCGTCCCGCCCCTACGAAAGGAGCCGCCATGTTCATACACATCCGTGTCAAGGCGCAAGGAATCGCCAAACTCGCCAGCGCGGCGGCGATCGTCGTTGCAGGACTCGCCCCGGCCGCACGGGTCGCGGCGGGCGCTGCGCCCGACCGACCCAACATCCTGTTCGTCTTCACTGACGACCACGCCTCGCACGCCATCGGCGCGTACGGCTCGAAGATCAACAAGACGCCCAACCTCGATCGCCTGGCCCGCGAAGGCATGCTGTTTCGCAACTGCTTCGTGACCAACTCGATCTGCGCCCCCAGCCGGGCCGTCATCCTCACCGGCAAGCACAGCCACCTCAACGGCGTGATCGACAACCGGGCCCGGTTCGACGGCACCCAGCAGACGTTCCCGAAGCTGCTGCGCAAGGCCGGGTACCAGACGGCCATGATCGGCAAGTGGCACCTCAAGTCCGACCCCACCGGATTCGACTTCTGGAACGTGCTCATCGGCCAGGGGCCCTACTACAACCCGCCCCTCAAGACGCCCGCCGGTGTGGTCAAGCACACGGGCTACACCACCGACATCATCACGGACATCACGCTCGACTGGCTCGAGAGCAAGCGCGACAAGACCAAGCCGTTCATGCTCATGTGCCAGCACAAGGCCCCGCACCGCAACTGGCAGCCCGGCCCGGACTACCTCACGAAGTACGACGACGTGACCATCCCCGAACCGCCGACGCTCTTCGACGATTACGCCGGCCGCAGCAGCGCCGCGAAGCAGCAGGAGATGACCATCGTCCGACACCTGAACGAGTCCGACCTGAAGCTCAAGGCCCCGAAGAACCTCACGCCCGAGCAGCGGAAGCGATGGGATGCCGCCTACGACCCGAAGAATGAAGCGTTCCGCAAGGCCAACCTCAGCGGCAAGGCGCTCGTGCAATGGAAGTATCAGCGCTACCTCAAGGACTACCTCCGCTGCATCGCGTCGGTCGACGACAACATCGGCCGGATGCTCGCGTACCTCGACGAGTCGGGCCTGGCCAGGAACACCATTGTGATCTACAGCTCGGACCAGGGCTTCTACCTGGGCGACCACGGTTGGTACGACAAGCGGTGGATGTACGAGGAGTCGCTGCGGATGCCGCTGATCGTGCGCTGGCCCGGCACGGTCAAGCCCGGCTCGACGGACACGCATCTCGTGCAGAACCTCGACTTCGCCGAGACGTTCCTCGACATCGCCGGTGTGAAGCCCCCCGCCGACATGCAGGGTAGCTCCGTGGTGCCGCTGCTCAAGGGCGAGTCGCCCGGCGATTGGCGCAAGTCGATCTACTACCACTACTGGGAGTTCCCGGCCGTCCACATGGTCAACCGGCACTACGGCGTGCGCACCGATCGCTACAAGCTGATTCACTACTACCAACTCAAGGAGTGGGAGCTGTTCGACCTCGCGAAGGATCCCTACGAACTCAAGAGCGTCCACGCCGATCCGGCCTACGCCGATACGGTCAAGAAACTCGAGGCCGAACTGAAGCGGCTGCAAGCCAAGTACAAGGACACGAACCCGGAAGCGCCGCGCAAAAGCCGCAAGCAGCGCAAGTAGGGTCCGCCGTGCGGACCATATTGGCTGCGCTTGGTCCGCACGGCGGACCCTACGGCGTGTGAAGAATGAATCGCAA
>CAYMME010000726.1:0-2977 GCA_964391465.1 uncultured Planctomycetales bacterium
AACGCGAGCAGAAACGCCGCCTTTCCCCTCAAGAAGCGCGAGCCCTCTGACTCAACGTGCTACTGTCCCCCGCCGTCGAAGGTGATTCATATCCGGTAGAAGAAATCGATCGCAAGCTCGAGTCGCTCACCGCATGGCTGCTCGGGCGCGATGCATCGTCGAATGAGGATGACGCTCGCTGGGCGAATGCACTGATGCAGGTTTCGGCGTTTCGGCGGCTCTGCGCAGCGACCCGATTGAATGCGCTGCAACGGCCGATGATTCGGCGCCTGCTGCGTCACGCTCTGGACGAGACGGCGACCATGGCCGTCCACGGACCGCAGGCGGGCCTGACCGGCGTGGCCGATCCCGGCGCAGTTGTCGGACCCGTCCAGCGTATCGTGTGGTGGAACTTCACGGAACGCAGCGCACCGACCGTACGGTTGCTGCCTCTCACGAAGGATGAGGGCGACAAGCTCAACACGGTCGGCGCTGCCCTGCCTGATCCAGGCCGGCAGGCGGAGCAATTCAGCGCTGCGTGGCGTCGGCCGCTGCTCTGTGCTCAGGCGGCGGCCCTGCTTGTCTGCCCGGAGTTCGGCGCCGATGGTGAACCCGAGTACCCGCACCCGCTCTGGGACGAAGTGGTCGCAGGCCTCGAAGCTTCGCGACAGGTGCGGATTGAGTCCAACCATCCGTGCGGCGTAACGTCCGAGCGGCCGGTTCTACCGCTGTTCGCGCCTCATCCCAAGGCCGAGTGGCGGATTGAGCGGTCCGATGCGCTTCAACTGCCGGACCGCTTTTCACCGACTTCGATAGACCAGCTCATCGCCAACCCACTCTACTGGGTGCTCCGGTACGCCGGCCGTCTTGAAGCCGGACGTAGCGAGGGATTGCCGGGTGGCGTGCTGATGATGGGCCGTTTAGCCCACGAGATCCTTGGTCGACTCCTGAGTCGTGCCAGAGACAGCGAAATCCCGAGCCCGCACCAAGCCGCTACGGAGGCTGCACGACTATTCGACGAGGAGGGCCCCCGGCGGGTCGCCGAGTTCTTCATGGCGGGTCAGGAGCGCGAGTGCGCTGAGCTTCGTCGGCATACCATGGAGGCAGCGCGGGATCTGTTTCGGCATCTCGGCGATGTCGGTGCCCGCGTCGCCGCCGTTGAAGCAAACCGTGAGTCCGCGGCTGAAGGGATCAATCTGCGGGGCCGTCCGGACCTCCAACTGACTAACCCCGCGGCGGTGCTGGACATCAAGTGGGGCCGAACCGGCGACCGGCGACAGGAGTTGGCCGATGGTGCAGCGAGCCAGCTGGCGATCTACGGACAGATGATCGGCAGCACCTCGACCATCGGTTACTACATCATTCGTGACCAGGCGCTGGTGGTTCGCGGCGAGGGGTTCCCCCATGCGGAGACGGTGGACGGCCCTGCGCCGGAAGAGATTTGGCGCGGCGTGCACCAGGCACTCGATGAACGTTTCGAGCAACTACGTAAGGGTCTGATTGTCGATACCTGTGCTGCCGTTGAGGGAAACGAGCCCCCCGACAGCAGCTCCCTGATCGACGGCAAGCTCGTGCTGGCGCCCCAAATGAAGTACTCCGAGTTTTCCTGGATCAGTGAGGGGAGGGAGCTCCGTTGAATCCCATCAAGATCATCTCGGCCAGGCGCGAACTCATGGTCCTCAAGCTGATCGAGAACCAGTACCTGAGCGCCGCGTTCTGGGAGCGTGGCGAGTCCGCCGTCCGCGACGTCAAGGCCGACCTGCGCAAGGCCATGGCGAAGTTCCGAACGCCCCACATGCTCCCCGTGCTGCAACTGCTGTTCGAGCGGCTGTACGTCATGCGCGTCCAAGTGTTCCACGGGGCCAGCACGAAGGGCAGCTCACTCAACCGCCGGGCCTTGCAGCGTTCGTCTAGCATCCTCGTCGAACTGCTCTCGGCCATGCTCGACGTCATGATCTCACATGGCATCGAGGACGATTGGGGCGATCTGTGCTTCCCGCCGAGCCCGTGACGGCGGGCAGCCATGATCCGCGAGGCATTCCTGGCGACCTAGCGATGAAGAAGCGCTCCTTCGTCCTAGCGTTAGCTTCCTTCGAAGGCTGGGCCAAGTACGCCCTTGAGGTATCTCTCAAGGTCGCCGAGCATCTCGTTTCGTTCGGCGGCATCCAGGTAGAAATGGTCGCGGTCAGTGTTCTCCTTGATCCACTGACCTATGGTACCCGTCGTGAGTGATGCAATCCCGAAATAAGCCCAGAGGAATTCGGAATGCAGAAGACTCTTGGCAAGATTGCTGGGGCTTGAACCGGGGTTGTAGTGCTGGGATTGGAATCTCGCGTTGGTGTTGGGCCCCGCTTTCCCGACCTTCAGAACTCGATGTGCCCCCGCTGCACATCTCGCTCCATACTCGGCTGACAGCGAAAACACGTACACGGCGCACTTGCCCCTGGGAAGCGGGGCGGGCTTATGCGGTGCCCTGACCGCTTCGGATTCAATGGCGCTCGTGCTGTAGTCCTTGTTGTGGCGTTTCGCGGCGCTACGAAAGTCTGCTATCAAGGCATCAGGGTCTGTGACCATCGTGTATTGTCCTCCTCGAGGCTCTGTCTCCAAGCCTGCGACGCGGTCCGCGAACGTCGCATTGTAGCGGCTCCCCCGATGAGATGCGGCTCGCGCCGCATCCGGTCACCTATCTGATCCCACGTCACGGCAGGCATGCTGACCTATGGCAAGCCGAGCTTGGACAGCTCGGCGAACCACGTCTCGGCGAGGAAGCCCACTGCTCGTCGCCGCCCAGGTCTCCGACCCGGATCGGCAGGACGTCGTCGGTACGGCCCGTCAGGTAGTCTTTGACCACTTGTCCGTCGCAGTCGGAGGCCACGTGCCGGACGGTTTCCACGGCCCTGCGATCGGGCGTGGATCCAGGAGAACTCATCGAGCAACTGCAATGCATCCGCTGTCTCTCGACGGCAAGGGCCCGACAGAACGGCGATGGCGTCGATGT
>CAYMME010000727.1:0-2937 GCA_964391465.1 uncultured Planctomycetales bacterium
AACGGGAGCGGGTTCCTTACCCGGGTGGGGCACTACGACCTGCCCCACAACATCCCCAACACGGCGACATCGGGGCTGGTGGCCGCAGACCTGAACCAAGACGGCATCACTGACCTGGCCACGTGCCACGAGGGCCTCGGCGGAAGCATCAGCGTGCGTCAGAACGAGGCCACGGGCGATCTGGCCGCGGCATTCGCCACGCCAACGGATTTCGATCCCCAGGGCGACTCCTTTCGTCTCACGGCGGCGGACCTGGACGGTGACGGCAAGATCGACCTGGCCACGGCCAATGGCAATACGAACAACGTCGCGGTGCTGCTGAGCGATCCGACGCCACCCTTCAGCGAAGACACCAACGGCAACGGGATCCCCGACGAGTGTGAGATCGACGGCGACGGAGACGGCGTTTTCGATTTCCTGGACAACTGCCCCGACCACGCCAACGCCGATCAGGCTGATTGCGATGGGGACGGCATGGGCGATGTGTGCACGCTCGCCGAATGCGCGGACGACCCGGCGTGCGACGACTGCAACGGCAACGGCGTGCCGGATGGGTGTGACCTGGGCGACAATGACTGCGACGGGAGCGGAATCCCGGACGACTGCGAGGCGGATGGCGACGGCGATGGGACAATAGACGCATGCGACAACTGCCCAGATGACGTCAATCCCGGTCAGGAGGACTGTGACGACGACGGCGTTGGCGACGTGTGCACGATCGCCGACTGTGCCGGTGACCCCGCGTGCGATGACTGCAACAGCAACGGCGTGCCGGATGGGTGCGAAGCTGGCTCCGATCCGGACGAGGTGCAGAAGCTCACCGCCTCCGACGGCGGGGAAGAGGAACGGTTCGGTCACTCCGTCGCCGTTTTTGGAGATGTGGCCATCGTGGGGGCGCATTGGCACAAGTTCGGCCTCGGCGACTACCACTCCGGGGCGGCCTACGTGTACCGCTACGACGGCGGTGCGTGGGCCGAGGAGGTCAAGCTCAGGGGCTCCGACACCGGGAGCCAAGACAACTTCGGAGTCGCGGTTGCCATTGATGGGAACACGGCCGTCATCGGAGCGTACAAGGACGGCGACGCGGGGCCGGAGTCCGGTTCGGCGTACGTGTTCCGTTACGACGGGAGCGGTTGGGTCGAACAGGACAAGCTGATCGCTTCGGACGGGGCGGCGGAGGATCGATTCGGCAATGCCGTCTCCGTGAGCGGAGACACCGCCGTCGTTGGGGCTCGGCTGGATGACGACCTGGGAACCGACTCCGGGTCGGCGTACATCTTCCAGCGCGACGAGAACGGCACGCCGGCAGATCCAAGCGACGACTTCTGGGTCGAGGTGACCAAGCTCACGGCCAGCGACGGGACGGCGAGTGATTGGTTTGGCTGCAGCGTCTCCATCGACAGCGACCTCGCAGTCGTCGGCGCGAGCCAGGAGCCCGGATCAGGTCCCGGAGCGGCGTACGTGTTCGCACGCGATCAGGGCGGCCCGGACAACTGGGGCCAGGTAGCCAAGCTCACCGCTGCGAACCCCGCCGCGAATGACGACTTCGGGGATTCGGTATCGGTCAGCGGAGACAGCATCCTGGTGGGGGCCAAGTGGGACGACGACCGCGGGGGCAACGCGGGCGCGGCGTACGTCTTCCAAAAACCGGTGGGCGGCTGGTCGAACATGACCGAGACCGCCCAGCTCACCGCCTCCGACGCTGCCGGAGCTGACAACTTCGGCAACGCCGTGGCGATGAGTGGTGATGTCGCCCTCATCGGGGCGTTCGTGGACGACGATGCGGGGGTGAGTTCCGGCTCGGCGTACGTGTTCGTGAGGCCGGCCGGCGGGTGGGCGGACATGAACGAGTCCGCCAAGCTCACCGCGTCGGACGGCGAGCCGGGTGACGAGTTCGGATACGCCGTGGCCGTTAGCGGAAGCAAGGCCGTCGTCGGGGCGCGCTTCGAGGATGGTGTGCAGCTTAACGAAGGCGCCGCATACATGTTCGACGGCGTGCACCTCGACGCCGACGTCGACGGCGTGCTCAACGAGTGCGACGTCTGTCCGAACGACGCGGACCCCGGCCAGGAGGACACCGACGGCGAGAGAGTGGGCGATCATTGCGACTACTGCCCCAACGATGCCTACCCCGATCAGGCGGAGTCTGACGGCGACGACATCGGCGACGCCTGCGAAAACGATACGGACGCCGACGGCATCCCCGACGATTGCGACAACTGCCCGGACGACGCGAACCCCGGTCAAGAAAACGCCGACGGCGACGACTTGGGCGACGCCTGCGATGTCTGTCCCGACGATCCGGACAACGACGCCGACGGGGATGGGCTTTGCGGCGACGTGGACCCGTGCCCGAGCGATCCGGACAACGACATCGACGAGGACGAGGTCTGCGGTGACATCGACAACTGCCCCGAGGACGCGAACCCGGGGCAGGAAGACTGTGATGGCGATAGCGTCGGGGACGCTTGCGACACGGAACCCGACAGTGATGGCGATGGGCATGCGGATGACTGCGACAACTGTCCGGCGGTTCCGAACCCTGGACAGGAGGACAGCAACGGCGATGGTGTCGGGGATGCGTGCAACCATGTTTATGTCGATGACGACGCCCCGCCCGGAGGCGACGGGACCTCCTGGGCGACGGCATTCGACCACCTGCAAGACGGACTCGCGGCCGTGGCGGCATCCGGCGGCACGCTGACCGAAGTCTGGGTGGCCGACGGCGTTTACACGCCGGATCAAGGAGCAACTCAAACACCCGGCGAGCGCAGTGCGAGCTTCGACCTGCTTGACGGTGCAGGCGTCCACGGCGGCTTTGCCGGCACGGAGACGACACGCGACGAGCGGGACGTTGCCGCCAACGTGACCTTGCTCAGCGGCGACCTCAATGGTGATGACGACACCGTGGGCAACGGGGAGAACAGCTACCACGTC
>CAYMME010000728.1:0-2924 GCA_964391465.1 uncultured Planctomycetales bacterium
AGATCAGGCATGACGGCGCGCAGCCCGCCGGTGCGGGCCGCGCTTGGCCATGGCACCCGACGCCACCGCGCGCGGACGGTGCTCAACAATGGCACCCACTTCACCGGTCAGCGGAACTCAAATCACGGATTTGCTTGGCGGGCGATACGGTTTGGGGGCGGGGTTGCCGTTCGTGCCGTTCTTGGGGGCGGACGCCTTGCCGGCGGTTGCCAGGGCCTGGGCGGCGTCGGGGTTCTGCTCGAGGAACGTCTGGAAGGCTCTGCACTTGGACGGGGCGTTGCAGCAGACGTCGCGGATGTACTCGAAGTACCTGTGTCGCCGCATGCCGTACTCGGCCCGGAGCGGGCACTTGAGGGCGATTCGCGGCCGGGTCTTCTCGCCGTTCTCCAGGATGACCGACCGCAGGTACACCTTGTTCTTGCCGGCGAAGCACTTCATGCGTGCGTGCAGTTGCTGCTGCAGCACGGTGACGTTGGCCTTTTGCTCGAGTTCGGTAACGGGCGGCGGACTCATACTACTTTCACAATCTCCGCATGCAACGAGGAACGAACACAATCGGTGGTCAACCCCCGGTCGGTCGCGCTGAGCCTCCTTGCCGGACCATCGCGGGTACGACACCAAACGGCGGGTCTGCAATCAACCCCACTCCGCCCACTATTCTAGCGGTCGCCCAAGTGACCGCCAAGCGTGAAACCTCACGCCAGCACGCCGCCGGTGCCGCCGATGGGGCGTCGGTCGGCGGCGAAGAACTTCAGGTCCACGGGCGGATCGTCCGGGAGCGCGACCCCGGTAATGAGCCGCCCGATCATGGCCCCGACCGACGGTCCGAGCTTGAACCCGTGGCCGGAGAAGCCGTTGGCCACGAAGTAGCCGTCGGGGCCGACCGCGTCGACGATCGGGTGCCAGTCGACGGTGTTGACCGTGTAGATGGCCGCGTACCCCTGTACGGTGCCCCGACTTTTCATCGCGAAGCGGTGGTGCAGCTTGTGCATCATGCGGGCGCGGAACTCGGCCGTGCCCTGCGGGTCGAGGTCGTCGGGGTCGTCGATGTAGTTCCGCTCGTCCGCCGGATCGGTGGAACCCGCCAGGAGCTGCCCGCCGCACGTCTCGGGCCGGCCGTACAGGCAGTCGGCCGGGCTGATGAACACCGGCACGTCTCCGGCCACGTCGGACGGGCGATCACGGAGCGAGACCTCGACGACGGTCGGTCGAAGCTCCATGGGCAGCGTGGCGTTCACCATGTCGTTGACCCGTCCGCACCAGGGGCCGGAAGCATTCAGCACAACCCCGCACGCGAAGCGCGACCCGTTGCTGCATCGCACCGCGGACACGCGTCCGCCGGTCGTTTCGATGGCGCTGACTTCGTGCTTGAGAAACAGCTTCACGCCCTTGGATATTCCCGCCTCCATCAGATCCTCGGTCGTGCCCTGCGGGTCGGCGAATCCGGCGTCTTCCTCCCAGAAGACGGCGCTCGGCTCGGTGCACTCGTGCTCGGCTCCGGCCAGGTCCAGCCGCCGCGGGCACAGATTCAACGAGGGGTAGCGCTCGTGCAGAACGGCGGGGTCGCACATGCCGCCGACGGCCCCGACTTTGCGGAAGTCGCGGACCGACGCTTCGTCGGCCGCGGCATCGGGCTCGGTGATCCACACGACGCCCACGGGCGAGAACCCCGAGCGGTTCTCGGTCAGCTCGAGCCGCGCGGTCCAGTCCTGGAACATCTTCAGGCTCCAGTGGGCGAGCTGCACGAGTTCGAGGTTCGAGTATCGCTGCCGGATGACGGCGGAGGACTGGCCCGTCGACCCGGCCGCCACCTGGGGCCCGCGCTCGAGGACGGCGACGCGACCCGCGCCGCGCAGCGCCGCTTGGTAAGCGGCCGACGCACCGATGACCCCCGCACCGATGACCACGACGTCGAACGAATCGTCCTGCCCTGTCCCCATTCGCAACCTCCCGTTCATTGCCGCGCGTGCGGGCGATTCTACCGTAGTGTCTGAGAGTTGGCGCCACCTATCCGAACCGCGCCCGTGAGGAAGCGGCCTCTGCGGTATGTGTCATCACCCCTCCTCACGGTCGGGGCTCGGAGACCGGCACTTGGCTCAGAAACTGGACCGGTGCAGTGCCTCACGCAGATCCCATTCCCTCCGAACCGTCCCGACGTACATCGGGATGAGGGAGCGGCAATGCTTCGCCTTGCCGCGGCCGCTTCCTCACGGGCGCGGTTCGGATCAGACAAGCCTCGACAACTCTGAGACGCTGCGCTAGATGTTTTCGCCGAGTAGGAAAGCGGCCGCCATTTTGTCGGCCATCTGCTGATTGGAGAAGACCAGCGGCCACAGCAACTGCACGTCGGTGTTGGGCATGCGCAGATACTCGGCCATGGTAGTGCGCCAGCGGGTCTCGAATTCGGCGAGCCCGTCCTGGACGCTTGACGCGTTGAGTGCGGCATCGACCACGTCGGCGGCGATCTCGGCCGACCACATCCCCGCGCAGACGGCCTCGTTGCTGACGGCGGCCACGAACCCCCCGGCATCCCCGATCACCAGGGCCCGCTTGGAGACGTGCGATTCCATGGCCAGCGCGCCGCCCGCCGTTGCCGGGTGCCAGACGACCTCGATGCCGTCGGGGACCGCCTCATCCGGGATCAGTCCGGCCTCGTGGGCATCACGCCAGAAGTCGGGATATGCATCGCCGAGGCCGCTCTCGTTTCCCGGCCGGCAGAGGCCGACAGTTACGGAGCCGGCGTGAGGCAATACGTACCCGAAGCCCCGGCCGGTGCCGACGCCGAGCACGACGGACAGGCCCGGCGAGCCCTCGGTTCGGCTCTTTCGCCGTTTGCCCGATTTCAGCGGCACCGCACAATGCGCCTGCCACAACAGAGCCCGGTCCTCCGGCGGCGCGATACCCAGTTGAGTCGCCACTTGGTG
>CAYMME010000729.1:0-2919 GCA_964391465.1 uncultured Planctomycetales bacterium
CGATCTTCGAGCGATCGGAGATCGTGCCCGGTGCCGGCCCCGTTACGACTTGGACGCCCCATCCACCGTTTCGAACTGCATCGTCGGTCTGCATGACGGAAGCGGGCTCTTGGCCCGCCAGCGGCGTCACGACGATCGCTGCGGTCCCTTTCTCGAACCCGCCGTCGTCGAGCCAGTCGCGCCACGTGAGAAGGTTCGTGGAGATGACAGCCCTCTTCGGATTCGGATTCGCACACGGCGCACAGTCCTCTGGGCAGTTGACCGCGTTCTCGACGCCTTCGCAGATGCCGTTCCCGCACCGCCCCGCGCTCCACGCGAGCAGGCCCCCGCCCGCGACGAGCAGGATCAGCGCGAGCCCAATGCCCCAGTTCCTTATCGTGCCATGTGTCGTTTGCATCATTGCCTCCTCAGTCACCGCAATCGCAGTACGTGGCAGCCAGCGACGCGAGATCTGCCGACGTGATGACGATCAGATGCTCGGCCGCATAGGCGACCAGCGCCTCGTACGCCTCCCAGACGGCCTCCGCGCCGACGCGTGGCTTCGACGGATCCTCCGAGTTCAAGTCGTAGGGAGGGAACTTGCGAACCTCCTTGTCGGTGCTTTCGAAGTAGACGAGTGACCAGGGCGTGGCGCCCTGACGGTAGAAGTTGTTCTCGTGAACCAGCGCCGTGACGAACGGCGGTCTGTCGTGATCCCACGCGGCGATTCCGCCCCCGAGGTAGCCGGCAGGATCGTAGGCATCCGCCTCAGGCGTGGCAAGCATGTTCCACCAGAAGTTGACCTTGTCCGAGTTCCCGGACGCCCATCGGGTGACGCTGAGGTCGCTCGGGCGCGAGATCAGCCCGTCCTCGACCGGGAGCGGGTTGGAAATGTCTGCGCCTGTCTCGTGGTAGACCAGTCCAACCTCGGCCCCGAGCCGCGCGAACATCGGAAACGCAAGCTCTTTGTACCTTGCCAGGCTGCTGAACGCGATCGTCGACGGCGGCCGGCCGAACACGTCCTCGGAGTGGGTGTAACCTCCGAACTCGTCTCGCAGCAGCCCACCGGTGGCGATGTCGAGCTTGTAGGTCTCGTAGCCCTCGAGAAGCTCCATGATCTCCTTGGGGCGCAGACCCTGAAGCGGGTCGTCGAAGCCGCTGTTCAGCGGATGCGGAGGGCGAACGTGGTAGCTGATCGTCATCTCGCTGTCGCGAAGGCGTGCGATCACGTCCGGCCGGTGCTCCTCATACAGGTTCACCATCGCCCCGGTGAGATAGAAGTCGCCGCGGACACTGTGCCTCTCAAACAGGTCGATCAGGCGAAGCACCGTGTCCGCGCTCTCGACAAGGTTGATGATGTCGTGCGTGTTGATCGCGAACTGGATGTAGCCGGGCGCGTCGCATGCGAACGCCAGGCTCTCCTCTTGCGCCCCCGCGAGCCAGGCGACCGTCGCCGTCAGGACCAGCGCCGCGGCCACCGCGCTCCTCCAGTATCTAGGCATGCCTTCCTCCTCTGCGTACTCCGCCGGCCGCAACGATCGCTGGACGTGCGGCACGACTACGGCCTCTGCATCATCTCGAGAACCGCCTGCACGGCCCACGGTCCCTGTCCGAGTTTGCCAGGGAGGTAGACGGGCGGGTTGTCGGCGTCGAACGTCGCGTTGACCGGATTGCCCTGCGGCGGCAGATTGACCCGCACCCACGGCACACCGCCGGCGACGGCCGCGTTCACCATGTCGGTCGTGTGTTTGTTCTGCCACCACGCCGGGCCTCCGCCCGGCCACCCATCCGGGTGGTCGTACGCGGCGATATCGGCCGCCGTCTCCGGCGGCTGCGCGTGATCCCACGTGGCCTGCAACCTCAGGTACTCACCGCAGAAATCCCCGATGAACTGGACGGCCTCGCGCTCCGACCACCACGCGACGTTCTCGGCCGACGAGTCGAGCCAGAGCCCTTGATGTCCGAACATCTCTCCGCCCTGGAAGCCCGGACGCACATCCCCGGCCAGGTACCGCGGTCCGTGGGCGGTGACGAAGCTCTCCGAGGGCCCCTCGCCATCGACCAAGTACCTCACGCCTAGGTCCGGGTAGCGGCCCAGACACCCGGCCGCCATCGTGATCCCGTACGACTGGCTCCACACCCCCACATTGTCGGCATCCACGTACGGGAGCCCGAGCACAAGCTCGACCACCTTCGCCAGCCCGTCCTGATGCCGGAAACCGTTGTAGTCCTCGTCCCCCTCCGATCGAAGGTCGCTATCGTCAACGCGGGAGACTCGCCCCTCGGCGTTGAACGAAGCCACAACCATGCCCGCGGCGGAAAGGTCCTCCGTCTCACTGCGATGGGCGTCCATCCGTCCCGCGCCGATACCGCCGGGCACCGTAACCACGGCGGGGAAGACCTCCTCCGGGTACCGCGACGGGTCCGGCCGTCGAAGGAGTCCATAGATCCGGTTCCCCGTCGGCCCGAGCACCTCGAACGCTTCGATGATCGTTTCGTACTCGCCGGCCGGCCGGCCGGGGGGCGCGAGGCACGCGCCAAGCAGTTCGTACGCCACCAGCACCAGGATGACGACTCCCAGCGTGCGCATCCGTCTTCGGTTTCCTCTCATCGTCTTCCCTCCCTACGAATTCGACCCACTCGCCTTCCACGCGAACTGGAGATCGAGGGCTTGCTCAGAGGATCAGGCTTGTCGACGAATCTCGCTTCGTCGTTCGGCCAGCCTTCCGGATGGACCGGCAGCCCCACACGGGGCAGCGGCTCCGCGGCTGCCAAGGAGACGCCGATCAAGAACAGCGCGGCGACGACTAGACGCGCCTTGCGCATGTCATGCCCTCCTAACCGAGTCGAGAAGATGCTCCCTCAACTTGACGGAAGCTCTCTGTGTTCATCCTCTCCCTTCGAGAAATTACCAGGATGTACTCGAAGGAGGCAAATCGC
>CAYMME010000730.1:0-2904 GCA_964391465.1 uncultured Planctomycetales bacterium
GCCGACTGCAGAGTATGATCTACTCTCCGACATACCGTGGGCACAGTGGAGATAGATCATTCCAAAAGACGACCTCCCCACGTTCGACGGCAAGCTCCTGATGCTGCTCTTTGACGGCCCCGAGCGATGGTATTGGCAGACCGTCGAGGATGCGCGTTTCGAAACGCAAGGGGGCAGGCTGTTCCTTGTAGGAACGATCCCACCCAACGACGCAACGGGTGGAACCGGCGAGGGCCAGACCGTTGCGACCGCGTGGGAACACGTGCAGCGGTATGTCGTCTACGAATCGCGTGAAGCCATGGCTGCAGAGCGCCGCCAATCCAAGCGAGCATGGTCATGGTGGCGGCGGCTGGTGGGATGAGCGGGAAGGTGACCGTACCGCGCACGCACGAAACGCAAGCGACCGTATTGCCCCAAGGCGCGTGAGGCTCAATGGACCCCAAGTCGGGATTCCCGTGCTCGACCAGAGTAGGGGCGGGACAGACGGCATCTACGCCGAGGCGGGGGCGGCCGGCGCGGGCTCTGCGTTGACGGCGAGGAGTTGGTCCCAGCGCATGGCGCGTTCGAAGGCGGCGGTGACGGCGGTGGTCAGTGACGACAGGCCGGTGTCCTTGACCACGAAATCGGCCGCGCCGTGGGCGAGGGATTCGGTGATGACCTCGGTCGTGGCGTCACCCGTGAGCATGACGACCTGCACGAACGGATTGGTTTCGCGAAAGGCGGCCAGCATTTCGATGCCGTTCATCCGCGGCATGTGGACGTCGGCCACGATGACCCGATAACGATGATGCAACGCGAATTGGAGGGCCTCCTCCGCCGAGAACGCCCCGTCGGCAGGGATGCCGCACCCTTCGAGCTTCATCAGCACCAAGCCGACCACGGCCGGATCGTCGTCAACGACCAGAGCACGGTCGCGCTGGTTTGGGTTTGATCGTCCGCGCATCGCATCCCTCATCCCTACCCTTTGGCCTGTCTCAGCATCGGCACGCGCGGGCCCGCGCTTCATCAACGCCTAACGAATGCGATAGGGTTTCCCCAATCGACGCCGCAGCGCATCACGCCCAAGTGGGCCGAATTCCGTCCGCATCTCAACCGACGACGGCACGCGCCAGCCGGCCGCCAGCTATCGGACGCCCCCTACCTAAAGCGCGCGGCGTATCGCGCCGATGCTACGCGGAAGTCCAAGTGTCTTCTGTAGGGGTTGGCATGCGCCGACACGCGAAGGCTTTCAGTCTGGTCGAGTTGGTCATCGTCGTCGTCATCCTGGGAGTCCTCGCCGCCATCGCGGTGCCGAGGCTCAGCCGGGGAGCCGGGGGCGCCGAGGAGTCCGCGCTGCGCGCCGATCTGGCCGCCCTTCGCACCTCGATCGACCTCTACGCCGCCGAGCACGGTGGGGTTTTCCCGGGCACCACGGCCGCCGGAGGGACGTACGGGGCCGCCGGAGAGCAGGACGCGTTCAGCAACCAACTGCAGAGGTACACCAACGTCGACGGGCTCGTCTCCGAGACCAAAGACGCCGCCCATCCATTCGGCCCGTACCTGCGCCACCCCATCCCACCCTTGCCCGTCGGCTCGAAACGCGGCCTCACCAGCGTGAAGATCGGCGGGGCCATGCCCGACGTCGGCACGGGCAACCACGGTTGGGCCTACAGCTACCTCTCGGGTGAGATCGTCCCAAACGCGCCCGACGCCGAGACGGACACGGACGGAACGCCCTACAACCTGTACTAGCCGCCTCCGCTCGAGCAGGTGCCGGCGTGCAGGAGGAAGCGTCGCTGGCTTCCTCTGGGGATCAGGCACAGTCTGCATGTGTCACGAAACCGAACACACCCAGACCACTCGCGCGCCGTCCCTTCACCGCCAAACCCGCTTGACCGGACCACGCAGCACCATCCGGACCCTCGGCGGCGCCAAAATCGACGGGCTTGCTGTCAGACTGAGCGGTTTCTGGTGTATACTGACGGGTGTACGATATTGACCATGACTCCTCCCTGGCCGGGGGCCGCACACCTGACTCACCGCCGAGCGCAACGCACGGCAAACCTACAAGAACGAGGTGAAGCTATGAAGCATGGACGAACGTCCACCGGCAACACAGGATTCACGCTGATCGAGCTCCTGGTGGTTGTCGCCATCATCGCCCTGCTGATCGCCATCCTGTTACCCAGCCTGTCCCGAGCTCGAGAGCAGGCGTACCAGGTCAAGTGCGCGGCCAACCTGAACCAAGTCTTCAAGGGTATGTACTACTACGCGGAGGACAAGAAGAACGGCAACGGGTACCTCCCGCAGCTCAGCTTCCAGGCTGCGCTCGACTTGATCGCGTCCGGCTGGATCGGTCCGATCTGGTGCTACCAGATCCTGCCCTACGTGGAGGTCAAGCGCAGCAAGGCCGGCAGCAAGCAGGGGTTCTACCGGTGCCCGGCCGAGGAACACCCCCGCTACTTCTACATCGACAACCAGCGAAACGAGAAGCAGATTGGCGTCCAGATTGTTGACGATCCCATCGCCGCGAAGGCCACCGCGGACTCCGGATGGCTGGAGGGCTCAATCGGGACAACCAAGCCAATGCAGGAATGGATCGAGCCCGTCAGTTACACCGGCTCGTGCGACTCGAACATGTTGAACCAGAGGTGGTACTTCGCGACAGCGGGAGGCGGCGGCGGCGAGACGCCGCGCAAGCTTGACAGCATCGAGAAGCCGTACTGCTGGCCGCTCCTCACCGAGACCGACAAGGACTACCGGACCGATGGCTGCTGGCGCTTCTACCATATCAAGAGCGCATTCCTCGACCCCCAGTATCCGGGCTTCCTTCGGCACTACGGGGGCGCGAACAAGTACAACAACGGCGTCGACTGGATGTTCGCTGACGGCCACGTGCAGTGGCACTCTTCCCACAATTCGGGG
>CAYMME010000731.1:0-2902 GCA_964391465.1 uncultured Planctomycetales bacterium
CTGTTCGAGCGGCTGTATGACGTTCAGATCCCGCAGCTGAAAACGCCCAAACGTAAGCGTAGGCGGCGCAAGGACTAACGTGCTGCGGTTATTGGACTTACCGACTATCTGCGCACTATCCTCGTACTGGATCCGGACTGTCTTGCGAGTCGTTCGTGCACAACTTGTTGCACGACCGTGGCGATGCGTTTTGGCTATCGGGCGTCACGCATCACTCCTAGTGCTTGTCGCCCAGCATCCGGTTCATAACCTGCGCTGCCCTCTCGGCGCCATTTGTTGGGATACACGCGTAGTCCACTGGCTTGCCAAGGTTCTGGGTTACCTCCTCGGCTAGTCCCTGAACAAGCGTGATCAGGGGCAAGCCCGTCCGCCATCACTTGGCGGGCGAGCCGGTAGACGCGTCGCGCTCGGACCTCAGCCCCCAGCGCGCCGATCCAGGCCCGAACGCCCTCACTCAGCCCGACGGTGACTTCCGCCTGCTCAATCGCCGCCGTCAAACCGGCCAGGGCAGCATCAACGCTTACCTCGTCGCCGAGGATCTGGTGAAGGTCCGTCACATGCCACAAAGCCGCGGCCGTCACGAGTGGTTCGGCGGTCGCGTTTCCGATGGCCGCAATGGAATCCAGGGCGTTCTGCGGGTCTTCGCTGCCAGCCAACGTGCCGGAGGTGTGGGTGCGTCGAATCCGCCAGATGGAGAGCAGCGCGTCGGCGACCGGGTGATCCAAGCCCACGCCAGCACCGTCGATGAGCGCGTCGGCCTCGGCCAGAGCCGACTGGGCCATGTCCGCGCTGCTGCATGAGGCACATGCGTAGTGCTCCGCCCGCCGCAGGGCGTCGCGGGCCTCACTCAAGGCGTCGAGTAGCGAGGCGAGGTCACCGGACGGCTCCTGGGCCATCCTCCGCCGCCGAGAGCGAGAGCCGCAGATCGGATTGGCCAGGGTGATGCGCGTCAAGCGGGCAGCCACGGATGGAACCTACGTGTATGAGCAGCCGAGAATTGCAGTTTGCGCGTGGAGCATGGCACGCTACGGGAGGGATTCGTCGATGGCTCGTCGGTCCCCGGACACTTACGGGGAATCCGGGTTAAGACGGTCGAAGGCTTCCACTTCGACCAACAGCCGAGTATCAACGAGCCGTTGATCGTCAAGACGTTGCGGCAGACTCATCGATCGCTACCGCTCGGCGCGGATGTCGTGGGCGTAGAGGTTCTTGCCCTCGCGCAGGTACAGGCGGCCGCCGCAGATCACCGGGTGGGCCAGGTAGATGTTCGTTCTCCTCCTGCCGGGCATGTCAAAGTGGCTGACCACCTTGACCCCGTCGGCCTTGACGTCCATCAGGTACATCGGCCCCTTGTGGTTCAAGGCGTACAACATGCCGTCGGCATAGAGGATCGATGCCTTGCCCACGGTCCGGTTGGTGTCGATGATCTTGCCGCTGAGGAAGTCGACGCAGTAGAAGCCCTTGCCGCCCACGCGGCAGCCGGAGCCGTAGATGCGGCCACCGATGCGTATCACGCCGCCGTGGCAATTGTCGAAGGTGCGCAGGTGCCAGACCTTGGCGACGCCCGACGAGTCGGGGTCGATCCGCAGCAACGTGCCGCCGGTTGAATGCCCGCAGGCGACAAACAGGTGCCCCCGGTGATAGACCGGCGGGGTGGCGTGCTGCGGGAAGCCCATTCGGTAAGGGTAGCTCCACAGGAGCTTGCCGGTCTTGACATCGACGCTGATTACGGACCTTGCGGTCATCGTGATCATCTGCCGCACGCCCTGGTGCGTGGCGATCACGGGGGTGCAGTACGCGGCCGGGTCGGCCAGGCCCGTGGTGGTCCATATCGTCTTACCAGTGTTCTTGTCGAGCGCCGCGGCCAGGGCCTTCCTGCCGCCGGGCAGGCACAGGACCTTGTCGCCATCGACGACGAGGTTCTCAGCCAGGGCCCAGACGCCGAAGCGGGCGTCGAAGCGTTTCTTCACGTCGACCGCCCAGATCTCCTTGCCGTCCTTTGCTCGGCAGGCGGCCACCCGGCCGGTCGGGTTCATGTGGTACAGCACGCCGTCGACGTAGGTCGGTGTGGTGCGCGAGCCCGGGGACGACCTCCGCCAGCTCCGTCCGTTGGGCGTCTTCCAGAGCAGCTTCCCGTCGAGGTCCAGGGCGAAGAGCATTTCCCGGTCGCCGAAGTCGCCTGCGGAGAAGATCTTTCCCTCGGCAATGGATACGCTCGAGAAGCCCGTGCCGCAGTCGGAGTACGTCCAGATCAGCGGCGGGCCGCCGGCCGGCCATGTCTTCAGCAGACTCGTTTCTGTGGAGATACTGTCGCGGCACGGCCCACGGAACTCCGGCCAGTAGGGCTGTTCGACCTTCGCCTCCGCATTGGCCGGCGGGGAGGCCGCCAGCGTGCAGGCCACCGCTAACGTCGCAAGAACACGACGCAGCATTCCTGACTCCTTGAGCATTCGATCCGCGAGACACATGCCCCGTGCTTCCAATGATTGTCCGGTGTAGGGTGCGGCCAGTCAACTGCCTCTCCCTCGTGAGGTTACAGGGCCCGTTGTGGCTACCGAGAAGTCCGTACTCATTGTCACTGCGCGACTTACGGCGTTCGCCTTTCCCGTGCCCACGGGGCATCATGGCCCCTCTCAGATACTGAATCGAGGGCGCCCGATACGCGTCGTGGCCGACTTGTTCCTGTTCCTCCGCGCGTTATTCCCTCTCCGCGCCCGCGGATCCCGCTCGCAGCGCGGATGACACTTTCGGTAGCCACGATCCCTCGAACGAACATCTTCAAACCTGAGGCGCTTGCGACAGCGCTCTCTACGGCAACGAGAGTTTTCGTGAAGCTAGGAAGCCGAGACTTGATTCCGCCGTAACAACTCGGGTTTTCGGGGGCTCGGCCCGTCGTGGCGGC
>CAYMME010000732.1:0-2890 GCA_964391465.1 uncultured Planctomycetales bacterium
GCGTCTTGAGATAACCGATCGCCCCGGAGATGACCGCGGTGTCGTAGCCGAACAGCAACCCGCCCAGTGCGGCCACCACCGCCAGCAGGACCACATAGGCCACGTTGCCCCTCGCACCAACGACGTCGGCGGCGGTACGTCGCACGGGCTCGCCGCATTCGTTGCACGACTCGACGCCGTCCGGCAGCTCTGATCCGCAGCGGCTACAGAACACCGCACTGTCCCTCCGAAACCGTTGCGGTCAAGCCCCAACGGGGCGATGGATGGTTAGCCCAGGGCGCAAGCCCTGGGGGAAGGTGGCACGCGGAAATCTCGGAGCCCCGGAGGGGCGATGCTCCTGTATTGAGCAGGATGGAAGAACGTATCGCGCGGCCACGGTATCTGGCCGCGCGAGGCCAAGCGCCGCCCCTTCGGGGCTCAATGGTGTGGTGCTGCTCTGACCCAGGGCTGACGCCCTGGGCTAACCACGCGAGACCCCTACGGGGTCGGGGACGCAACGTTGTCACGGGCGGATGCACACGGACGCCGCGGGGCGCACGCAGGATAGGAGGGGCCGTCGATTCGATGTGATTCCAGTCTGAATGCATCGTGCGATTCTCGCGGTACCGTTCAACGCAGTCAATCACCGTCGGGTCCTCCTCACCAGCCCCCGGGCACGACCACGACGGTCTGATTCAGGGTCGGTGCGGTGGCGGGGAAGCGCACGGCCTGCCCTGAAGCGGGCGTCATCTCGACGTAGTACTCGATGTCGTTCCGACCGATTGCCTTGCCGTCGAGTTGCAGCGTGTACACGCCACGCGCCACGTGCGTGAACGGCAACTTCTTGAATTCTCCCGGCCCCATCACCTTCCAGAACAGCGTGACGCTGCGCGGCTTGGCTTCGGCCAGGACGATTGCCTTCAATCGGAGCGGTCCGCCGAGGCCAAGACTGGTGCGCACGGTCGGCACGATCAAGTGGGGCGGTCCGCGATACTCCTTCGGGAGCATGACGTCGGCCGGCAGCGGCTCGCCGAGCACCTTCACCAGCGTCTCCGCGGGCTTGTTGAGGAGTTCGGGCACAATGTGTTGCTCCCAGTTGACGACGGTGCCAAGCTCGCCGGTGTTGCTCACGGTGGGCAGCAGGTGTCGGTACACCTCGACCACCTGCTTGATGAGCTCCTTGCGGATGGGCAATGCAGCTTCGCGGGCGAGTCGTTGCTTGGCCTGCGGGTCGCCCGCGGCCTTGATCTTCTCTGCCGCTTTGTTGTAGCGAGCCCAGGTGCAGTTCACCTGGGCGATTGCTCGCATGTACCGGAAGTTGCCCAGCCAATAGTCGAACCGCTCCCGGTTGCCGGCGCTCTTGACCTGCGGCCGCAGTGCGGCCAGTTCGTCGACGAAGGCGTAGGCCTTCCGAACCTCGGCCCACGGTGTCGGGTCGGGCTTGATGCCGCCCGGGCCGTGCACCCAGGTCGTCGGCTGATGATGCTCCCCGTCGAGGCGGTCAAACACGGCGGCGATTGCCGGTCCGACCTTTGGGCCGAACTGCGTCGCAGCCCAGTCGGCGTAGAAGTCGGTGGCGGGCAGGTCTCTCGGCGGCGGCGGGCATACGGGCAGGTCGGCTACGAAGTCTCTGTAGGCCGGCCCACCGCAGTTGATCTTCTTGGCGTACCCGCCGCCGGCGACTTCGAGTGCAGCGATGCACGCGAACTCGGTCCGGTCGCGGAAGGTTATCTCCAGCCGCCCGTCGGTCACCTTGATGTCTCTGTAGGTGTAGTCTTGGGCCTTGTTCTGGCCGACCTTCGCGAACACGTCGAGCAGGTTGAGCACGCGCTGGCCCTGGACGCTGACATCGAACGCTCGCTTGCCCTTCTCGCTGTAGTACGGTTCGCAGAATCGCAGCGTCACGGTGTATTCACCGTTGGGGACGGCAAGCCGGTACGCCGACAGGTCGTAGCGCACCGACTGGTAGAGCGCGTCGTCTTCGGTATCCGTGATGGGGTTGTTCGGGAAGTGAGCTACTCTCCCGCCCATCACGCCTTCCTTACAGAGGATCTCGGTCGGTTCGACGGCGCCTTCACTCCAGCCGCTCTGGTCCCAAGCGGCCTTGGCCAATGCCGACACGTTGGGGGCCAGGATGCGCGTTCGCCAGTGGATGCCCATCAACCCGGTGCAGCCGTACCGCAAGGCGTCGAAGGCATCGCGTCGCATGCGCCCCACCCACAACTGCGGTGCGGTCAGGGCCGGATCGTCCTCCAGCCAGGGGATCGCCCACTGCGGTCGGCCGGTGACCTGCGCGAAGCCCGGCTCCACGGGGTCCTTGCCCACCTGGCGGTTGATGCAGCTCATGGGCATTTTCTTGGGCAGTACGTTGTCGAAGAGGGCGCGGTTTTGCGGCGGGCCCAGCACCCATCCGCATGTCGCCAGGGTGAAGGGGGCTTTCACCTCGGCGGCGGCGGCGATTGCCGAGCGCAGATCCTGCAGGGTCGCCTCGACCTGCTCGTCGGTGGTGCCGCTCCACGTCCAGCCTTCGGGCGTCCAGAGCCAGTAGTAGTCGATGTGGTAGGCACTGGCGATGCGACGGAACATTCCCTCGTAGAGAGACTGAATCACGGCGGGGTCGTCGGGGTTCTTACCGGCCGACTCGAGGCGTCTCTTCACCGCCTTGGGCACGGTCAGCGGCGTCTCGGTACCGATGCAGGTCTTGATTCTCAGTGTGAACGCGTGCATGAACGCATCGCGAAGCAGTACGCCGAACTCGTTGAACAGCTCGTTGCACGCGTCCGGCGAGGGCGGCCAGGGGGACTTGCCGATCATCACGTCGTGGCCGTAGGCGTCGTGCTCGAACAGCGCTGATGTTCCCAGATGGTAGCTGCTCGTTCTCCTCTGGTGGTACCCCCACGTTCCGTTCAGC
>CAYMME010000733.1:0-2858 GCA_964391465.1 uncultured Planctomycetales bacterium
CCGACCGTCTCGGTGTTGGCCTCGAACGAATCGTCCTTTATTGCCTTGGCCGCGTTGGCGAGCCAGTTCATCAGTTGGTCGGTTGTCGCGCCTTCATCCGTCACGAAGCCCTTCTCGTCGTGTGGGATCGATCCCACCGCGTAGGCGTGACTCAGAAAGATCTCCGCCCCCTCGGTCGAAAGGATGAGATCCTTCAGCATCTGCGCCTCTTTCCGGTGCTTCGTGAACTTCAGGAGTGCCACGGGCAGGCGGATCACCCCGCGGTACTTCGACTCCAACGGGATGGCCTCGCAATCGCGCAGGTAGAGCACCGCGGTCGTGGCCCACACGATGGTCGCGTCGATCAGCTTGTGCTGCGCGGCGTTGCCCAGTTCGGGGATGCACTTGGCGCTGAACTTGGCGTTCTTCTGGACGGCCTCCCAGATCCCCGCCTTCTTGAACGTCTTCTCGTGCCACAGGCCGATCGCACACGCCTTGGGGTTGCCGAGACCCACCCGCACGCCCGGCCGGGCGAAGTCTTGCACCGTCCGAATGTTCTGCGGGTTGCCGGCCGGCGTGATGATGACGGTGACGAAGTACGCCGGGATGTCCCGCGCCGGGTCGTAGTCGGCAATGAAGCCGCGCTCGACGGCTTGCAGCAGGTAGAACTCTTCGCCGGGCATGAACAGATCACCCTGCTGTGATCGTGTGATGTCGGCGATGAAGTATCCCGAGCCCTTGTAGGCGAAGTTGACTTCGACCTCGGGGTGCTGTTGCTGGAAGAGCGTCTTGATCTCGTTCAGCGAAGAGCGCTGTCCCACTCCCGCATGAAACAGCAATCTCGGCACGCCTCTGTCTGCCCGCATGAGGTGCAGCGCTCCCGTGGTTAGTAAGTTTACGGCGACCAGCGAGACCAACACCCAAACCGTTCCTCTCACGTGTGCACCTCCCATTCCGCGCGCCCGCGGCTTGCGTTGAGCTTCACCGTTTCAGGGCGGCGCCGCCTGGCTCCTGTCGCGGTTAACGTGGCTGGCCGGTTCGCGAGATCGGCGGTCTCGCCGCTTTCACCGCACCCGGGCCAATCGGCATTATCGGGGAACGCTGCAATGGTCACCACGCTGCGCACGTGCGAAGTCGTCTCGACGGATCCGTCCTCACCGAGAAACGAGAAAGCGGGGGCGAGGTGATCCTTCACCGTGTTGACCGCATGCAACGGCATTATCAACGGAGCCATGACGAGCCTTCCCACGCAAGAGAACATACCGCGCTGCAGGCGGGATCCCACCACCCAGTCCCCGGTACACCACCCCCTTACAGTCTACGGCTTCTATGCGCATATGTGACGCCGGTGCAGATATTGCATGCACAACACGTTTCGACGCGCGCCGGCGGGACTCAATCGAGCGTGCCAAGCGAATTGATGGTCCGTTCGGTGTCGACGTGCACGACCCCCTCCCGCACATCGATCGCGTAGCAGCGCACGCGCATGTGCTCCCACTCGTCGGCGGTCTTTCCCGTTTGCAGATCCCAGGGCCAATGATGAACGGGGCAGACTACTTTGCCGTCCGCGACCTCGCCTCGGCCGAGCGGGCCGCCGGCGTGGGGGCATTCATTGTCGCACGCGAAGAACCGACCGGCGTCGTTGCAGACCGCCACCCACCGGCCGGCGACACGCGCGGAACGACACTGTCCGGGCGGAACGGCGGCGGCTTCGATCGCGGGCTCGAATGGCATGGTCAACGCAGGGCGGCTTGCAGCGAGAGCACGGCCAGGGCCGTGACGTAGTACTGGTTTCCCTCTTCCCAGCGGGAGGCTTCGTTGACCCAACTGCCGTCCGCCGCCTGCAACGAGAGCAGCTTCTCGCACAGCTCCTGCCGCCAGTTGTGCGTGACACCGCCGGCGGTCTCGAGGGTCGGCTCACCCCAGGCTTCCCAGGCCTTGGCGAAGACGTGGAAGTAATAGAACCGCCCCTGGAGCGACTGCTTGCCGGGCATGTTGGGGTTGTGGTCAAGCGTGTAGTGCCTGCGGATCCAGTCGAGGGCCTTCTGCACACGCTGGTCGTCGCGGTCGACGTTCGCGTAGAGCATGCTCTTGAATCCGGCGTAGGTCATCGAGCCGTACGAACGCAGCATCTCGCGGCCGCCCTCCAACTCCACGCCGGCCTTGCTCTCGCCTTCGTTGGCGGCGGTATAGACGAAGCCGCCGTTCTTCGCCCCGCGGGCGAAGGGCTGATCGTTCGTCTCCGAGAGCATCTGGCAGCGTTCGATGAACTTGAGCGCCTTCTTGTACGTCGGGTCGGTCGCGGGCAGGCCGCTCTGCTTCAGGGCTTCGAGCATGTACTGCGTGTTGGACAGATCGGGTCGCTTGTGCTTGCCGTAGCCGGCCCCGCCGTACCAGGCGTCGTTGGCGTCGCGATTCTCACCCTCGTCCCATTGTAGCTGGGTGAGGTACTTCTGGGCCCTGGCGATTCGCGGACAGAGCGCTTCGTCATCGACGGCGCCGAGGAACATCAGGCAGACGCTCGTGTAGTAGTTGTTCAGTCCGTAGCCCCCGGCCGGGTAGATGCCCCCATTCGGTTTCTGGTGTTTCAGTACGAAATCCAGCGCTCGTTGGACAATCGCGTGCTTCGGGCCATAGGACGGGTGTTGGGCAAAGCACTTGGCCGCGAGGGCTGTGAAGGCCGGATCCGTCGTCGGCACTCCCTTCCATCCGCCGTCGGGTTGCTGGGCCGCGGCGAGGAACGTCAGGGCCTTGTCGATGGCGGCGGCGGCGCGCTTCTGCAGATCGTCGGGGATCTGTCGTTGTCCCGCTTGTTCCGCCGCCAGTGACGCGGCCGTCGCGACGAGAGCGAGCAGGACGGGCAAGGCCAGGAGCGTAAT
>CAYMME010000734.1:0-2848 GCA_964391465.1 uncultured Planctomycetales bacterium
CGGGTGACGCAGGCGTGTTGTGCAACACGTTGAGGAGGCCGTGCAAGCGAAGTCGCTGAGATGGCGTAAGATACGCATTCGCAGCAGACAACCGGTCAGAAATGCGGGCCCAGCTCAATCTTGGCATGGGAGCATGCTACCGGCCCACGACGCGCTCGTCAAGCCCTATTGATGTATTACGTCCCAGGAAGGCCATAGGCTGATCCCAGGGTCGAGCCCCCAACTTGCGTCCTGGATCCGTCGCGTGCTCCAGCTAATGTCCGACGTGGACGTGCTCAGGGACGCCGGCCCGTGATCGCGTCGTCCGGATGTCCACGGACGCGGCCCACGAACACACCATTGCCGGCCGTGCCCACGTACAGTCGATCGGGGTCATGGGGATCGATCGTGAGGCGCACGGCCTGTTTGCAGGTGAGCCCGGAGCCGTTGAGCGACTCCCACGTCTTCCCGCCGTCAGTCGTCATCCTGAGGCCATCGCCAGTGGATTCGTCGTGGAAAGGATGGTCGTGCAGGCCGGCGTAGACGACGTCGGCGTTGCGGGGATCGACCGCGAGACCCTGCACGAAATCGTCTGCGAGGATTCTGCGCCAGGTCTCGCCGGCGTCGTCACTGCGGAAGACGCCGCCTCTGTAGAAGATCTTCGCGACTCGACGGTCTCGTGCGGCAAGGTAGAGTCGTTGTGGATCGGTCGGAGCGATCGCGAACGCCTTCACGTCGGCCACCAGGAGGTCGCGACTCAACTGCTTCCATGTCTGGCCGACGTTGTCTGTGCGGAAGACGGCGCCCGGCTGCTTGCCGTCATCTCCGAGCACGCACCAGTACGTCCCGGCTTGAGTTGGGTGTCGCACGAGTCCGCGGATGTTGCCGTGGGGGAGGCCGCGGTTACGCGGCTGCCACGTGCGCCCGGAGTCGTTGCTCACGTGCACACCGCGGCCGTCGGAGGTGGTGACCAGTCGCCTTGCGCTGCGGGGGCTGGTGGGGTCGAGAAGGAGTGTGCGATGGCGCGCATTGGGTAGGCCGCGGTCCGGCGTGCCGAGCATCTCCCACGTGCGGCCGCCATCGGTCGATCCGGCGATAGCGCCCTTGTTCGTCCCCCACGCGCCGAAGCTGCCCCAGCAGCGAACGGGATCATCGGGGTCGATGACCACGCCGAAGCAGGAGTTGCGGATCTCCCGCGGGCTGATGCCCTCAGTGCACCGTCGGAATGACTCGCCACCGTCTTCAGACACAAGCAAGCCGATGTCGTAGTAGCCGAAGTAGAGGCGCTTGGGGTCTCTGGGGTGAACCGTCAGGCTGTGTAGGCACGTCACTTCCAGGCCCGTGCCTTGGAAACGGCCGCCGGGGTGCAAGCGGCAGTAGGCCTGCTGCCAAGTCTTCGCTCCATCGGTCGTCCTGAACACGTGGCCGGACGTGCCGAAGTAGAGCACGTTGGGGTCGAGAGGCGACATGGCGAGGCACTTGACCGATGGCCCCCACATGGTGATCCAGCCCATGTCGATGTTCACGTCGTCTCGCCGGCGGACCACGTCGGACCACGTCTGGCCCCCATCAGTCGTCTTGTAGATGGTCGCGGCGACCCATGCGTCGCCGCCGACATAGGCGGTGTTGGGGTCCGTCGGGTGGACCGCGATTCGGTCGTAGTTCGACGTCAGTGGCGCGGGACGACCGGGCCTGCCGACGTGCTGCTTGAGGCCCTCCACGCACGGCGACCAGTGCGCCCCGCCATCGCTGGACCGGTACACCCCGCCCTGCCAAGGCGGCTTACCGGGTGTGGATCGGAGGGTGAGGTACATCACCTTTGGTTGCTGGGGGCAGAGCCCGATGCGTCGCACGTGGGAGTGCGGCAGGCCGGCGATCGTGCGCTGCCAGGTGACTCCCGCGTCGCGGCTCTGGTACACCCCGTGCTGGCAGACCAAGTAGAGATGCGTGCCGTCCTGCGGATGGATCAGCAGATCCGTGATCCACGCGTCCTCGGGCAGGCTGCCGGCCTGGTTCGCCGGAGTCCAACTCGCACCGGCGTCAGTGGTCTTGTACAAGGTCCCCTTGCCAAACGAGTAACGCCGCGGCCGACCGATGCCGGCGTAGAGGGTGTCCGGGCTGCGGGGATCGATCGCGAGCGCGCCGATCGGCGCCGACCAACTGTATCGCCGCTTAGAGGGGAAGCCGTTGCGCAGCCACTGCCACGTTCGGCCCCGGTCCGAGGACTTGTGCATCCCGCTTTCGCATCCCAGGTAGATCACGTTCGGGTCGCGGGGGTGCGGCACAATACACTCGACCCAGTAGTCGCGCAGTCCGTCGTTATGGATTCGGTAGCTCTGCCCGCGGTCAGTTGAGCAGTAGAACCCACCCACGTCGCAGCCCACGAACAGCTCAGTCTCGCGGTGGGGGCTGGCACACATTGACAGAAAACACCCCCCACCCCCGGGGCCGATGTTGCGCCAGACGGGCTGACCTGAGACCGCGGAAGACAGGGCGACGTTCATGAGCAGGCCGTACTTGAGCAGCATTGGGGCTTCTCGCTGATTCGGTGAGAGACTTCGGACTCCTCGCCGGCGGTTGTCTGAGCGCTCCACCGCAAGGTGATGCTGCGCGGTGCGGCATCTGGGGACACCATACGAAATAGGCCTTGACCTGTCAAGGGCAGAGGGGTAGCATGTGCGCATGCCAAGGTTAGCCAGAGTGGTCGTGCCCGGGATTCCGCATCACGTGACACAACGCGGGAATCGGCGGATGCCGACGTTCTTGTGTGACGAGGACGGGGAGTTGATTCGCTCGCATGAGCGCACGGGTCGTCCACTGGGTCCCCCCGCGTTCGTCGACCGGCTGGAGCGCTTGCTCCGTCGCACGC
>CAYMME010000735.1:0-2805 GCA_964391465.1 uncultured Planctomycetales bacterium
TGATGCTGTTGCCCACCATCGCGGATGAGAAGGAACGACATACGGCTGCGGCTCGCGAAGAACAGCGATCTGCCGGCCCCGAAGGGGCCTACGAGTTTAGCCAGGGGTGGAGCGAAGCGCAACCCCTGGTTCGCAAGCCCCCGGGAACACACCGCCCCGGCAGGGGCGGACGAACGGATGGTCGGCGCGCGTCCGCCCCTGCCGGGGCGGTGCTGGATTTGCTGCCGGTATCCAGGGGTTCCGCTTCGCTCCACCCCTGGCTACATTTGGTCGCCCCTTTGGGGCGAATAGTGGCACCCAACGCCGAGCACGTATTGTGAAACCGTCGGAGATCGTGATCTCTACACTCTGAGAGCAACCGCCATGCCTCATTCGTCTCTCGATCAGCACCTCAACCGTCTCCGGCAGCGAACGATCGTCCTTGGCGTCAGCGCGGGGCTGGGTTGGGCACTCACTGGTGGACTCATCCTGATGCTGGTGTGGGTGTGGCTTGATCTGGTATTCGAGCTGCCCGCGGGACTGCGCATCGGCCTGCGCCCGGCGATTGCGGCCTGTGCCGTTCTGTTCACGCTCCGTGCCGCCGTGGGCGCTTGGCGTCGCGGCAGTGCCCGCGCGCTCGCCCGGATCGTCGACGGCACGGCGCAGAGCGGCGGCCAGGTGCTCACCGGCGTCGAGCTGTCGACCGAGAGTCGTCCGATGGGCGACATGTCTCGCGGCCTTGCCGCGATCGCGGTCGACCGCGCCGCCGAGTTCGTGGCCGGTCTGGCTCGCCAGCGCGCCGTGCCGGCGCGCCCCGTGGTCCGGGCCTTCGCCGTCACCTGCGTCCTGATCTTGACCGTCGTCGCCGTTGCCGTGATCGCGCCCCGCCTGGCGGCGGCTCAGTGGCTTCGGTTTGCCGATCCGTACGGTGACCACCCGCCGTATTCCCGGGTGCAGTTCGATGTCGAGCCGGGCCATGCTGAAGTCATCTATGGCCGCGGGCTCGACATCCAGGTCACGACACATGGTCCGCCGGTCGAAGACGTCGATCTCGTGCTTCGCAGCAAGGACGGCACGGCGAAGACCGAGAAACTCGGGATGTTCCCGCAGCCGGACGGATCGTGGCGGGTCGCGCTCGGCCGCGTCACGAGCCCGGCGCAGTATTGCGTCCAAGCCGGTCGGGCGCGCAGCCACCGGTTCGACATCAAGGTCCTCACCGTCCCGCAGTTCGAGTCGGTTCGGTACCGCATCACCCCTCCTGTGTACACGAATCGGTCGGCGTACGAGGGGCCGCTGCCGGAGGGCGGTCTGGCCGGCCTGCCCGGCACGCAGGTGCACGTGTGGGCCAAGAGCAATCGACCGTTGTCACACGGCACGCTCACGGTCGACCGCGACGGTGGCGAGCCGTCGTCCGGACGCATGGACCCGACCGATTCCGAGGCGGACACGGTCGCCGGGGCCTTCACGATCGAAGCTCCGGGCAAGCTCACGTTGAACATCGCCGACACCGCCGGCCAGAACGCCGTCGAAGAGTATTCGGTTCCGATCGCACTGTTGCCGGACACCCGTCCGTTCGTGCGGATTCTCCAACCGGTTGCCACCTCCCTCGCCACGCCGGACGCGGAACTGCCGGTCGAACTCTCCGCGGAAGATGACTACGGGGTCTCCAGTCTCGAGCTCTATCGCAGCCTGAACGACTCGCGGGCCACACCGCTGAAGATTCCCGTTCCGTCCCGCGCGGCGACGCGCGTGCCGACATCGATCTCGCTGCCCCTCTCCGCGTACGGCCTGCAACCGGGTGACGTGATCAAACTCTTCGCCCGCGTCGAGGACAACGATCCGGCCGGCACCAAGGGCTCGGAAAGCACCGTGGTCACCGTGCACGTCATTTCGTCGAGCGACTACCAGCGCATGCTCCTGGCCCGCGAGGGCATGGAACTGCTGCTGTCCAAGTACCACCAGGCCGAGCGGCGCATGGAGGGGATCTCGGAGGAGATCGATGCTCTCAGCCGGGAGTTGGAGGAAGCCGCGCAGGAGCGCCCGCTGGACGAGGAATCGCGCCGCCGGCTCGAAACCCTGCGCAAGCGCATGCGTGAAGAGGCGGCCGCCATCGAGCAAGCGGCGAACACACCGCTGCCGTTCGATCTGGATGCGTCGCTCACACCCGCGTTGCGCGAACTGGCCGAGCGCCTGCGGAAGGCCGCAGGGAAGCTCGACGAACTTGCGGGCGGCAACCCCACTACGGGTCAGGCGCGGGACAAGCTCGGTGAGGCCGGCAAGGCCTGCAAGGGGAGCCGCGAGCGCTTCGCGCAGGAAGCGATCGCCCCGATCGATCGGTTGGCGGAGGTCTTCCCCCTCCTCGAGGATCAGGCCCGTTTCACCGCGCTGTACGGGCGACAGCGCGACCTCGCCGAACGACTCGCATCCCTCGAGGGGCGCGACGGCGAAGACAACCCGCGCCTCCGGGCCCGCATGCGCGACCTCGAAGAGCAGCAGCGGGCGGTGGGCCGAAGCCTGGAAGAGCTGCTCGATGACATCGACAACCACGTCGCCGCGTTGCCCGAGGATTCCGAACTCGACGAACTCCGCGAAACGGCGCGCGAGTTCAGCAAGGCCGTGCGGGCCAGCGGGGCCGACGCGGCCATGACGGAGGCCGCGGCCGGGCTCGCCGAGTTCTC
This sequence comes from uncultured Planctomycetales bacterium, assembly GCA_964391465.1. Lineage (GTDB taxonomy): Bacteria > Planctomycetota > Phycisphaerae > UBA1845 > CAYMME01 > CAYMME01. Next base: position 2,658 of record CAYMME010000735.1, read on the forward strand.
GGGGACGCGCGGCGCCGAAGGGTCGCGAACCGCCGCCGACATCCTCGAGAAGTTCCTGTCCAAGTGTCAGGGCATGGGCCAGAAGGGGGGCCAGTGCCGAATGCCATTAAGTCAAGCAAGGCACGCCCGTAAGTCTTTTTACTGCAAC
>CAYMME010000736.1:0-2801 GCA_964391465.1 uncultured Planctomycetales bacterium
CTCCGCACCCACAACCCCACCGTCCCCACGAGCAGCACCAGCGAGATGACGAGCAAGGTCTTGCGGATCATGACAACGCCTTGTTCTCTCCGCGGTGCGCCAGAGCGGCAAGAACCTGCTCTCGCTTCGCGTGGATCTTGGACTTCCGGCGCCGGTAGTCGAAGAAAACCACAAGGAACCCGGGCAGAAACCACATGAGGACTCGGTCAATGTTAGGGGGCCACGCGATCCACCGACTCGTACTGTTGACCGCAAGCCAGACGATGAGCATGGCAAGTACGGCCGTCCGAAACACCCGCGTGTACCGCTGTCCATCCGGCGTTCCGAGCAACCACGCCCGCATGCCATCACGTTCTACATACGACCGAACGAGAAGCCGTCCGCGGTCGAACGGTGTTCCACACTCGGGGCAGCGCGGCTCCGGGAGCCCACGCAGTTCATAGTCGCAGATCATGCAGAAGATGGGGAACTCGTCTTCGGGAAAGGACGTCGGGTCCACACGCTCCCCGGGCGCTGATCCCCTACTGGAGAAACGGAGGCGCCACTTCGTCCTGAGCTTCTTGAAATGCTCACGCCACGTTAACGCGACTGCCAGGAGAATGATGAGAGGCAGGAACGCGTCGCTCATATGTGCTCCCCGCACTCCGGGCACCGATGCTCGTCCAGCCCGTCGAGCACGTACCAGCACTTGAGGCAGTACATCCTGGGCTTGGTCATGGGTTCCGATGTGGGCACGCTGGTCTGGTCCCTCTGCTCCTTCCCTCCCGTCAGGTTCTACGCCAAAGCGGTCGCCCGGTTCTCACGGCACGGCTGGTGGAACCGGTGCATGCGGGGATTGTACCGCTTCCTGATCCCTTGTGGGTACCCGCGCAGACGGCGGCTCGCGAGGGCGGTTTGTACGACTATCCCGCAGGATCTTGTTGCGGCGACAGGATTCTTGTGCGCCCTTCGCTTGGTCGCCCTCCCTGGGTGCACTGTGTGGTCGCCGCCTTCGGCGGCTCCGCCGCTTCCTGACGGGCGCGGTTCGGAGAAGGACCGCTACGTAGCCCGTGGGGCGCGGGCAACACCCGCGCCGGGCGGTTTGTGGCGTCGGCAGCGACCGAGGCCCTGCTGCTACGGCGGATCGGGGACCTGCGGCATCATGATTCGCGTTGCTCGATCGCCGCCGTGGAAGACGGTTTGCTTCGCGGTTCGCAGCTCCGCGTCTGCGTTCTGGTCGGCGGCCGTGTTGTGATTGCGGTCGTAGTTGGGAAAGTCGGAGCTGGTGATGTCGACGCGGATGCGATGGCCCGGAAGAAAGGCGTTCGACGTGGCGTTCATCGAAATCGTGTACTTCACCACTTCACCCGGTTTCAGGAGCGCCGGTTTGTCGAGCCCTTGGCGATAGCGGGCGCGGATCTGTCCCTGCGAGACGTCGCGGGCCAAGCCGTCCGGCGCGACGTCGATCAGGCGCACGAACCAGTCGGTGTCCGGGGCCGAAGTCGCCGCGTAGAGCTCGAAGGTCGGCCGGCCCGTCACCTCGATGCGCTTGGTGAGCGGCTTGCTCTGGTAGACGAGGATGTCCTGGCGCTTCGACAGGGGACGCTGGTCGACGGGGATCGTGAAGCTGCCCTTGCCGTGAAGCGTGGGCACCGGATCGCGCGGATCGTACGCGTAGCGGTCTTCCCGCACGGCTTGAGCGGGCGACTCGACGAGCCGGCCGTCGCCGGACGGCGTGTTCGCCTTACTCTCGCCGGTCAGGTAGAGAATCTTGTCGCGCGTGCGCGTCAGCGGCCACGTGGACTCGCCGCGCCACTGGTTGTCGCCCATGACGAAGATCTTCACCGGCGGATCCCGATCGACGCCGTTTTGCTTGCCCTTGAGCCAGTGGTCGAACCAGCGAATCTGCACCGCAGTGCAGTCCATTGCCGCCTGCGGGCCGAAGTCGATCTTGCCGTACTTGCGCCTTCCGCGGCCCGCGTGGCTCCATGGCCCGATGATGATCCGCGAGCCGGTTCGCGCGACCTCCGTCTTCGCTTCCTTGGCCATGGTCCGCCAGAGCAGCATGTGGCCGTTGCAGTGGTCGTGCCAGCCGACGATATCGAGCACCGGCACGCGGATTTCCTTGCACCCCTCGTGCAGCTTCCAGGGGTCTTCGTGCGGATGCTTCAGCCAGCGGTGGACGTGAGGCGTTTCGTGCTCGAAGGCCGCCTGCGGCAACTCGAGCCAGGGCAGAAACCACAACCAGTAGTCTTGCTTACCGTCGAGCAGCTTCTTGTCCGCGTCGCTGAGCGTTCGTCCGGAGCGTTTGCGGACATTGCCCGACATGTTGCGGATCCACCACTGCAGGCGACGCCCGGGGCGAATCGTGCCGGGCCCCTCCAGGTCGGTGTAGCGGGCCGGGATACTGAAAGCCGCCATGGCCGCCAGAGCGGGCGGAGCCTCGGGCGCCAGTCGCCACTGCACGAACGCGTTGTACGAAGCGCCGTACGTGCCCACCTTCCCGGTCGAGCCCGGCAGTCCGGCCGCCCATTGCACCGTGTCGCAGCCGTCTTCGCCGTCCTGGCTTTCGTGTCGCATGAACGACTGCCAAGTCCCCTCCGAAGCGTAGCGCCCACGAACGTCCTGAACCGCAACGATGTACCCGGCACCAGCGAAGCGTTTCGCGCGACGGGCCTGCGGGCCCTTGCCGTAGGGCGTTCGCATCAGCAGCACCGGGTACGACTGCCCGTCACCGGGCCGGTACACATCGGCGCGAAGGACGACACCGTCACGCCTCCAACAATGTTGCCAACTGCCCTGTTTGGGGCCTTGGGCTACCG
>CAYMME010000737.1:0-2774 GCA_964391465.1 uncultured Planctomycetales bacterium
GTGGGGCGGAACGCACGTTGTGCTCGCACCATCGGCCACCGGTGTGTCGCTCCGGCCTCGCACCGAGACGGCCAAGACGCTGGACCTGACCGGCCACCCCTGGCGGTTCACGCCGGAATCCGCCGAAGTGCGTGTTCCCTATGCGCAAGTTCGTCGCGGCGCCACAGGAGAAGGTGAGCAATCAGGATGGCATCTTCCCGCCGCCGACGCCGAGGGCTGGAGTGACGAATGGCTTGCCGTCGAACGGCTCGCCAATCCGTCCTGGTGGTTGATCGGTCCGTTCCCCTACGGAGACCACGAGGGGTACAATCAGGTCTTCCCCCCGGAGCAGGAAGTCCGACTCGACGGCAAGTACCCGGGCGAGCACGGGACGCCGGTCGGCTGGGTCCACAAGACGTCACCCACCTACTGGGTCAACCTCCGCGAGTTGATGGGAGACCCACCGCCGATCAACTCCGTCGTCTACGCCCACAGCGACGTCTACTCGCCGACCGAGCGCCAAGCCCAGGTCCGCGTGGCCATGGCCGACAGCATCAAGCTCTGGTGGAACGGGCAGCAGAAGCTCGCGGTGCACCGACACCCGAAATGGATGCTGCTGCGCGACCCGTGGTCCGAGAGCGCCCCGGTCACGATCAAGCAAGGCTGGAACCGCGTATTGCTGAAGGTATGCCGCAGCGAGGGCCGCCCACTCTCATTCCTCTTTCGAATCGCCGACGCCGACGGCAATACGCTAAAGGACCTGGTCTACGCTCGCTCAAGCGACGCCACGCCGAGCGGAGAGCCGACTGAGGGCGAGAAGTGGTATCGCCTGCAAACGCCGCCGGGTGCTCCGTCGGTGGTTGTGCCGGCGTTCGAAGGTCTCAGACAAGTCTACGTGAACGACACCAAGGTGGACGGCAGTCCCGGACAGCGCATCGACCTGCCGCAAGACGGCCTTGCGACTGTCGCGTTCTGCTGCGGAGCGGACGAGCGGCTCGAACGACCGGTGCGTTTCGTCAGCGGCACGACAGGAACGACGTTGCAGTCGTGGAACCGTACGCCCCTGGCCCACTACTCCGGGCGGGCCGTTTACGAAACCGAGTTCGAGCTGCCGGCGCTGAAGCCGGACGAAACGATTGAACTCGACTGCGGCCGCGTGGGCGTGACGGCGGAGGTTTGGGTCAACGGCACCAAGGTCGGCGAGCGCGTCTGGCGACCGTACCACTTCGACATCACGGCCCAAGTGCGCGGTGGCAAGAACGCGCTCAAGGTGATCGTGGCCAACACCGCCGCCAACTGGCGGGCCCAGGGCGACCCGATCTACCCGTCCGGAAGCTGGGGCACGAAGATCGCAAGCGAACGGGAGCGCATCGTAGCCCTCGACCCAAGCGGTCTCGTCGGCCCGGTCACGATTCGCATCCAACGTCGATGCGCCGATGACGAGTAGGTGTGATGCGGCTGCGTCACCGTGAGAAAGGCAGGGACAACCGATGACACATCGAGAGCGAGTACTCGCGGCGCTGAACCACGAGGAGCCGGACTACGTGCCCATCGACCTGGGCGGGTGCCTGGCCAGCACGATCATCGGCCCGGCCTACACGGGCCTGCGGGCCGAGCTGGGTCTGCCCACCGCCGAAAGGCAGGAGGGTCTGTGCTACGCGAGTACCGCCGACGTCGAGGAAGACGTACGCCAGGCACTCGACCTGGACATCATCCATGCTCCCCGTGCGTTCGGAACCGCCGGCGACATCCAGGTTCTGTCCGACGATCGGATCATCGACGAGTGGGGTGCCCAGTGGCACAAGCCGCCGAACGGTCACTTCTACGTCGAGAAGGCACCGTTCGCGGACACGTCCGACGTGGCCGTGGTCGAGCGACACAACTGGCCGAACGCCGGGCAGATGGTTCGCACCGACGGGCTGCGCGACGCCATCGCGAAGCTGCGCCGCGACACCGACTACGCCATTTCGCTCGAAGTTCGCGGCCGGGTGATGTCCGTCGGCCAGTTCCTCTGCGGCTTTGAGAAGTGGATGATGGACCTGGCCCTCGAGCCGGCGTTTGTCGAGGCCCTGCTGGAGCGCACGACGCAGCTCCAGGTCGAAGTCAACGACATCCTGGCCCGTGAAATCGGCGACTTGGTCGATGTCGTCTACACCTCCGACGACGTCGGCGGCCAGAACGGTCCGCTCATCTCACCGGAGTTCTTCAAGCGTCTGTTCAAGCCGCACTTCGCCCGCATCTGGGGACACCTCCGCGGTTCCGGCCCGGCCAAGGTGATGCATCATTGCTGCGGCTCCGCGTACGCGTTCATGGGCGACTTCGTTGAGCTGGGCGTGCAGGCTCTCAACCCGATCCAGGTCTCCGCGGCCGACATGGACCCCGCCCGCCTCAAGGCCGAGTTCGGCAAGGACCTCTGTTTCTGGGGCGGCGTCGACACGCGCGACGTGATGCCGCGCGGCAGTGTCGAAGACGTCCGCAAAGAAGTCGGCCGGAGAATCCGTGAGATGGGCCCCGGGGGCGGCCTCATCCTCGCCGCGGTCCACAACATCCAGCCGGAGGTCCCCCCCGCCAACACCCGAGAACTGTTCCGCGCCGGCCGAGAACTCGGCAAATACCCCCTAAGCGCCACATAGCCCGCACCGAGACGCGACCGTAAGGGAGCGTGCATGCCGGCAAAGCCGGCATCCCTGCGCGCATCATGACTCGGAACCGCCAAACGTGTAGCATGAATTCATGCGCAGCAAGAACGTACCTGCCCTGAACCAAAACGGACGGGTGGCCCATGGCTTCAGCCG
>CAYMME010000738.1:0-2748 GCA_964391465.1 uncultured Planctomycetales bacterium
CGCGGTCGAGCCGGCGACCACGAGCGGCTCGCCGAGTCGCTGCAGGCGACCCTGGGCGTGTGGATACTGAGTTACAACGATCACCCGGCGGTCAGCCGGCAGTATAAGGGCTGCCACTTTCGACGCCTGACCGCGAAGTATTATATCTCCAGCAAGGGCTGCAGCGACGCCAGGGAGTTATTGATCAGCAACCGCCCGCTGCGCAAAACGACACACTGTTGACATACGGCCGAGATACTTCGACCGGCTAAATAGACGGCAAAACTCAAGAGCGCAAGGCCTCACTAAGAACGCTAAGAACGGAATCGCAAGGCCTTACGCTTATCGTGTGCGCGGTAGAAGTTTTCCAAACCCCCAATCTCATCCGAGTTGTCTGTCACCTATCCGAGATGCGAGGCCGCACTGTACATGTGGCTGGTTCTGGCTTGCATCTGTTGACGCTAATGGCGTACCGTCGCACCACCCCCTGAATACGTAGCAGAAGTGTGAACGTGATGTCCTCCGAGAACGGACAGCCTGCTACGGCGAGCCCCCTGCTGCCAACGGCTTGACTTCGATGGTCATGTTCCTCCGCACCGCGACCTTCCGCGTAGTCGCCCCCTCGGCTGTCGCCACTGACAGCGTATGAGGGGTCAGGCGGGTCTTGCCCTTGCGGGTACGCCTGTACTCGGCCAGCGAGGCCACGATCCGTCCGGAAGGCGAAACGTCCGCGCTGAAGACCGCCGCGCCGGTGCGGTCCTTGACGACCACACGTGCGTCAGGCGGAGCCCGGACCGTCAGGTCCCAGCCGACAGTAAAGTCGTACGGCTCGGTCCGACCGCCGTCGAACGAAACACTGTCGTACCCCGCGCCGCCCTCGAAGCGTGTGGCGATGAATGCGTGGCCGCTGCTGCCGTACTTCCAGCCGCGCCATCCGAAGCGAATGGTCTTGTATCGCCTGTCGCTGCCGACCTTGCCGAACGTGTTGCCGCGGAACGTGTACCTGCCCCCGTGCGAGTAGTTGTCGCCGAACTGCACGTGGCCGAGATTGGTGATGACCATGTTGCCCGTCAGCAGGATCGGCGCCGGCCGCCCGCCTCGAACACCCCCGGCCGAGACGGCGTAGCCCGTGGCGTGTGCGTCCTGGGCGATCAGCTTGACGCGATTGTTGCGGAATGTGACGTCCGGCCCGCTTGTCTTGCCCGGCACGAGCCACAGACCGCGCATCGAGCAGCCGCGGCCGCGGCCCTTGACGACAATGACGTTGTCGTGGTGGTGCACGCGGTTACCGCACTTCTGCAGGCGGATGCCGTTGACGGGATGGATCTGCTTGGGGTCGTCGCCGCCGCCCTGGCCGCCCCGCCAGCGGTCCTTCGGTGACGTGCCCTGCATCTGGATGTAGTTGCCGTGGATCTCGACGTCGCTGTAGCCCTGCCCCGAACCGATGCCGATGGGATGATACCCCGTGCCGAAGATCCGATTGTGATGGATCGCCAGCTTTCGCCCGCCGGCGCGGTTGGTATAGTACATGACGCCGTAGGAGTTCGTGGCGTGGCTGTCGACGTAGATCTCGTTGCCGTGGACCTCGTTGTCGCTCGTGACGGCCACGCCGCGGTGTCGGCTACGCTGGATGAGGTTGTGGCGGCATCGAGTCGCGGTGCTCCGGATAGTGATCGCGTCCATGCCGACATGGCGGTTGAACAGCGTCGTACCCGCGTCGGTGAGCACGTTGTGGTGCACGTCGTTGCCGGACCCGCGGATCAGCCACACCATGCCGACGACCTGACAGCCGTGGTGGCGGATCGTCAGACCCGCCAACGTCAGCTTGGACGGTTTGCTGAAAAACACGGGCGTGTAGAGCGTGTCGTAGACTTTTCGCGTGGCGCTACCGCCGGAGCCGCGGCGGATGAGACCGTTGGTGACGGTCACCCCCGTCAGTCCGATCCCGCGGCTCTTGTGGCCGCGGACGCCGCAGGCGCCTGCGCTGGTGGTGTCGCGTTTCGCGTCGTACGTGACAGTATGCCCGCCGAGGTCGAGCGTGACGCCCGACGCGGCGAGGAAGAATCCCGTCTGGGCGCCTGCGACGTCCTCGGTGAGCAAATACGTCGTGTTGGGCTTGTCGAGCACGAACGGCGGCCCCGGCAGCTTACCCGGTATCCGCACCGCCTGGGGCATCGGACGCGGGGCGAGCGTCATCGCCTTGCAGCATACCCGCTTACCCTTCTCGTCGACGGCCATCAGGCGGCAGTAGACCGTCGCGCCGGGTTTCAGGCCGCGCAGGTAGTGAAGGTGCGTGTACTGCAGTTGATCCGACGGGCGGGTCTTGTGCTCGTAGCGCGTCGTCGGGCCGTACTCGACGAATGTCCGCGCCGGCAGATTCGTCTGCCACGAGACGCAAGCGGACGTCTCGGACACATGCGTCCAAAGCGACTGGGCCTCGGCCTTCAGCTCGGCGCCGAAGGTGCGGCGGACCTCCTCCTCGGCCGATGCGGTGAAGTGGCGAGCACAGAAGCGCCGGAACTGTACGACGGCGTCGGACTTCGGCGACTCGCCAGCCGCAGGCGCCGCTGACGCGACGGCCAAGAGGACGGCGACGGCTGCAAGTTTCCATCCTGAGGGTGAACTCATGGGGCGCCTCGAAAGTCCGGTCTGTTCAGACTTATGCGTACATCATACTCCTGGGACGAGAGGAATCCCATCTTGAAGGTAAATACGCAGCCGTAACGCACGGGTTTTCTTGGTCGCAGGTGGTGGAAGTCAATCTAAGCC
>CAYMME010000739.1:0-2709 GCA_964391465.1 uncultured Planctomycetales bacterium
GGTAGGCCTGAGCCGCTATGCCGTGTACATCCTGGTCGAAGTCCGCCTGCCAGTCCCCGTTGTCGTGAATCGCATTGTCATAGATTACGACATCGTGAATGGGGCTGTCCGTAGTGCCCACAATCCCGATGCCGCCCGTTGACAGATTGCCATGTACGTCACAGTGCCGCACCACGACATGGTCTGAGCCGGGGTTGATCACAATCCTGCCCGTCGATCCGCCGCTCAGATCGCCGTCTGCATCGCCAAACTCCAGGTTCTCGAGGATCAGATAGCTGCCGCTGGGAATGATCTTGACCGCTACCAGGGGCTTCTCGGCGGCGCTGGCACCCCGAATGAAGATCGGTTCGCCCGCCGTTCCCGTACCGTTCAGGAGGTCGTAGCCGACGGGGGCATAGTCGTACACGCCGTGGACCTCGACCACCGACCCGGCCGGTGGGTTCGAGGGAATCGTGCTTCGCGGCAGGGCCGGCGTTCCGAGAGGGTTGCCGGAGTCCGTGGCCCCGGGGGCGTCTCGTTCCACGTAGTAGAAGCCGGCCGTCGGGGTATCCCACGGGTCGGGCACGGCCGGGGCAACCTCGTCAATGCCGAACGACGGAGCGGGAATCCCGATAGGAGGGACCCAGCCGCCCGGTGCGTTTACCCGGACGACGATGGTGTCCTCGCCGATCTCGCTGTCGTTGTCGGTTACGCGCAGGGTCACAGAGTGCGTGTCGATGTCGAAAGAGACGTTGGCCGTTGCGCCCGTAGCGATCTGGGTCACACCTTCGAGCCAGACATAGGAGACGATGGAGCCGTTCGAATCGCTGCTGCCCGTGCCGTCGAGGGTGACGGTCTCACCGTCCCCTTCGGCGTCCACGACCGTCGAAGGTGTGGCGACCGCCACGGCCGTCGGCGCGCCGCTCCCGGCGTTGACGGTGATGACTACGGTATCCTCTGCCGTTTCGCCGTCGTCGTCCGTTACGCGCAACGTTACGGTGTGCGTGTCGATGTCGAAAGAGACGTTGGCCGTTGCGCCCGTCGCGATCTGGGTCACCCCTTCGAGCCAGACGTACGAGACGATGGTACCGTCCGAATCGCTGCTGCCCGTACCGTTGAGGGCCACGGTTTCACCGTCTCCCTCGTTGTCGGTGACCGTCGAAGGTGTGGCCGTCGCCACGGCCGTCGGCGGGTTGTTCGCAGGCGGGTCTCCGCCACCGCCACCACCACCGCCGCCACCACCGAGGAGCGTCGGGTTCCGCTTCTCACTCCAATTCGCGTGCAGGGCCGCGAAACGCGAGAAGTGATCCGTCACGGCCCAGACGTAGCGCCCGGCGATGCTGACGCCGTGGTCGCCCACAACGTCCGTGGGTTCGCCGTCGCCGCGGTCGTTCCAGCCGACCAGTTCCCAGTCGAGGGTGTCCTCGTCCTGCACATGCAGACGGAGGTTCGACGGGGCGACGGAGCCGAGTTCGGCCACTCGGTAGTGAAGCGTAATGACTGTGACGAACGTGCCGTCAAGCAGATCCGTATACACCTCCACGGTCTGGGGCAGAGCCAGCCCCTCGTCGACCAACTCGGTGAGGAGTTCGTCCTCGACCGCGCCGAAGGCGCCGAGCTCGTCACCGGGTTCGTAGAGGGCCGTCACCGGCGTACCGGCGTCGTCCTGTGCGCCGGAGATCGCGACGGTGGCGTTCGGGTGCGCCGCGTCTCCGTCCAGCCAGAAGAACATGCCGTCCACGGAGACCGTGTTGTCGCCCACGCCCGCAACGCCGAGAGCCGGCGTGACCGTGACCGACACCTCATCCGTCGCCTCTTGCCCGTCGACCGACACCGACAGCCGGAACGTGAGAGTCAGGCTATCGGCCCCTTCCGGTACCGTCGGCGCAGTGAACGTCGCGCACGCGTCGCTCGTTTCGTTGAGGGTCACGCTCATCAGCCCGCCGGTCTGCGTCCACTCGCAGGCCGGGTCGGTGCCCGCCGGCACCCCGCTCGCCGATCCTTCGAGGGTCACGAGCGCGCCCTCCTCGACCGTCCGGTCGGCGCCGGCGTCGGCCGCCACCGTCACGTCGCCGGTATCGGACAACGACGGAGGCGTAAATGGGTCGACTTGCTCTACAAGGGAAACGTCGTCGCCTTCGCCCTCGGGCGGCACGACCAGTGTGTCGCATGCCGTGCCGAGCACGACGCAGGCGATGCTGCCGAGGCAGATCCGCCTGATCGTGCGTGGGTTGGCTCTCCAGGGGGCGTGGCGTCGGGCGCGGTCTTGCCCGGCCGGCTCCGTCGCGGTGAGGTCATCAACAGTCTGTCGGTCGTGCTTCTTTCCCAATTTGAGCATCACGTACCTCGCTTCGTTGCGTTGCGCGATGCGGTGGGACCGGACGACGCTCGCCCGGTGCAACACCATCGCGCTCGGCCTCGGAATCAGAGGGGGTCCCCGACCGTTCACGACCCCCAGGTTGCCTCCTGGTTCCCCGAGAACATGGACCATGCCAATGTCAGTTACGGATGGCTAAGATCTGTCACATATCGTGCAGCTCCCCAAAGGTGACGGTTGGCGCAGCTTGCCGCGCTGTACTATTCCGAACGAAACATCCAATAGAAAAGCACGGCCAGGCAAGCCTATTCTTCCCATTTTGTCACTAATCCTAGTGAATGCCCGATAATACGGAGAGCAGGGTGCCCGGGCTCACTCGGAGGTCCGAGAACCATGTCCAGGAAGAACGTGGA
>CAYMME010000740.1:0-2701 GCA_964391465.1 uncultured Planctomycetales bacterium
GACTGCCGCGCCGCTCGTGAAACACGGGAACTCGAGCGGCTGGATTTGCACGATGTCCCGGCCGTAACCGTTGGTGACCAGTCCGACGGCCCCGAACCCACGGTAGGTCGAGACCATCACCTCGCCGTACACCGCGCTGCCCAGCGGGTGGTCGAGGTCCTGGATGACCACCACCCACGGCTTGGGCACGCTCGCGAACGCTTCAATCTGAGCGGGCAGCGAAGCGGCCGGCTCGCCGGGCTCCGGGGCGGCCGCCGACCGGAACGTGGCCGTCACCGCGTAGCCCACCATCGGCGGCAGTTCGGGGTACAAGGCGCAAACGCTCGCGTGGGCGAACCCCACGTTGCGCGGGCGGTAGTCGAACAGCTCGATGATGTTGCAGATCGTCGGGCTGTCGTATTCCCCAAGCGTTTTGAGAACGTCGGCCGAAGGTGCGCTGCTCATGATCCACCTCGCTGTACAATGCCTGTCCGTGGAGGCGGATCATAGCGGATTGTCGGGCGCGGATCGAGTGCCCGAGCCCGCCTTCGGCGGAGTACGTGTTTGGCGTGTTTTCGGTAGCGCCAAACCGTGCTTCAATGGGCCACGCGGCTCGACGTACGTCGAGATCCGCCCGTGTCTTGCGGCAAAGGCACGGGCACCCGGCGCGAGTGCGGCGTCTCGGCTGGATCGAGGTTTGCCCGCAAGCCGGATGCCGGCATTGCCGGCATCGCACGCTCCCTAATCCCGACGTACGTCGGGACGTCCCGGTGCCGGGCAAAGCTCATCGATCGTGAAACACTGTGCTAGCATTCGAGAGCGAGGCGGCTCTCCGCTTCCGAAATGCTGTCGCACACTTCGAAGAACGTGTCGAGCCGCGTCACTTCGAGCACGCCGGATACGTATGGGCTTGGGGCCGCCAGAATCACGCGACACGAGTTCGTGTTGCTTTGGGCGACCAGGGCCACGAGATTGCCCAGCGCCGCCGAGTCGACGTGCTCGACCTGCGACAGGTCGACGATCACACGCGAGCCCGATGCGCTCAGCGCCTCGCCCAACGCGGGGACCCACTGGTCGAGATCGTGGTACGCCAGCTCTCCGGCTATGCTGGCGACGGTGTGTCCGTTCCTGGCTTCAAGTTGTACGCGTTCGGTGTCTGTTGCCGTCATGACACTGACCATCCTGCTTCCCTCCGTCTCCTTGGACCAGGATTCTTGGCGGCCCCGGGACATCCGGGTCCGCGTAGGTTTCTCGGACCTGCCGCCTCCCGAGCAGCGAAGTCGCCAAGACAGACATACGATTCGGCCGGTTGCCGGGCAAGCGCATCGCACGCTGCCGTCGTAGACGCTACGATATCGGGCCGCGTTGTCAGCGAACGGTCTCGAGGGATCGCACGGCCGATTCCGTGCCGCATTGCCCCACGACCGGCCGGAAGTGGATCGCACAGTCAACGCGAGGAGGTCATCATGCGGGTTGCCCTTATCGGACCGCCGCAATCGGGCAAGAGCAGTCTGTTCAGCGCTATCACCGGTCAGGTCCCGGATCCGACGAAGATCGCGCAGGAACAGCTCGCCACCGTTCACGTGCCCGACCCGCGCGTGTGGTGGCTCGCGGATCACTACAAGCCGAAGAAGGTTACCGAAGCCAACTTCGAAGTGATCGACGTGCCCGGCTTCAGCCAGGAGTCACCGCAGCAGCAGGCCGAGTTCAAACGCCACGTCCCGAACTTGCGGAACTGCGACGGGCTGGTGGCGGTCGTGCGGGCGTTCGAGGACCCGTCCGTCCCGCCGTATCGGGATCGAGTCGACCCGTTGGCGGACCTGGAAGAGCTTCACAGCGAATTGGTCTTCGCAGACCTGGACGTGGCCACCAAGCGGATCGAGCGGCTGGAGAAAGAGATCCACAAGCCGACGCCCACGCAGGAGCAGGACAAGCGGCAGCTCACCCTGCTGCACAAGATCCGCGAGGCGTGGGAAGAAGAGCGACCCGTTGCCGACTTGATCCACGGTGAGGAGGACAAGAAGCTCGTCAGCAACTTCGCGTTCCTGTCCCGCAAGCCGCTGGTGGTGGTGGTCAATGTCGACGAATCCCACGCAGCCGATCCGCCCCCCACCTCATTCGAGCATGCCCGGGCGGTGGCGTCCTGCTGCGCAAAGGTCGAGGAGGAGATCGCGGAGCTCGACGAGGCCGACCGGAAGGTGTTTCTCGAAGACCTGGGTCTGGCCGAACCGGCTCGTGACCGCCTGATCCACGCGTGCTACGACGCACTGGGGCTGATTTCGTTCCTGACGTACGGTCCGGACGAGGCCCGGGCATGGACCATTGACCGCGGGGCCTCCGCACTGGAGGCGGCGGGTAAGATCCACACCGACATTGCCCGCGGGTTCATCCGGGCCGAGACGGTGGCCTTCGAGGATTTCAAACAGGCCGGCGACATCAAAGCGGCCAAAGCCGCGGGGAAGGTCCGCCTGGAGGGCAAAACCTACACCGTCGCCGACGGCGACTGCATCCTGTTCCGCTTCTCAGTGTGAAGCCCCCGCCCGCCATCAGTGATCCGACTCGCACGGCCGGTGGGTGTACGAGAGGACGGAAGACAGGAGGCGGGAGGCGTCGCATCGTTGCTGGTCCGAACCCTGGACCGGAGCGTGCCGACTTGCTCTCGCGCCGGCAACTAGTACTACAACGCTAACACCTTGGCCACTTGCAGGTGCGTATGTTCTTC
>CAYMME010000741.1:0-2684 GCA_964391465.1 uncultured Planctomycetales bacterium
GGATCGACCTTGATGTCACCCGCCGGCTCGAACGCATCCGCAGGGTGGAGATCGACTTCGAGCGGCTCGGCGGCCGCGCCGGTCTGCGTTCTGTCGGCAGAGTAGACCGTGAGGGGCAGGCCGACATGCCAAGCCTTGAACTGCGAGCCGGGCAACATCAGCTTGCGAAGGCGACCCTGATCATCCCGCGCAATCGCCGCGTCGGTCAGATCAAAGTCCATCTGTGCCGCCGCGAGTGCCGTAGCGTCTCCGGGGTAGTTGTGGAAAACATACTCTTCGGCGACCTCAGTCCAACCGGTGCCGGTCCAGTAGCTCAGGAAGTCCTCAAACGGTTCGGGCAGGTCGCGCGTACCGTTGCCATTGCTGTCGATGTACTCACCCTCGCAGAACGACCCGGCGTCGTTCGGACCCGGTGGTTCGTACGCCGCGTCGTACGCACCGTCCCCGTCGAGGTCTCGGAAACGCTCGCCGGGCGTCCACACGCCGTCCGCCAATCCGGGCACGTCCACGGGCGAGCCGGTTCCGTGATCGATCTGGATCTCCTGTTTGGCCTCGGTGTACTCCTCACCGAGGCCGAATTCCAATCGCGGCGAGGGCCACCTCAGATCCGTGAACGGCAGATCCGCCCCGGTGTTGCCGGCCGACACGCCCGGAGGCAGGACCGACCAGGGAAGGTTGACCCACCCCACCGCCTTGCCGCTGATCGTCACCTGCCCGTACGAGATCTCATTCCAGTACTCGGCGAACGAATCGATGCCGTTGTCCGAAATGGTGTCGAAGTACTGGGCGCGCACGTCGTCGTTGTTGGGCAGCGCAGCAACGTTCGTCCCCGACTTGGGCACGTTCGCCAGCCAAACCACGAACTTGCGCTCCTCGGCCCGGCTGATTGCGGCCCCGACTGCCGTGAGCAGGTACGCAACGGCCAAACAGCGGGCAAGGTACACTCCGGTGGTCGTCACGCCGTGATTCCCGCGCGTGGGCAAGGTCGTCGCCGCTACAGAAGCGGCGCGGACGTGGCCAGAGATGGGCATCAGGACTCCTCCTCGCGATTGTGGATCCGGATAAACCCTGGACGACCCGCGTTGGTTCGCGAAACGCAAGTCGCCTGCCGGCACTGCTGCGGTTGACCCTCCACCCACCAGGCGGGGGCTCGGTTGGAGCGTGAGTTCTCAACGACTCACGCCACGATCAAGTCGCTTAGTCACGCACCGTGTCTTCTCGCCCCCACCTTCATGTTCTCGCTCCGCTTCGTGCCCACCGGTTCACTATACTACATCTTACCCGGGTGTCTGACACCAAATCCCGAGACAACAAAGGCGATGTCGGCCATCCCGACGCGACTTGTCCGGCCCGAGCGCCGCCGCGAGCGGGATTGGGGCCGGTCCGGCTTTGAGCGAACCGATGCTCTTCTGGTAGAATGCGCCAGGTGCACGCTGGTCCTCAGTAGACACGCGGGGCACACGACGCACGTACCAGGAGAACCGCGTATGAGGGGCACGGCACTGTCGGCTATCGTCATTGCGGCCGTACACGCAACTCCGGACATCACCCGAGCCGTCGACGCAACCAGCGCCGTGAGGCTAGCGGCGACGATCGCGCCATGCGCAATGGCAGGGATCGAATCGTCGGGCAACACCGACGGCCTCCTCACCTGGCGGATCGGCACGCTGTCCAAGGGGAAGTACGCACGCGAGGTGGTTTTGTTCGCGTTCGACGGCTCTCACGAGAAAGTGACCAAGCGGCTCGACGCGGCACGACGTGTGTTTGCCGAACCACGCGAGAGAACGGACGAAGCGTCCGCGACGGATGGCAAGGTGGGCGCGGTCTGGATCAAGAACGGTGCGACCGACTTCGGCATCGACGCGGCCGGTTGCTTCTTCTGGGAGAATGACCGCCAGAGTCTGGCCTGCCCCAAGGGCGGACAACTGAGCCGGTTCGGCTACTACGTTCACTACGACGACGGGGCCGCCAAGCGTGCCGGGACGCGTATCGATCGCAAGGGCGCGCTGGAGAACCTGCGTATTGTCTCTGCCGTGCAGGCGATCAGCGAGACGCAGGCGGCGGGCGTGATGGAGACGGCGGACGGGCGCCTCCGCATCGACATCCGCGCGGCGATGGGCGAGGAACAGGTCGCCGCCGTGGAGTTCGTCCTCACCAACACCGGCGACAAGCCTCTGAAGAACGTGCGGCTGAGTGCCTATGCGAACATCGAGGCCGCCCACGACCATCAGAATGACTACAGCGTGCTCGACGCGCAAACCGGCGGGCTACTCGTGGTGGATCCGCCGACCGGCACATGCGTGGTGATGGCCGGGCTGAATCCATGTGCGTCAGGACACAGCGGCCGGTGGGCATCGCAGGGGCCGCTGGAGAAGGCGGAGGGTGTTGCGATCACCGACTGGAAGCCATTTGCAGGCGTGTCGCCGAAGCTGCTGGCTCGTCTGGCCCGGGCGGCCCTTCCGCACCCGCCGGCCCCCGAGGTCGAGCCCACCGAGCCCGAAACGCGAACTCTCAGTGCGAAAGAGGCGGCGGCGACACTCGAGCGGGACTGGTTGTTCCAGGCGGAGGGCAAGCCTACGGTCGATCGATCACTCGCAGAAGCCCGCTGGGCCCGCGAGTTGGCGACCCGGCTCGCACAGCATACCGCCGCACCGGATTTCACCGGTGAACTCGACCAACACGCC
>CAYMME010000742.1:0-2681 GCA_964391465.1 uncultured Planctomycetales bacterium
CATTCACATCAACGTCGGCACTTGGCCCGACACGGGCATGCGACCGAAGATGACCGAGGGCACCGCACGGGCGCTCATCGATTGGTGCTACGCGGCGCTGACCTATGTCGGGCTCAAGGGACGGCGAGTCGTCATTTGGGGACACGACTCGATGGGGATGGAGACGGCCCTGGCGCATATCATCCCGACGCGCAACACGTTTGGTATGGAGATCACCCGCCTGGACATGAAGCTCCTGGCCGATATGCTAAGGAAGAAGGCGTACGATGAAGAGGAGCTCGACGCGCTCCGGGCATGGGTCGACAAGCACGTCGGTGACCGCCTCGAGGTCCCGCGCAAGGCCGACTCAAGGCGCTTCGACCAGAGCCTGGCCATGTACCTCATCACCCGTGACGTGATGAATGAAGTCAACGCCGTCGGCGGCGGCTTCATGAGCCAGCTCGAGTGGGGCTCCGATCCGCGCGGCACGCCCCTGCCGGTGGCCGACATGATGGAGTCGCTGTTCAACTCCACGTTCGACCACAACGGCGACAAGCCGCCAATCCCCTACGCAACGGAAGCCGATGTGCAAGGGCTGCTCACCATGCTGCCGTTCACGTGGTTGACCGGCGGCGCGCCCCCGCTGTTCATGGATTTCCGCAAGGTGTGGGAGCCGTGGGAGATCTGCGCGTTAGCGAAGAAGCTGGACCTCCCCGGCCTCGACGGTGAGACGCTCTGGGAGAAGAAGGGACTCGTAGACGGCGACAATTCCGGAAGTGCCTCGCTGAACTGGGCTGCAAAGCCCGGGGCGCCGGTCGAGGAGATCATGGCCAACGTATCGCTGCCGTTGGCCGATCCCGGCTATTTCCCGGGCCTGGGGAACTCGGTCAACTTCATCTCTCCGGAGGGTCTCGACGGGATTGCCGGCCGGCTTACGTACAGCGCCGTGACGAACATGTTCGCGTTGGTATGGGATGAGGCGACCACCGTGTCCCTGCCCGACGAGCTGGCGCAGGCCGTGTGCAACACGTCGACCCCCACCTGGCCGCACACGTTCGTTGTGCCGAAGTCGGCGACGATGGTCGAGTATAAGCAGTTTGCCCCCGCCAACCACTTCCACATGACGTGGGGGCTGACGCCTGCCCGGCTGCAGCACTGGATGGATCTGACGAACATCCTCTCGGCGACGCCTTGGGAGGCGCGCCCTGGCTTTGTGGAAGGTGTGGACCGGCCGATGCCGTTGCTGTACGTGCAGAACGGTGGCGAGGATGCCGCCAAGATGATGTTCCGCGGCGCACGCTGAGAGCTATGCGCGAGGCCGACCGAGATCCCCGCCCCGGCCGTGTCGTGGACGGCGTCCGGCTACGGCTGAGAACCGGAGAGTCCCTTAGCGGCCGCGCACAAATAACTTGGTCGTCATGCAGCCGGCAAGGCGCTGCGAATCCCTGAATCGGGTCCCCTTTGAGCGGATTTGTGGGACAATTGCTCAACGGGACGACCAGGTTGTCTGTGCGCGGCCGCTCAGAGCAGGGATGGCGGCCATATCCATTGGCTGCGTAGTATGGCGGATCTGGCCAATCGCCAACCACCGCTACGGCGACCCGTAATTCTACGGACAAATGTCTTGCATCTCGGGCGCTCTTTGGTAAAATAGAAATCGCCGTCCTGGGCGACTCCTGTGGCCTGACCCAACCACACCCGCCCGCACAAGGGACGGTATCCGTGCTGCCGATCCCACGGTGCTGTCGGTTAGCGCCCCGGCCGACAGAGCTACGGCGCACGGATCTTCTCTTTTCTGGATGGGGACGTCACCTACCGGGACGGGTGACTTGCGGGTTCCGTTGCACCGACAGCCCGTTTCCCCTCAGATCACGCACTTCCACGAATAACGATAGCGATGTGCTCTCAGGGCATCAGAAACCCAGAAAAGTGTGGAATAGTATATGCTGAGTATACGGTTTGTCGGTTGCCAAGCCAGCAAGGTGACCGGCGATTCCTGATTCTGGCGGCGTGAGGACCGCTGAGCGATGTTGTCAGCCATACGGGTTGGTTCGGCAGAACGTCAACGCTCGTTCAACGTCGAAACGGGCGAGGACGGGGCGGCATTGCCGGGCGCGAGCATCATGCTGCTGGAGGACGAGGAGAGCGTCGCGCGCTACATCCAGATAGCGTTGGAGCAGTTGGGGTATGGTGTTTGCGGCGTTGCGACGACGGTCGACGAAGCGCTTCATCTTGCGGAGAGGACCTGTCCCGACTTGGCGCTGGTCGACGTCGTACTCGACGGCACTCACGATGGCGTGGACTTTGCGGCCCGGGTCCGCGAGATCGTCGATGTGCCTGTTGTGTACGTGACTGCCTATGCCGATGAGGAAACACTGCGACGCGCAACGGCCACAGATCCGTTCGGATACCTCGTGAAGCCGTTCGAGGTGACCGAGCTGCGCTCGGTCATCGAGACAGCCCTGCGCCGGCACCGTCTCGAGCGGGAGCTCCGTGAGAGCGAGGAACGCTACCGGCAGTTCGTCGAGGTGTGTCCCGACGCTGTTGTTATCGTCCAGGATGAGCGGATCGCATTCGCCAATTCGGCGTTCGAG
Organism: uncultured Planctomycetales bacterium; assembly: GCA_964391465.1. GTDB lineage: Bacteria > Planctomycetota > Phycisphaerae > UBA1845 > CAYMME01 > CAYMME01. The sequence goes on from CAYMME010000742.1 coordinate 2,574, forward strand.
AAGATCCTGGGCTATTCGCAGGAGTCCGTGGAGCGAGGACTGAGCATCTACCGTATGGTCCCGGAGCCGGACCACGGTACCGTTCGTCGCTGGCACCACGAAGGTCTC
>CAYMME010000743.1:0-2676 GCA_964391465.1 uncultured Planctomycetales bacterium
TCTGAAGAACATACGCACCTGCAAGTGGCCAAGGTGTTAGCGTTGTAGTACTAGTGCGCCGCCTGAGCCGAGAGCAAGTCTGATACGGTCGCGTGGCGACGGGCGTGTACGCGTAGTATGGCCCGCAGTCACGTGAGACGAAAGGAGCCAACGCAATTAACCCGGCACACGGTTACCCCTCTGTCGAAACGCGCATGGACGTGTGGCGTAGACGAAAATCGTGTATACTGCGTACGCTAGAATTGGTTGATTGTGCCGAGTGTTGAGGCGCTCAAACACAAGGCGTTGGCAACACGGAAGGCCGAACGCGAGGGGTGGGCGGCGCACCTCACGAGGACACGGGGCCGTGTCACCTCCGCCTCGGTCCCGCCATGGGTGGTCCCATCACTTTGTACCTGTGGCACCTCTGTTGCGAATGTACCGTGCGTGGGATGCGCTCGAACGGAGGACGACCATGCGATCTCGGGGTCACTCTCTCAACCCATCACCAACCGGCGGTCTCCCAGCCGCATTAGAGATCACCGCCCGAGCTGACGATGATCCGACCCCGGCGAGGGAAGTAGGATTCCCATTGGAACGCGGCCACATCTGGCGGAAGCCACAACGTGGGAGATCGAAGCCCCTTTCGTCCGCCTGGTCACCACGGTCACGCTGCGTGGCACGTGCGTTCGAAGCGAGGTGCGCGCACGCTGCCGCGTTGCTCTTCGGTCTCGTGCTGACCATCGCCTCCCCGCAGGCAACGCAGGCCATGATGTTCAGGCCCTCGCCGGCCTTTAGACTCTGGGATACGTGGCTCTTCGACACCGGAACCGAATTCCATTTATTCTTCGCCCAGGGGGCGGCCGGCGGCCCTCACAATTCCGTGGGCCATGCCGTCTCGACCGACCTGCTCCATTGGCAGTCGCTGGGATCCATTATCCAGATTGGTCCGCCGGAGTGGGATCCTTTCCCCCGCTTTGCCGCAGGATGCGTCATCGAGAGTGGCGGCGAATACCGGATGTTCCAGGCCGCAGTTGGCAATGGGGTCGGAATGGGGATGATGTCTTCTTCCGACCTGCATACGTGGACGAAATACCCCGGCGACCCCGTGTTCACCGTCGCCCCGCCGTATGAGGGAGGGTTCGGCGACCCGTGGGTGTTTCCCGTCAACGGCGGGTACGAAGCGGCGCTGAACGCCAAGCTGCCGGGGGCGATCCCGTGCGTCGGCCGGATCCGTTCGACGAATCTGATCGACTGGGAAGCGCTTGCCCCGTTTGCAGCGCCGCCGGTGTCCCAGGTCGAGGTTCCCGAGTACTTCCAAATGGGCGACAAGCACTATCTGCTATTTTCCGCTTGTGGTGGCCGTCCCGGATGCATCGCCAGCGACCTCGTGATCGACACCACGACGCGCAGCGACACGGCCGGGACCTACTACCTCATCGCCGACGATCGACTGGGCCCCTACGTCATGCCCGGGGATAGTCTCCTGATCGGTTCCGGGAACGGGCGAATGTACTCTTATGTGGGACACACCTTCGAGCTGCAAGGCCAACGGCTGCTCTACTACCACAACGTGGGGCTGCGGCCGGGAGGGATCAATCCGGTGGCGAGCCGCGCGTCGCTCGCCGCGCTGAAGGTGGTGCGACAGGAGCCCGACGGAACGCTGTGGCTGCAATACTGGAGTGCGCTTGCGGGCCTCGAGACCGGCGTCCTTGTCGACACGTTCACGGCAGGAGGTCCACACACGCCGGGCTGGATCGCAGATACGAACCTGCTGGTGGGTCCCGACACGGGTGCCGTCTCACTGGATATTCTGTCAACCGTCGTCGACGACTTCCATCTCACGTGTGAGGTAACGGTCGAGGACACGGGCCGGGCGGCGGTGATCATCAGGTACGACGAGGCGACGCAGCTCGGCACGGCCCTCGTACTGGATGCGGGATCCGGAAACGTCGAGATCGCGCGCCTCGAGGCAGGTCAATTCTCCATGGTCGAAGCTTTCGTGGCCGGGATCCAGGCCAACGACACGCATGCGGTTCGCATCTTTGCCCGCGCGGAGTTCGTGGACAGCTATGTGGACGATCGGCTGCTGTTCTCCACATCGATCAACGACATCCCGTTGACCGGCAAGATCGGGTTTGGCGTGGATTCCACCGTTGCCTCGTTCGAGAATCTGCGCGTCGCATCTCTCGAGCCACTGGAGTCGGGCGGCGGCCCCCAGTCCCACAGTGGGACATGGACGGCCGACGATCTGGCCACCGGAAACGGGCAGGTCGGCGGCGTCACGCTGTCCGACGACGACCCCGTCACCTCCTGGAGCGCGCCGGATACCATGGGCTCCGACGGCAACCAATGGGTCGCCGGGCTCCCCGGCACCGAACCGGTACTCAAGACCGAGGTCCTTAACGGTCATGCGGTGGTGCGATTCGGCGGGGGAACCCATCTCCGAAGCCCCGACCCCCTGAACAACCCCTTCTCCGGCGTCGATGAGTTCTCCCTCGTGGTCGTGTTCACGGCCGCGGAGGCCGGCGCGAACATCGGTGACCAATGGTGGGGCAAGTCCGGCATCGTGGACTCGGGACGCGGCGGCGCGTACGAGGAGTGGGGCCTTGCTTTCGGCGATCAGGGTGAGGTGGTCGCGGGGTTGGGTTTGCCCGACATCTCCGTACCCTCCACCGCCACCGGACTGCATCTGGA
>CAYMME010000744.1:0-2672 GCA_964391465.1 uncultured Planctomycetales bacterium
GCAGCGCGACCTCGACCGACTCGGGCTCGCCCTCGGCCAGCACGTCCATGTGTCCAACTATACTCGATGTTCGTTCGGTTCGTTCGGTGGCTACGGCGGCGGTATTGCGGACGCGGTGAGGCCCGTGAGCGGCTCGGTGCTGTCGGGTTCGGTGATGCGGAAGTAGAAGCCCCAATTGAGCCCGCTCTGGCCGATCTTGAGCAACACGGTAGAGGAACCGGCCGGGAGCGTGATCGGCACCACGTCGTCGTCGACCGCAGCCACCCGCTCGACGTTGCGGCTCAGGATCACCTTGCCGTTGAGGAAGACCTTGACCGAGTCGTTGCTGCCGACGCGGACGGCGGCCTTTCGCGGGCCGTCGGCCAGCGTGACCCGGCACACTGCGTAAGCACAGACCCAGTCGGTTAGATCGAACTCGCGCGTCAGGTCGATGTAGGCCTGCCAGTCCGGCGTCTTGTTGGGCTTCCACGACACCTTCATGCCGTCCTTGCCGTCGTAACGCGCGGACAGGTCGATCGTTCGTTCGGGCGGGTAGGGCTTGTCGTGTCCGGCCATGCCCGCGTTGTCGAACGGGCCGATGAGGTGCCAGCGGTTGAGGAAGCCGAGTTGGGGCGCGAACCGTTCCCCGACGTCCTTCCTGGTGTACTTCCGGGCGATGTTGGCCAGCAGGTAGTCCTCGTTGATCTCGGACATTCGATCGATGGCTCGATTCATCTTGCCGATGCTCGCCTTGTACTGGGCGAACGTCTGGTTGCGGGTCGGCGTGCGGATGGCCAGATACGCGTCCATCTCGTCGAAGCTCAGCCGGACCATTTCGAGACGCTTCTTGACCATCGGCGTGGTTGCGGTCGACTCGGCCCGACCGAGCGCGGTCCGGCAGCTTTCGACCACCTCCGGCGGGAAGAGGTCGGGGTACTGGCTCAGCCCCCACTCGGCTTTGCGATCGAATGCGCGGAGGCGCGACTCCAGAGCCTGGTAGTAGTCGGCCATGTGCGGGGCCGCCTCGCGGAAGAACACCGCGAGCATGTCCTCGAAGAGACGTTTGCCGTCCTGCCCGGTGTCCCACATCAACTGGGCGGCGATGTAGTAGTTGGGGAAGTACGCGGCCCAGGAGTTTTGCCCCTCGAACGAGAAGCCCTGAATGCCAAGCTCCTTGTAGACGGGCATCGACCTGACGTGCGCACTCCACATGGGCCACGGCAGCCCGCCGCTGTAGGGGACGGGGTCGTATTCGTAGATGAACACGTGGCGCGTCCGGGCCGTCCACTCGGAGAGGAGGGTCTTCATTTGCTGACGCGATTCGCAGAAGGCGTCCCCGATGCCGTGGGCGGAACAGAACGCGCTGGAGGTCGTGAACACGGCCGTGTTGGGGTGGACCTTCGTCTTCTGCGGCGGGTCGGTGTGGTTGCGGTTGTAGGAGTAGGTACTCAGCAGGAGGTTCGGGTGCGTCTTCGCCAGTCGCTCGGCGACCTGGTTGAGGAAGACCTGATAGCGGTCCGAGACGCTGGGTGAGCCGCCGCGGTCGGTGTGGCCGACGTCGAGGGCCCGGCACTTGTCGCACTCGCAGAAGTCGGTGTTGTCGTCGGGGCAGAGCGACCACGCTTCGCGGTTCGGGTTCTTGTCGAGGTTCTGCCGGATCGACTCGGCGATCAGGCGGACCGTCTCGGGGTTGGACGTGCACACCTGCCGCTTGGCACGTTTGCCCTGGTAGAGCGAGTAGAGCTCGGGGCGCTTCTCGAACGGAGCGAGGGGCGCCAGCGTGCTCGTCAGGTTGTGTCCGTGCGACACCAGCGGCGTGTGCATGCGGTTTCGCCGGGCCCACTCGGCTCGCCGCTTGGCGGCCTCGGGCGAGCTGCCGTACGCGTACCAGATCTGGCGGTACCGGAAGGCCGGGGCTTCGGTCCGCTCCTGCACCGGCAGCGACAGCTCACGTTTCTCCGGGATGCACTCGCCGATTGAGCCGGGCATGACCCAACGGCAGCCCAGGTCACGCAGGACAGTGTAGACGGCGTGCCGCGTGCCCAGAGGCGACCCACCCAACAGCCAGATTGCCTTCGGCGTGACCTTGATCAGGAACGCCTCCTTGGCCAACTTCGGGGCTTCGAAGGGGAGGCCGGCGAACTCGGCCGGCTCGCCGAGGTGGAGGGGAATGCGGCCGTCCGATTCCTTCATGGGGATCTCAGCGCCGGACATGCGTTGGAGGAAGCGTGCCAGCTCCTGTGCCGCTTGACGGTTGTCGCCGTCCGAGTCTCGATCGAGCGTGATGTGGATCGACGCCTGCCCGTCGGCGGTCAGTGGAACGTGCCGGGCCCCGTATGCCAAAGCGGGGGTCGACAATAACGCAACGATGGTGAGGAACCGCTGAAGCCTTGGTTTCATCGCCTTGATCCGTGTGGTCGCGCAGACTGCGGAGCGACCAACCGCTCCGCGCACGCCGTGAGAATAGGATGCACGGTCCCGGCGCACAAGCAGACGGCGCAGCAGTTCCGGTGGCTGCGTGTGTGCCATCTGTGCCCGCCGAGGCTGGGACAGCGCACGGGGATGACGCAGCATGCACGTTGTCGGTCCCCCACCCTTCGCAAACTGCCGCGAAGGATGGGGCACTCGCGGCCGGGCACCGGGTCCGTGACACTTTCGGCGGGTGGCATGGGCAGGGCCCAATCCGCCGAAAG
>CAYMME010000745.1:0-2609 GCA_964391465.1 uncultured Planctomycetales bacterium
TCGGCCAAGACGGAAGAGATGACTTGGCACAGTTATTTCATCGCAGGGCCTAACCTCCTGAACGACTCCACAGCGCATGCCTGCAGCGGTAGCACAACCACACAAGTGAGGATTGCCGACTCGCACTCAGGTGACGAGCTTCACAAGTGCGACAGGCGCTGCTTGTGGTACGTGGCGCGCTGGGCCGGGGTCATTTTCGCGAAGTCGGGTGCGCCGTCGGGCTTGCGCGGGTAGCCTGCACCATCGCCGTTGCCACCGGACGGCGGACATGCGCAGGATTGCGACGCCGGCTTGGCCGCGGGTTTGGCGGTGCTGCCGCCGAGCGCGTTGGGCATCGAGACCGACGAACTCGCGTAGGCCATGGCGGGGTTCGTGAGCTGCATGTCGTCTTCGAGCGTCCGGTAGGGCTTGATGCTCAGCCCTTCCAGCGCCCCGTGGTACACGCGGACGGCTTCCTCAGGCGTGACCTGGCCGTCGACGATCCGGCGCATGCATTCGATGAACGCAAGCTGGTGCTCGGCATTGTTGATCTTCCGGCCGAACAGCGCGACCCTGCCCCCGTACTTCTGCGATTCGCCGAGGAGCTTGAATGCGTCGTAGGTCGTCCCCGCGCTGCCGCCGAGGATGCCGATCACGATGGTCGGGTCGTAGCTGGCCAGTTCCTCCATCCACTTCGGGCCGTGGTAGACCATCTTGAGGAACAGCGGGCGGGCCACGTCGGGCACACCGGCCAGCGTGCGGGCGATCATGTCGTTGATGAACGGCCCGATCTTCTCCGGCTCGACCGCACCGGGGAGGTTGGGGTCGAAGATCTCGAGGAAGTGGCGCAGTCCCTTGCGCTCGGCTTCCTCGCGGAACCCGCGGTAGACATCAATGGTCTCGCGATCGAGGGCCGAGTCGTTGTTGAACGTGACGCTGTAGAGGACCAGATCGACGCCGAGTTCCCGCTCGGCGGGTTCGCAGTCGAGGTGCCCGCATTGCAGGTGGTCGACGAACGCGGTGCGGAACGGACGCGACGGCTGCCCGCCGTAGGCACTGCCGCGGGCAAAGTGGATGTCGGTGGTGTCGTTGGCCCGGCCCGCCGGCGTGACGTGCGAGCTGTCGAACAGCCGCTCGCCGATGGTCAGGAGGTCGCTCGTGTGCGGCGACATGAGCATGATGTCGACCAGCCCCTGGTGCACGACCTTGCGAATCCACTCCCGGAACTCGGGCAGCGAGCGGAACTTGCCCTCCTGGGCGTAGTGCTCGGGCGACCGGCCCGGGGCGGCCATGCCGTAGGCCATGTCCGGATCCTTGGCGTCGGCGAGGATGTACTCGCGGGAGGACGGGTCGGCTTTGATCTTGGCCAGCTTCGTATCGAGTGACTTTTGCACAACAAGCTCTCCAGCTATGCGATTCTCGCGTGCCTACCGCACTGCGTTCATCACTTGGTCGGTGATCAGTTGGATCAACTCTTCCGTCTGGTCTCGCACCGGCGCAGGTTGATCGCCGCCCTTCGGCGCATTTGCGCTGCCCTGGCTACCGCGGCTGCATGCTCCTCCGGGAGCGCCGTTGTAGCCGCGGCCGAACTCCGTGTTCACGCACAGGTCGGCGTTCTCCATACGCCGCGGGTCGGGGGACGCCCCGAATTTTTCTTTGATATCGAGCAATTCGTTGACCTGCGGGGGGCTCATGCGGTCGACGTTCCCGAGCTGCTTGGACAACATCAGGATGCGGCAGTACGCGTCCAGGATCTCGGTGTACCAGCAGGCCCGCTCGAGCGAGTCGGCGAAGCTGACCGTGCCGTGATTCTTGAGGATGATCGTGTTCGCTCTGCCCATGTAGGGTCGGACGGTCTCGGCGAACGCTCGCGTGCCCGGCGTCTCGTAGGAAGCGGTCGGGACCGGTCCGAGGAAGACCTCGACCTCGGGCAGCACGCAAGTGGGGATCTCAATGCCAGCCACCGCGAACGCCGTTGCGTGCGGCGGGTGGCAGTGCACCACCGCCTTCACCGACGGGTCGGCCTTGTAGATCTCCAGATGCAGCATGACCTCGCTCGTGCGCTTCCGGTGCCCGGCGAGTTGGTTGCCCGCCATGTCGACCGTGCAGATGTCGTCGGGTTTGACGTGGCCCTTGCTGACCAGCGTCGGCGTGCACAACACAGCGCCATCATCAATGCGGTACGAGATGTTGCCGTCGTTGGCTGCGACGAAGCCGCGGTTGTAGATGCGTAGGCCGATCTCGCAAATCTCTTCTTTGATTTTCCATTCGTTGATCATGGGAGTAACCCCCAACCTGAATGCGACCGTGAACGAGCGTAGCCGGGAACGCCGGCATCAAGCCGAGGGACGTGGCCGTCTCTGCCGGCCACGCACGCTCCCTTACGGTCGCGTCTCGGTGGCGTTGTGATGCGGGTGTCGCAGGTCATTGTCATCATTTCCTCACTTGCTCGATCGTTACGGTGTCGAGGATCGCCCCGTTGTAGGCGTCGGTCGGCACACGTCTGGGTGTGAAGGGTATGGCGCCCTCCCGACCCTCGGTGAACGCGATCTGCATGCCGTTGCCCGCCCCCAACTCGTCGTAGACAACCACGATGTCCTCGCGCTCCCCGTCGGCACCGTTGATTGCGT
>CAYMME010000746.1:0-2584 GCA_964391465.1 uncultured Planctomycetales bacterium
TTGCAGTAAAAAGACTTACGGGCGTGCCTTGCTTGACTTAATGGCATTCGGGGCACGGCCTGAAACTCGTCGGTGTGATCGGTGAAACCGCCCTGTTTCAGAAGTCCGGCAACAAAGGCAAACCGGGCCAAGTCGTGGGCATCCAGGCGGGCAAGTCGGGACACGGCATCAAGGTCACGTCGATCGACGGCTACGAGGTGACGGTCGAGCACGAGGGCAAGTCCGAGACGCTCAAGCTGCACGGCGGCGGACCGTCGGGCGGCCCGCCGGGTCGCGGAGGACCACCCGGCCCACGCCGTGGAGGACCAGGAGGACCCGGTCGGCCGGCAGCGGGCCCGCCGACATCGAAGGACAAACCACAAGGACCCGGCCCGCACGGAGCGCCGGGCCGGGCTCCGAAATCGGCCGGATCGAGCGAACCGGGGCAACGGTAGGCGCAGGGCCGGCCGACCATTGTGGTCGAGCAGTGACGCGCGCCACGAGACGGCCGAAACGTTGGTCGCGCGAAGATAGAGACCAACGGGCTCCGAGTGGACCGTGGGTCCGTTCGACCCCGAAATACATCTACGAATCTCAAGGAGTCGAGTCATGCGGTTCCCGAATCGTCGTGATCAGGCGTTGCTGTTGAGCCTTGCCCTTCTTGCCCTACTCATCCCGCCCACAGGGGCACAGGAGCAACCGACCTCGGCCTCGGCCCCAGCCACTGGGCCGGCGTCGGCCCCGGCCACTGCACCAGCGTCGAAGCCGACGGCAACGAGTCAAGCTGCCGAACCCAAGAAGGTGCCCCTGTCGTTCAAGAACGCGCCTATGGACCAGATCGCCAAGTTCCTCAGCGAGCACCTGGGCAAGCCCGTGATCACCGGCAAGGGCGCCGAGAAGCTCAAGGTCTCGCTCACGCACACCGAGAAACTCCCGCTGCCCGAGGCCCTCGAGATCCTGCGGACGGCACTGCACGCGGCGGGCGTGGCGATCGAGATGCGCGACAGGACGATTCACCTGATTCCGATCGACCAAGTGCGCACGGCCCAGATCCCCACCGTGGCGGCCGATGAGCTCGCCACGTTCAAGCCGGCCAACCAGATCGTCCGCGCCATGTTCGAGCTGAAGCACTACGACGCCGAGAAGCTGATGGAGGTGGTCAAGCCGTTGCTGCCCAACTTCGGACACGTGACCGCGGAGCCGTCGGGCAAGCTCATCGTCGTCGACACCGTGGAGCATCTGCGCACGATCGGGCAGGTCGTCGATGACCTGGACCAACCCGACGCCCGCGGCGGCGAGATCGGCGTGTTCCCGGTCGAACACGTCGACGTGAACGAAATCGTACCGCTGCTGCGGCAGATGATCGGCGGCTTCCTGGGTGCAGAGGTCAAGGCGGTCGCCTCATCCGCGGGCACGGCCGGCGGCAGTCCGGGATCAAGTCGCTCCTCCGAGGGTCGGCGTCCGGGTCCGCCGGGCGGTGATCGCGGGAGAGGGCCCTCGGGGCCGACGCCTGCGCCTCCCTCGGCCGCCGCGTCGGTGCTGGTCAAGGCCGAGAAGACGCCGGTCATGGTCATCCCCGACGCCGGGCGATCGGTCATCATCGTGCTCGCGCCGTCGATGGTGTTGGCCAAGGTCAAGGAATGGCTCCGCGATCTCGATCAACCCAAGCCCGTCTCCGATCAAACCGAAATCGTGGAGGTTCAGTACGGCGACGTGGAGGAGGTGGCCGAGCATATGAACCGCTTCCTGAACAGTCACCCGGATGAAGGGCTGCGCAACGCACTCAACGTCGTCCCGTTCGGCACGTCGCGCCGGCTGATGATCATCGGCTCCGAGCAAAATCGTAAAATGGTGCGCGACTGGCTGAAGGAGATCGACGTCGCCGACGCCGGCAACCGCGTCACGAAGACGTTCGAGCTCGAGCACGCCGACGCCCAGACCGTCGCCGAGAACATCGAGGAGGTCTTCAGCGGAACGACGGGGCTCTCGGGCTACTACAGGATGCGGTACATGAGCGGCACGGGCGAGCGGGACAGGGTGACGGTAACGGCCAACGTCCGCCGCAACAGCGTCACCGTGATCGCCGCCCCCGAGAAGATGGGACAAATCGAGTTGCAGGTCGCCGAGTGGGACAAGCCGCTGCCGGGTGACCAGGTGCCGCCCCGGGTCTTCGAGCTCACGTACGTCGACCCCGAGGAGGTCAAGACCATCCTCGAGAACCTCTTCACCAAGAAAGAGGCGTCGAGCACCCCGTGGTGGTACGACGAAGTCGAGGAGACCCCTTCACCGGTGGGGCGGCTGTTCGGTCAGTTCCTCTTCCAGGCGTACCCCGAGACGGGCAAGCTGATCGTAGTCACCAAGCACGAGGACAACTACGAGGTGATCGAGAATCTGATCGCGGACCTCGACCAACCTCCGACGGCGGGCCTACCGAAGGTCATCACGCTGCGGTTCGCCGATGCGGAAACCCTGGCCGAGCAGCTCAACGCCCTGCTGAACGCGCCGGGCACGCCGACCTCCATTCTCCGCCGCGGGCGGATCGGGACGTTTGACGATACGTCCGACGGGAAGTCCCCCTATTCGAGCGGCCAGCCAAACCAGGGCC
>CAYMME010000747.1:0-2582 GCA_964391465.1 uncultured Planctomycetales bacterium
CGGCCGAAGACGATCGAGGACTTCCGTGTGGCTCTCGACGACAAGGAGGTTGACGCCCTGGTCAGCGGCACGCCGGACCACTGGCACGCGATCCCGACGATCATGGCGTGTCAGGCGGGCAAGGACGTGTACGTCGAGAAGCCCGACGGGCACAACCTGATCGAAGGGCGGACGATGGTGGCCGCGGCAAAGAAGCGGGGTCGGCTCGTTCAACTCGGGACGCAACTCCGCAGCGCCGAGCACATGATTCGGGCCATGGCCTACATTCGCGAGGGGCACCTCGGCAAGCCGTTGTTCGCCAAGGCGTGGGAGAGCACGCGGCAGGGCTCGATCGGCCGTCCGGACGACTGCGACCCTCCGGCGGGCGTGGACTACGACACCTGGCTCGGTCCGGCCCCGGAGCGGCCGTTCAACCCCATGCGGTTTCACGGCAACTGGCGGTGGTTCTTCGACTACGGGACCGGCGACCTGGGCAACGACGGCGTGCACCGGCTCGACATCGCCCGCTGGGCGCTTGAGACGGCCATTGCCGCCGCGGGTGAGAAGCCACTCGGCCTGCCCCGCAGCGTGTCGGCCGTCGGTGGCAAGTACTACTTCGACGACATGCAGGAGTGGCCCGACACGCTGCAAGTCACGTTCGACTACCCCGGTCGCGTGCTCACCTACGAGATGCGGGTGTGGGCGCCGTACCCGTACCACGAGGCGGGCGAGGGTGCGATCGTCTACGGCGACAAGGGCCACATCGTGATCAGCAACAGCCGTTGGCGGGCGTTCGGTCCCGGCGGGAAACTGCTGGCCGAGGACAAGGGCCAGTACAGCGACAAGACGCACGCCGTCAACTTCCTCGACTGCATCAAGACGCGAAAGCGACCGGCTGCGGACCTCGAGACCATCGGCCATCCGTCGAGCCTCCTCTGCCACCTCGGCAACGCCGCCTGGCGGACCGGGCGGTCGCTCAAGTTCGACGCCAAGAAGTACAAGTTCATCGGTGACGAAGACGCGAACCAGTACCTTACGCGGCCGGAGTACCGCAAGCCGTGGACGCTGCCGGAGATCGCGGACTTGTAGGGCGGGGAGCGCCCACCACGACTCTGCGCAGCGTCTTCGATCGGCGCCACTTCTGCGATGCGCGGGCGCTACACTTGGCGCTCGTCTTTGATACACGTCATGAAGTTCATGTTCGGGCCCGCCGTCCGGTATCGATACGATGCTGTTAGGTCGTGCCGTGTGGGATCGATACGGTTCGTCCATCGCGTATCGGTGTCGTAAGGATACGGATGATGGCGGCAACCTGACGTTCCATATTTCCCGCCACGGGGTGGAGCATGTCGCTTCCGGGTGGGAATCCGGTCGGTTTCGAGTAGCAAAAGGTCAGCTCCCGCGGAACCCTCCGCGCTCGGGTGAGGTGTACGAATCAGCGCGCAACGACTTGCGCATACGACCCCGTCTGCGCGCTTGATGACGATGGTGACTGAAGCACCCCGCGCTTCGAGTCCGGCGACTCCCGATCCCAGGGGCGCCGCATCGAGACGCTGGGCGGAGGCTGCGGCGTAGGCGGCCTCCACGCGCGTGACATCCATCTGCGCGGCCGGTTCCAGCCGAACCGTGCCGCCAACATCGCCGTCCGCATGGCGTTCGGTCAGCGAAAGGACACGATTGTGATCCAGCGAACCACCAGCACGGACTCGAGGCCGAAGCGCAGCCCCATGCAAGATCGACGACAACGCGCCCGCATCAACTGCTGGTTCGCGGCGGCAATCATCACGTGGTTCGCCGGCGGTTCGGCCTTCGGACAGGATTGCCCGCAGCCGTGCGGTGGGGCCAACCTGAGCTTCGAGACCGGCGACTTTACCGACTGGTCCACGCAGGTGGTGACGAACACCATCCCCGCCCTGACTGTCGGCGCTGCCGGATTTGATCCGGGATACGGGCTCTTCATCAGTGCGCCGACCGACGGCACGTTCGCGTGCCTGCACGGCTGGAACGGCGTCAATCCCAACACCATTCGCGTGGCCCAGGATTTCACGATCCCGGCCGGGACCGACACGCTGCTCTTCGACTACCGGGCCGGGTGGAACATGACCATCGGGACGCCCTCCACGCTCGACCGGACGTTCTCGGTGAAGATCGAGCCGGCCGGCGGCGGGGCGGCGTTGCAGGCCGACCTCGTCCTCACCGCCCCGGCGAACAGCATCAACTTCGATACGGGCGATCTCGACGGCACGATCGACGTGAGCGCTTTCTCCGGAGCCACGGTCCATGTCGTTTTCGAGTGGGACGTTCCGGAAGGCGGAGTCGGACCGGGCTTCTTCCAACTCGACGACATCCGGTGCGCCGACCAGACCGACACCGATGGCGACGGAGTCCCGGACGGCTGCGATCCCTGCCCGCTTGACAACCCGGACGACACCGACGGTGACGGTGTCTGCGACGGCGATGACGTGTGCCCCGGGTTTGACGATGCGCTCGACGGCGACGGCGTCGGCGTGCCCGACGACTGCGACGTCTGCCCTGGGTTTGACGATACGGTCGATGCCGACGGTGACGGGGTGCCGAACGGCTGCGACGTGTGCCCCGGGTTT
>CAYMME010000748.1:0-2564 GCA_964391465.1 uncultured Planctomycetales bacterium
CGAATCGCCGGTCAGTCGCGTCCCCCACCTCCAGAGGAGGTGGGACACCCGACACCGCACTTCGCACTGAGCCACGACGCCCGTTCAAGATGCCGGCTGGGCCGGCATCGCACGCTCCCTCACGGTCGCGTCTCGGTGTGGGGTCCCCACTCCGCATTCCGCAATCCGCAATCCTTCAGTCTCCCGCTTCGACCACGATCTTCCGCGACCGGGCCTCCTCCGCCTTCGGCAGCACGACGGTCAACACGCCGCACGTGATGTTGGCCGTGATGCGCGTCCGGTCCACCTGATCCGACAACGGGAACGAGCGGAAGTAGTCGCCGCGTTCGAACTCCTCGTGGATCGCCCGCCCCTCCTGCTCGGGCTTGGCCACCCGCGCGTGGATGGTGAGCACGCCTTTGTCCACTTCGAGAGCAAGGTCATCCTTGCTCGCACCGGGAACGTCGGCCAGCAGGACCCAGCCTTCGTCGGTTTCGTACAGGTCGATCGGCGGCACGACAACGTCGTCTCCGACGCTCGCACGGCCGCGCGTGACCTCAATCGGACTGCCTTCCTGATCGCTCGGAGAATAGAGGATCCTCATCACCAGTTCCTCCTGTGCGCTCTGACACCATGGAGCCGGGCCAGCGGCTAGGATGCATCGACGGCCACCCGCCGGGGCTGTGTGGCCTCGCTCTTGGGAAGATGAACCGTGAGAATGCCGTGACGCTGCTTCGCTTTGACGCCGTCGGCCTGGACGCTGTCCGGCAATACCACCGTGCGGGCGAACGATCCTTCGCGGCGTTCGCGCCGATGGAACCGTTCACCCGCCACGTCGGGCAAGCCCGGTCGCTTTCCCTTGATCTCGAGCGTGTCGCCGGTGATGGTCAGGTCCAACTCCGACGTACCCACACCCGGCAGCACGGCTTCGACGATGAACGCATCGTCGTTGTCGTACACGTTGATCGGCGGGAACGCACCCGCGTCCGGGCGATTGAACACCCGGGCCAGCTCCCGCTGCATCGCCCGTATTCCCCACAGCGGATCGAATCCTTCCGTAGGCCACAACCTCGACATGAGTCACCTCGCTTCCCGAATAGCTGCTACCGCCTGCCACTAACGATAAATCGCACGACGCCGCCAAGCAAGTCGGGACATCCATAGTCAGGTACGTTTACAGGCCGGCGTCAATGACGTAGCCTGCGAAAATCGTCGTGGGGCAGGCAGTGCCCGCCCCTTCGTTCCCGAAGCCACGGCTGGCTCCGTGGCAGTACCCACGCCTGGGGCAACGAGACCATGCATTACGTAACACACCTGGAGTCCGCGATTGACGGCACCCACCTGCCGGCCGACCGCGTGCAGACGCTCCACGCCGACCGGCCGCTGTGGGTTCGGTACGACCTTCCGGCCGTCAAGAAGGCGGTGTCGCCCGCAGACCTCGCGGGGCGCGAACCCTCGCTGTGGCGGTATCGGGAGCTGCTGCCCGTGTTCGACGACGCCAACATCGTCTCGCTCGGCGAACGGATGACGCCCCTGGTACCGGCCCCGGCCCTCGGCCGGAAGCTCGGCGTGCCGGACTTCTGGGTCAAGGACGAATCGATGCTCCCCACGGGCAGCTTCAAGAGCCGCGGCCTGGCGATGGCGGTCAGCAAGGCCAAGGAGTTCGGCCTGACCCGGCTGGCCATCCCGACCGCAGGCAACGCGGGCGGGGCACTGGCCGCCTATGGTGCCCGAGCCGGGGCGGAGGTGTTCGTCTTCATGCCCGACGACACGCCGATCATCAATCAGGTCGAATGTGTGCTGTGCGGGGCGCGGCTGTTTCTGCTCGACGGCCTGATCACCGACTGCGGACGCATCGTGCGCGAGGGGATCGAGGCGACCGGCTGGTTCGATCTGTCGACGCTCAAGGAGCCCTACCGCATCGAGGGCAAGAAGACCATGGGACTCGAGTTGGCCGAGCAGTGTGACTGGCAGCTTCCGGACGTGATTCTCTATCCCACCGGCGGGGGCACCGGCCTGATCGGCATGTGGAAGGCGTTCAACGAGCTGCGCGAGCTAGGGTGGCTGCGCAGCGAGACCATGCCGCGCATGGTCTCGTGCCAGAGCACCGGGTGCGCGCCCATCGTCCGTGCGTTCGACCAGGGCGAACGGTTCGCCAAGCCGTGGGAAGACGCAGCCACCGTCGCCACCGGCCTGCGCGTGCCGGCGGCGGTCGGCGACTTCATGATCCTCGACGCCGTGCGCGAGAGCGGCGGGCGGGCCGTCGCGGGTGACGAAGCACGCATCGCCGAGTGGATGAAGCTGGCCGCCTCGTCCGAGGGCATCAGCGTATGCCCCGAAGCGGCCGTGTGCGTGGGCGCACTGGAGAAGCTCGTCGCCGACGGCTTCGTGTCCGCCGACGATCGCGTCGTGCTGTACAACACGGCCGGGGCGCAGAAGTCCCCCGAGGCGATCTCCGTTCGCTGTCCGAAGATCGCGCGAGGAAGCGACATCGACTACCGAGCGATTCTGGCCGGCCGGGGGGACTAGCGTAGTGTCCCAGAGTTGTCGAGGTTTCTCTGGTCCGAACCGCGCCCGTTAGGAAG
>CAYMME010000749.1:0-2543 GCA_964391465.1 uncultured Planctomycetales bacterium
AGATAGCAGGCCTGCCGTTGGGCCTTTTCATGTCCCCGCTAATCCGTGAAGAACCAGAAAAAAGCACGAACATAAACACGTAGGCCGCCGCACCCGCCAGGGCGATGATGGTCGGTGTCGACGGAGGTTCTTCAGCTACCTTTGCCATATTCGCCACCTCGCATTACCCACGTGACCCAGCGCCAACAGGACGAGAGACCCGTGGCTCTCGAGCGAAGTCCCGTGCATCCGGTTCGGTCCGTCCAGGGCACCCAACTCAATCAGCACCATCCCCAGTCTCCTGCATCGCCGCTCGCATCTCACGATCCAGTTCGGAGATCGCGGCGACGACTTGCGGGTCCGCTGAGTCGATCAGGTTTCGGGTCTCCGCGTGATCGTTCTGCAAATCGTAGAACTCGTCCTTTCCTTCATGTCGGAAGTCGCGGACGAGCTTCCACCGCGTCGTGCGGTATCCGCGGAGGTCGGCGCCGGTCTGGTTCCAGTCCCACATGCGGTACTGCACGAAGATGTCGTCGTTCCATGGCGTCTGTTCTTTGCCTTGCAGCAACGGCAGGAAGCTGCGCCCGCGAAGACGAAGCCCTTTCGGCCGGGCGACACCGGCCATCTCGAGGATGGTCGGAAACCAGTCCAGGAACGTGACGCTGCGGTCGAGCACGCTGCCGGCCGCAATGCGCCCCGGCCAGCGGACGATGGTCGGCGTGCGCAGCGAGTTGTCCCACAGGTTCGGGCGGGGCCCCCTGTTGTCCGTGAGAATCCACCGGCCGTTCCCCTTGTGCCAGATGCCGTGATGTCCCAGGTTGTACCCGTGGTCGGAGGTGTAGATCACGACGGTGTTCCGAGCCAATCCCCATTCGTCGAGCACACGCAGCAACCGTCCGACATTGCGATCGACGCTTGCCACCGAACCGAGGTACTCGCGCGTCATCCGCTTGACGCGGGGGATGTCCAGGTTCGGGAACTCCGGATTAGGCACCTGAACGTCGAGGTTTCGGAACCGGCCGAAGTCCGCTTCGGAAAGCGGCAACCACGTCCGATCGTTGTTGATCTTGTGCTGATTGGCGTGCGGCGCCCAGAAGTGCAGCGACAAACAGAACGGACCGCTCTCGCGGCTGCGGCGGATGAAGTCAATCGCATGGTCGGTGAGGATATCCGGCGTCCACCCTTCGACGCGTCGCTCCTTGCCGTCGATTTCCACGAGCGGATTCTGCGAAGTGCGTCCACCGTGACGGAACCCGGTGAACTCGCCGTAGCCGAATCGCGTGGGATGGAACTTGTCCCGTTTCCCGAGATGCCACTTGCCGACCAGCGCCGTCTTGTACCCGGCACGTGACAGCAGGCGTGGCCAGACGGGCAGCGAAGAGTCGAGCCCCAAGTCGGGTGTCCGCGACGGGCTGAGGTAATCGGTGATGCCGACCTCCGTCGGGTAGCGGCTCGTGATCAGCGCCGCCCGCGAGGCACTGCACACGGGTGTGACCACGAAGCAGTTCGTCAACCGCACACCCTCACGGCAGAGCCGATCGAGGTTCGGCGTCCGCGCATGCGCATGCCCGGCCGCCCCCCGCGCCCCCGGAGCGTGGTCATCGGCCACGATCATGACCACATTCGGCCGCGCATCGGCGGCGGCGGAGTACGCAGGAAAACTGCACAAACCCGTGATGACCAGAAAGCGGATCATGGATACCTCCCTGCCGCGGCGACAGGGCCACTCGCGCCGAGAACGTCACGCAGTTCCGAGCATCCTACCGCACTCGGGGCACACGCCGGACACATTTCCCGTAAGGTCGTAGCCACACTCAACACACAGCCCATCTTGCTCGCGATGGGCGCGCCGGAAGCTTCGGAGATTGGGAACTATCACGGCAACGACCGGATAGGCGGCAAACAGGACGCCGGGTAGCCAGAGCGACAGCCGGGCTGTGCGGATCGGTACGATACGTGCGGGTTGGACCAGCGACGTACGAGTCCATTCAACCGGCTTTCCCTTGCGCCCGGACCATTCTGCAAACGCATCTTCCATCTCGATCGCGAGGGCGACGTACGTGCAGACCTCGTCATCGACCGGCCTGCCGGGCGTCACTCTGACACCAGAGCTGGTGATGAACTCGGTGCCCAGCGGCGGGATCGTAGCCGGCAAGGCACTTGACTCTACGTATCCAGCCGCAATGGCCCCACCGGACAACCTGATCGCTACGGCGAATCGACCCAGCGAAAACGCTGCTTCAACTTCGCGCACATGACCCGTCACGCACGCACCCACCGTCGCCATGAGCAGCACCGATGAGACAACAAGTAGCGTCTTGCGGATCATGGCTTGGCTTCTATGACCGCCAGTCTTTGCGGTTCGTAGCGATGCAGCACGTTGCCCTCCGCATCCTCGACAACCACATGCAGGAACTTGTCGTCGGTCAGGAGGACCCGGACGACAAGGCCATGCTCGAGTCGGTAGGCCGTTTCCACGTGCCGGGCCTCGTTGGCGCACGCGAATGCGAGCTGCGCGGCGCTGACTTGGTCGAACTCGTGGCTCATGATGCTGCAGAGGACCC
>CAYMME010000750.1:0-2540 GCA_964391465.1 uncultured Planctomycetales bacterium
TCGTCTCCCAGTGATGCGGAGAGCACATCGGTAGCCCCGTCGCCGTCCACGTCCGTCGCGATGACCGAGGCGACCTCATAGGGCACGGTTGAGACCAACCGCTCGGTGAAACCCGGCGGCGAGCTGCCGTCGTTTTCGTACCACACGATCTTGGATTCAGCCGAAGAAGTCGGCGACCCAGAGAGCACATCGGTGTCCCCGTCACCGTCCACGTCCGCCGCGAAGACAGACTCCGCCTTGTCGGTCGTGGTCGAGATGACGCGCTCGATGAAGTTCGGCGGCGAAGCGCCGTCGTTCTCGTACCACGCGATCGTGTCGTCGTAGTACGAGGCAGAGAGCGCGTCGGTGTCGCCATCACCGTCCACGTCCGCGGCGAAGACAGACCGAGCGCCGTCGGCCGCAGTCGAGATCACGCGCGCCGTGAAGCTCGGTGGTGAAGCGCCGTCGTTCTCGTACCACGCGATCGTGTCGTCGAGCCTCGATGCAGCGAGCACGTCGGTGTCTCCGTCACCGTCCACGTCCGCCGCGAAGACCGACGTAGCCCCGTCGGCCGCGGTCGAGATGATTCGTTCGGTGAAGCCCGGCGGCGAAGCCCCGTCGTTCTCGTGCCACGCAATCCTGTCCGATGCGGAGAGCACATCCGTATCTCCGTCGCCGTCCACATCCGCCGCGAAGACCGACTCGGCCCCCTCAGCAGTGTTCGGGATGATCTGCTGCGGGCCGAACGGCGCCTCACTCGGTCTGAACGACCAGACCGGGCCCTCGACCGTGCCGCCGTCACCGGTGGCCACAACTTGCCAGTAGTAGGTCGTGACGCACGAGAGCGGACCCGGGTCGCAGGTCGGACTCACCGAATCATCACCGATCAGGGTGGTCGGAGGATTGTCCATCCCGAAATACACGTCCCAGGTCACTGGGCAGCAGGGCACGGGGCCCCATGTCAAATTCACGTCGAACCCCAAGCCGGTCGCGCCGTCGGCCGGGCCGGGATCCGCCGGTGCTCGCGTCAGATTGCAGTCAACCACCTGGAGGTTCTCGTACCACGCGATCCGGGAATCACTTCGGGTGAGTGACACGGATAGCGCGTCGGTGTCGCCGTCACCGTCGATGTCCGCCGCGAGGACAGACACGGCCTTGTCAGCCGCGGACGAGATGACCCGCTCGGTGAAGCCCGGCGGTGAAGCGCCGTCGTTCTCGTACCACGCAAGCCCGGTCACGCTCCTCGATGCGGAAAGCACATCGATGTCTCCGTCGCCGTCCACGTCCGCCGCGAAGACAGACTCCGCCTTGTCGGTCGTGGTCGAGATGACGCGCTCGATGAAGTTCGGCGGCGAAGCGCCGTCGTTCTCGTACCACGCGATCGTGTCGTCGTAGTACGAGGCAGAGAGCGCGTCGGTGTCGCCATCACCGTCCACGTCCGCGGCGAAGACAGACCGAGCGCCGTCGGCCGCAGTCGAGATCACGCGCGCCGTGAAGCTCGGTGGTGAAGCGCCGTCGTTCTCGTACCACGCGATCGTGTCGTCGAGCCTCGATGCAGCGAGCACGTCGGTGTCTCCGTCACCGTCCACGTCCGCCGCGAAGACCGACGTAGCCCCGTCGGCCGCGGTCGAGATGATTCGTTCGGTGAAGCCCGGCGGCGAAGCCCCGTCGTTCTCGTGCCACGCAATCCTGTCCGATGCGGAGAGCACATCCGTATCTCCGTCGCCGTCCACATCCGCCGCGAAGACCGACTCGGCCCCCTCAGCAGTGTTCGGGATGATCTGCTGCGGGCCGAACGGCGCCTCACTCGGTCTGAACGACCAGACCGGGCCCTCGACCGTGCCGCCGTCACCGGTGGCCACAACTTGCCAGTAGTAGGTCGTGACGCACGAGAGCGGACCCGGGTCGCAGGTCGGACTCACCGAATCATCACCGATCAGGGTGGTCGGAGGATTGTCCATCCCGAAATACACGTCCCAGGTCACTGGGCAGCAGGGCACGGGGCCCCATGTCAAATTCACGTCGAACCCCAAGCCGGTCGCGCCGTCGGCCGGGCCGGGATCCGCCGGTGCTCGCGTCAGATTGCAGTCAACCACCTGGAGGTTCTCGTACCACGCGATCCGGGAATCACTTCGGGTGAGTGACACGGATAGCGCGTCGGTGTCGCCGTCACCGTCGATGTCCGCCGCGAGGACAGACACGGCCTTGTCAGCCGCGGACGAGATGACCCGCTCGGTGAAGCCCGGCGGTGAAGCGCCGTCGTTCTCGTACCACGCGATCTTGTCGTCCTCGAACGAAGCGGAGAGCACGTCGGCGTCGCCGTCGCCGTCGACGTCTGCCGCGAAGACGGACTGCGCCTGGTCGGTCGTGGTTGAGATCACCCGCTCGGTGAAGACGGCGGGCGAAGCGCCGTCGTTCTCGTACCACGCAATCTTGTCGTCATTCCGCGACGCGGAGAGCACGTCGATATCCCCGTCGCCGTCCACGTCGGTCGCAAACACAGAGTAGGCCCCGTCGGCCGCGGTCGAGATCACCCGTTCGGTAAACCCCGGGGGTGAATC
>CAYMME010000751.1:0-2534 GCA_964391465.1 uncultured Planctomycetales bacterium
CGAACCAACGGACGGCCTCGGCATCCTGGTCGAGGCGGCGGTGCAACTCGCCGACGAGGTACGCGGCGACCACATCGTTCGGTGCCTTGATCTGCCCTTCCTGGAGCGCATGAGCCAGATGGGTCGCCGCCCGGGCCTGGAGGTCTCGCTCGTGATCGATCGAGTCGGCCATCCGCCCGGCCGCCTGCCGCAACGGCTCGGGCAGCAGCCGCTCGTTACGCAGCGCTCGCAGCAGCGGCTCGGCCTGGGCGTGCTCGCCGTGTCGGCGTAGCAGTAGGGCCATGGCCAATTGAGCGAATGGCTCCTGGTAGCGGCTGAACTCCCCTTCGGCCAGCGCGGCCGCGAGATGGGCCACCAGCCGCAGCTCTCGATCCGACTGGTTCGACTCGGCCTCGAAAGGCTGCGTCCATCGTTTCGCGAACGTGAGCACCCGCTGCAACCGCCGGTCCGGCGGCACCACGGCCGTGTCCTCGCGCACCAGCCACGACCACCGTAGGTAGAGCCAGCCCATCGCCTCGGCGGAACGCCCTCGCCACGCGTAGCACTGCGCCGCCAACGCGTACCGCGTCTCGGCGTCGATGTCGCGCTGATCGGTCACCTTCGGCACCGGGCGCGGCGGCTCGAGCTTCGGGGCCACCCGCACCTTTCGTACGAACGCTTCCGGCAGCTTCACGTCGGAATCGAAGTCGCTCAGGTAGCCCGAGTAGTAGCACGTCGGGCACGTGGAAATGCGGCCGTACACCTGCTGCGGGCCGTCCGATCGCGCGAACAGATCCCGGTCTACCCCACCGCGCGAGTCCTCCGTCACAACGGCTACGGCCTCGAACGGCGTCTCGCACACGGGACAGGCCACGCGAAGTGACGAGATGACAGACGCGTCAGCGAGAGGTCCGGTGAAAGCGACGGCAATGATGAGCGCAGAAGCGAGACCGTGCATGATGCTGCGTTCGCCACGGCATCGGATTGTCGTGTCATCGATCATTCCGTGGAATATACCACCTCTCCGGGCTTCATGCCCGAGGTTGCGGCCACACGCATCATTGAGGATTCCCGGTGGGAGGGACAGCGACTACGAAACGCCGGCAAGACGGCGGAGGCACCGGATGGATTGCCGGACCCCGTCGAGTCTGGGATGGATGTTGAGGGCGGCGCGGTAAGAGTCCAGCGCCTCGCGGTATCGCTTGAGCTGCGCGAGGCAGTGCCCCCGCCCCGCCATCGCCCCGAAGTGATACGGATTGAGGGCCAGCGCGCGATCACAGTCGGCAATCGACTCAGTGATTTGGTGCTCCAGGTACCGACAGATCGCACGCTGGTTGTACCCTTCCGCAAGCTCGGGCTCGCCGGCGACAACGTCGTCGAACCGCTCGAGCGCTTCGGCACGCTGCCCATCATTCATCAGGCGCACGGCGCGCCGGAGGTTTCGATTGGCATCCTTCGAACCGGCCCGGAACCACAGCGCCCACAGGGCGTGCTCGGCAAGGCGGGCGGCCACCGGATCATCGTGGTGCAGCACCTGAGCGACCGGCGCGTTGGCGGCCATCGAGCCGGATGCGGAAAGGCATGCGGTGGCGGTTTTCACGGAGGTTGGGCAAGGGCAGGCAAGCAGCGAGATCAGGTCAGCCTCGGTCCAATCCTTGGTCAGCATGGCGACCAACCCCTCGACGTCGTGCCGGGCAATGAACGGAAGGGCCTGCGCGACCAAGCGCCGTCCCTGCACGGTCTGACTCGCCATCTCACCACCCTGTGCGTTGTCGTGCCTCAACGTCCCCGTTGTGCTGATATGCCCTTCGTTCGACGACAGGTCGAGCGACATGCAATGGTGTGCCACCTGAGACGCCCGCTGCCGACCTCCGTGTTCGGCACCAATCATCGAGCGGGCAGGCCCTGACAGGTTGCCCCACACCGAATCATTATATTAGGCGCATGATCCGATAACGTCAAGGTGTGGTGGGATATCGACCTGTTTCACTTGTTCCGCTGGATGCTGGTCGTCGTGTGCACCGTGTACGCCACGCTCCAGCTTGTCTCCAGCTTGTGGGGCTGGCACGAGTATCTGTCGCCTTCGAAGCGGGAAACGGCCGTGCTGCGGCGCTACGTGCTCTTGCAGCTCCTGCGGCTGCGTGTTCACCGGTTCCTGTGGGAGCTGCTGCAGATCGTGACCCTGCTCGGGGCACTCGCGTATTTGGTATGGCTGCACCACACACTGATTCGATAGAGCCGAGCTGATGCCCGAACGATCCTCCTCGACCTCCCTGGCGGACATGCCCGCCGACGCATTGGCCCGTTACGGCAGCGAACTGGGTCTGGCCGTCACCCCGACCACACCGCGCGGCGAGCTGCTGCGCCTGGTGCGAGAGCAGCAGGAGCTGTTGCTCGAGCTGGACCGGGAGGCGATGCTCGACGTGGTCGTCTGGGCCCGGCGGCCGGTGCGCGAGGCGGCCAGCAAGGAGCAGCTCGCCCGTGAGATCGCCCAAATTCCCCGGATGCGGTTCGACGGTCTCTCGGACGAGGGGCTGCACGTTCTGGCCAGACTT
>CAYMME010000752.1:0-2534 GCA_964391465.1 uncultured Planctomycetales bacterium
CGCTCGCCGGCACCGCACGCGGCGGCGGCAACAGGCCGAAGTCGGAGTGTCGAGTGGTTCGCATTCCGCCCTCCTGTGTCACGTGCTACCGGAAGTAGTGGGTGAAGAGATACGCACCATGGCCTATCACGCTCGCCGCGGGGAGCACGAGCACGACAAGCGTCCCGCCGATCGGCGCCGCCTGAAGGTTGCCGGTTCCGTCGACCCGCGGTCCGCCCGGTAGATTGTCGAGGAGCACCGCGCAGGAGGGGTCTCGCGGATCGTAGAGGAGGCGCTCCTGCTCCTCGTCCTCCAGGCTCTCAGGCAGGTGCGTCTTGGCCACGGCCGTGTAGGTCTCGCCGTCGTCCGCGGTGAACTCGAACGTCAGCTTGTAGACGGTCTGCTCGTTGATCTCGGTGGCCGTCGCTTCCTTCGAGACCAGGGTGCCGAACCCCGGCTTGCCGCGACGCAGCAGCCGGCTCGCCCGCAGGCCCTTCCGCAGTCCTACGATCATGAAGCATAGACCGATCAGCGGGAACACGACGACGAACGATACGCCAAGCCCGAACGTGGACCGCCGCATGCCCTGAATCCGCGAGACCGACGGACGGCCCTTGGCGTACTCGATCGTCACGTCCGTTCCCTCGTACGGATCCCGTCTGGTCTGAAACGAGAAGTCCTCGCACTCGATTCCGTCCGGCGTGGAGAACCGGTACGAAACCGCGTAGACCGGCACATCGTTCACCGACCCGCCGGTCTCCCAACTCTCGGTCACGACGCCCGCGGCCGTCTCCGTCCCCCCCAGCGCGCAGAAGTACCACTCCCACGCGGCCGTCGGGAACATGGCCCAGACGAAGATCAGACCGAAGCCGAAGAAGAACCAGCCAAACTGGTTCAGGAATCCGCCGAACAGAACACGCAGGCTGGTCCCCACCGGCACCAGACGCGGCGGGGGAACCAACTCGAAAGTCGGAGGATGTGAGGTTCTCATCATCTTCCCACTTCGGTACTACCGGCGCAAAAGATGAGCCGGAGAGACTGTTCCGCCAAGTCCATCCTCGTCCGATAACCGGCGATTCTTCGTACGTGACATGCTTGCGAGGTGAGTCGAGCGACGATCAGAGACCGTCGGGTTCCGAAATGCACGCGAGAGCGGCCGAGGTACGGAGGCGCGCGACGCGTTGTCGTGTGCTTGCTTCCCGCGGCGGCGACCGGCGCCGGCCCCGACGGGGCCGAGGACCGTAGCCACGGGTGGAGCAAAGCGGAACCCGTGGTTTCCAGTGCACAATAATCCGTAGCCGCCCCGGACGGGGCGGAGGAGCCTGGCGGTGGAATTCCGGTTGGTCTGCCCCGCCGTTGACATGCACCCGCAAACGGCCGGCGAGGCGCCGGCCGCTACAGTCTGCGTTACCCCGTCGGCTTCGCTACCACCACCACCAGTGGTCGTGCTCGCCGACCTCCTCGAAGTAGTCGTCGTCCGCGTTCCGCAGGAAGACGACGTCGCGGATGAGGTCGGCGGCGATCAGGGCGACGTTCTGGTCGATCACGATCGTACTGCCGGCCGGTGCATCGAGGGTGCACGTGGTCTGGGGCAGGACGAAGCTCATGACCAGCAGCCACAGGGCCAGTTGGGTACGCCACGGACGTTTGGAACGATGCATCACAAGTCCCCCAGCGGTTCGGCTGCGGCCGGGCGGCGGAGAGGTCAGGACGTTGCCGCCGCGGCATCGTCCGGGCCGGCGGTGGCCGCCTCCACGGCACGGGCCCTCTCTCCGGCGAGCGACAGCAGCGAGACGTACAAATACCCCACCGCAAAGAGGGTCAGGAAGGGTACGCCGATCCCGATCTCGCGGTACACAAGACACAGAACCACGCACCCCGAGAGATAGACACCCATCGCCAGTTCGAGGTAGGGCTGGATTTTGCGTTTTTTCTTGCGGGCCTTCTCCGGTCGCCGATGCTTCCAGCTCGCGTCCGCGGACGTGGCCACCCCGAACTTCGGCGTCCGCACGAATTCGCCCGGCTTGCCGAAGAACCCCTCCAACGCCGCCCGGGCGTTGTTCAGCGACACTCCCACGCCCAGGCTCATCAGGAACGGCAGGTACTTGATGCTGTCACCCCAGGTCCGAAACACCTCCCGCTGACTGGCGACGTAGAACGTGCTCGCCGAGAACGTGGCCAGCAGGAGCAGCGATGCGTCGAACAGGAAGCGACCGATCGAATGCGGGGCGAACAGATGCAATTTCAGGAACAGGGCCGGCATCAGCAGGAGCGTCAGCAGCACGACGAACGGGGCGATGGTGCAACTGGTCAGATGGAAGAACGCCTCGAACTTGATCTTGAACGGCAGTCGCGAACGCAGCACGCGCGGCAGGAGCTTGCGGGCCGTCTGGGCCCCGCCCTTGGCCCAGCGATGCTGCTGGGTCTTGAACGCCATCATGTCCGGCGGCAGCTCGGCCGGCGAGATCAGGTCCGGCAGGTACACGAAACGCCAGCCCTTCATCTGGGCCCGGTACGACAGGTCGAGGTCCTCGGTCAGCGTGTCGTGCTGCCAG
>CAYMME010000753.1:0-2534 GCA_964391465.1 uncultured Planctomycetales bacterium
TCGACGAAGCCCGCGGAACGGTTTCTCACCACCGGCGTGAATAATCCGGGCTAGCACGTTCTCCGCATCGACGAGGCGCTGCTGCACAAACGCCGTCGTCGTGGCCAGCGCGCTCCCGGTACTCCCGATGGGGTCCCACCCCCAGTGCTGCGGCCAAATGTGGCACGTCGCGAAGTCAATCGTCGAGTGCAGGTGGTTGTCGATGAAGTCCGTACCTTTGAAGCTCATCCACGCGTCGGTGTTCCGGTCGGCGTGGGCCGGGCCGTAGTAACCGACAATCCCTGTTGTCACCAAGTGGTTGGCATCGAGACTCTTGATGAACGCGCTCATCTCGGCCACCCAGGCGTCGAACTCGGCCGGGGGCACGCTACCGGACTGCGCCTCCGGCTCGTTGGCCAACTGCCACGCGAAGATGGTCGGATCGTCGCGGTAGACTCGACCGTTCACCGTATTCACGCGAAGCACCAGGGCCTCGATCAGATCCTGAAACCAGCCCCTGATCGTCGGATCGGTGTAGAAAAGGTCATGGGCGGTGGACCCGAACCGCCACAGCGTGTACCGGTTCATGCCGCCGAAGTCGTCCCAGTTGTTCACCAGGGCGAGGGTCAAGCGAATACCTCTTGCGTCCGCCGCGGCCAGCGTTTCGTCCAGCGCCACGAACGTGGATTCATCCAGGAAGTCGATCGGGTCTTCGTCCACGAGAAGGCGCGCCGGCGCGCATTGCAGACAATCGCTGCGCTCGGCGAGATCCTGGAACGCCCACGTTCGCAGCACGGTCATCCGCCGGTCGGCCATTTCGTCCATGACCTCGTCGACACCGGGCTGGCCCGTCCGCCGGTGAATCATCTGGTAGTAGTTGTTCGTGCCCCCAAAGAAGAAGGGTCGTCCGTTCAGCACGAACTGTGTCCCGTCGACCTTGACAAATCCGACGTTCTGTCCGGCGGCGCACGGAACGACGGCAAGAACCAAGGCCACCACGCCGGGGCCGCACCAACCGCCGTTGCCACACGTCCGCATTCGCCTGAACGAGCCCAAGAGACCCCTCCTCCTCGAGCGCCGTTGTGGCGCACTCCGATACATACTATGTCACACCATGAGCCTCAGACCAGCCACAGCGTATCACCGCACTGCAGTATTCGGGGTGCAAGCTTCTTCCGTCCCTGCATTCTTCCCATTTCGGGCCAGCCGATAACCAGCTTTCGACGTCCGCGGACGGCGGCCGAACACTGGCGGGCTCCGTTCGAGGTGACTATGCTCGCCCACTGCGATGGGGCAGCCGTGGCTTGGCGCCCGCCTTGGGTTGTCACCCGGAGCAAGTCGAACACATGGGTCTTGTCCTTCGCATACTGTTGTTCGAACTCGTCCTCGCGGGCACGCTTTTCGGGTGCGCGGGGCGGTTGGATCTGCCGTGGTTCTGGGTACTGATCGGCGTTCACGCGATTCAGATGACCGTCGCTGCGGCCACGATGGATCCCGATCTGCGCAAGGAGCGCATCCGGCCGGGGCCGGGCGGGACGGACCGGCAGTTGCGCTGGTTCGCCGTGCCGCTGCTGCTCGGCCATCTGGTCGTGGCGGGTCTGGACGTTGGGCGGTTCGGGTGGTCCGGCACGGTGCCGCTTGCGGTGCACGTCGCCGGCCTGATCGGCTACGTAGCCGGCGTCGGGACGATGATGTGGGCGGTGCGCGTCAACCGCTTCTTCTCACCGGTCGTACGTATTCAAAGCGAGCGAGGCCACCACGTGGTCACAACCGGCCCCTACCGGTACATCCGTCACCCCGGCTACCTAGGGAGCATCCTCGCAGCGGCGTGCGGCGGACTCCTGCTGGGCTCGTGGTGGTCGCTCGTACCCATTGCTCCCTTCCTCCTACTGCTCGCGCGACGACTCGTCGTGGAAGATCGCTACCTGCACGCAGAACTCGAAGGCTACGCAGCGTACGCCGCGCAGGTGCGTTTCCGACTCGTGCCCGGGGTCTGGTAAGACGGTTGGCGGCTGCGCGGCAATGCGCAGATCAGATCCGAGCCCCGAGCGCGAGCGAGCGGGTCCGGGTCCGCAGCATGGACCCCGCGCTTGCGCTTGGGGCTCGGTTGCTGGCTACGCCCCAATCCGAAATCCGAGTTCCGCAATCGCCGACAGCCACTCCCTCAATTGCCTATGTGGAGCAAGTCCGCGATGTACGGCGCGTACTTGACGATCAGCCCGGCGAACACGACCGAGACCATGCTCATCAGCTTGATGAGGATGTTCAGGCTTGGGCCCGACGTATCCTTGAACGGGTCGCCGACCGTATCGCCCACGACGCCGGCCTTGTGGTCTTCGGAGCCCTTGCCGTAAACGATGTAGTCGTCCGGCGCGTTGGCCGCCCGGGCCGCGATGTCGTTGCGGATCGCCGCCGGCACCTGCTCGCGCACCGCCGCGTCGTCCTTGAATTCCTTGGCCGTGATCTTGCCGAAGGTCTCGATCAGTTTCTTGGCGTTGTCCCACGCCCCGCCGGCGTTGGCCATGAAGATGGCCACGGCAAAGCCGCTGGTCAAC
>CAYMME010000754.1:0-2523 GCA_964391465.1 uncultured Planctomycetales bacterium
AGGCAAGGCGAGGCATTGCCGCTCCCTGACGGTCGCGGTTCGGAAAGAATGCACTTTGCGTGAGACGCTACACGAGCTTGGTGTGACCCGCAGGTGAGACGGCGGGCGAGTTCCGCATTACACGCGAATCCCCAACGCCTGCAACTGCATCGTTGCGGTTCCGGCCCAGTCTTTGTTGGCTTGCGGGCTGGCGGGGCTGGGGTGCAGGATGCGGCCGATCTGTACGCCCATGTCGTCGAGGGCCTCGCGAGCGCGCGACTCGGCGAATGTGCCGATGCCGATGACGTGAGCCGGCTTCAGGTATTCGACGGTCTTCCGCAACGCCCGGTCGCAAGCAGCAAGCAGCGGCTCGCGCTCGGCGGCGGGGAGTTTGTCGGGCGTGCGGTTCCGGCCGCTCTCTTCCATGAAGCACAACGGGCAGTAGTTGGCGATGAAGAACCGGGCGAAGAACCGCGCCGGCGTGCCGAACGTGTCGCGAGCCCAGCCCCACAGCCGTGCCCCGCTGACCTCGCTGCGCGGGCAGGCCAGCCCCTGGATCGGCCGCTTGGGATGCTCGACGGCGGGCTTGTCGACGTCTCCGTCGATCTGCAACCACTCGCGCACGATGCTCACTTCGCCGAACGGCACACCGGTCTGGGCCATGCCCCACGGACCGGGGTTCATGCCGAGCAGGATGGCCTCGCACGACGGATTGCCGTACCGCGTGACGTACTGGCGGTGGGTCGCTTGCGCGTAGACGAGCGGGTTGTAGACGTGGGTGACGGGGGCGGCGAAGCGCAGGGACTTGAGATCCTTTGTGAGCGCGTCGGCAATGCGAACGAGCGGGTGGTGTGGTGGAATGACGAATTCCTAATGACGAATGACGAATGACGAGAGAATGACGAGTAACGAATTCCTAACAGCTAGCAGCTACTTTCTCCTCACTCCGCTCTTCATCTTCGCGGGGTCGCGGACTGGGTAACGTAGTGTCCATACGTACGGGACCTCGGCCTGCATGGCGGTGATCTGCTTCATCAGGCCGGCGACGACCTCTGTGTGCTGGTCGGTGAGCTTCTGTTTCTCTTGCGGGTCTTTCTCGATGTCGTACAACTCGGGTGACTTGAGGGGTCTGCCGCGGGCGGCGACGTGCAGCTTCCAGCGGCCGTCGCGGATCGCGGTCACTTTGTTGGCGTAGATCCAGATGAACGGTTGGCGGCGCTCGAACGTTCCCGTTCCGGTCAGTAGCGGCAGGATGTCCTGGCCGTCGTAGACCCGGTCGTCGGGGACGCGGCCGCCGGCGAGCCCGACGAACGTCGGGAAGATGTCGTAGGCGATGGCAGGGCGGTTTTCGACCCGACCGGCGGGGATCCGGCCCGGCCAGCGGGCGATGAACGGCACGCGGACGCCGCCTTCGTACGAGTCGCGGATCGCGCCCCGAAGGCCGCCTGTGTTACCGCCCTTGCCCATGGGGCCGTTGTCGCTCGAGAAGACCACCAGAGTGTTGTCGGTCAGGCCGAGTCGGTCGAGGGCCTCGAGCAAGCGGCCGACCTGCTCGTCGAGGTGCTCGATCGCGTCCTCGTAGATGGGCCGATCGGGGGTGCGGCAGCGCTCGGGCAGGTTCAACGGCGGGTGGGGGATCGTGTGGGCGAAGTACACGAAGAACGGGCGGCTCTTGTTGGCCGTGATGAACGCGATGGCCTCATCGGTGAGACGCTCGGTCACGTTGCGGACCTTGTCGCCCGCCAGCTCGTCGATGATCTCGTTATCGCGGTACAGCACCGTGGGCAGCATGTCCATGCTGTACGGCAGGCCGAAGTAGCGGTCGAAACCGTGCTGTAACGGGAGGTACTGCCGGCGGTCGCCGAGGTGCCACTTGCCGATGGCCGCGGTGGCGTAGCCGCGCTCGCGAAGGGCTTCGGCCAGCGTGATCTCGTCGTCCGGGATGCCGGACGGCCCGTCGGGGCGGAGCACGTCGACGATCCCCACGCGGAACGGCTGCCGGCCCGTGAGTAGGGCGGCGCGCGACGGACTGCACACCACGTGGGCCACGTAGAACTGCGTGAAGCGCGTGCCCTGATCCGCCAGCCGGTCGATCGCCGGGGTCTCGACGCGCGGGTGGCCGTAGACGGCAACGTCGGCGTAGGCGAGATTGTCCGCCCAGATCCAGACGATGTTCGGGGGCTTGGCGGACGGTGCGGCGGCGACGGCGCGATGCAGTGTTCCACCGGTCACGCACGTGACGACGGCGAGTGCGATGCTTCCTTGCGTGCATCGGGGCCGACCGACGCGCATCGGTTTCACATTGTGAAGTGCACGCTCCCTCACGGTCGCGTCTCGGCTTTCGGTCCGCCGGTGCTTGTTGAAGGTCACGGTTGTTTCCTCGTCTTGGGCTTCTTTTTGGGCTTGCGCTTCTGGGACGGTGCGTCCTTGACGTTGGTCTTCGGGAGCCACGCGGCGAGCTGCTTCTTCGCGTCCGCGTGGCGCGTTTCTTTCGCGAGGTTTGTCCACTCCATCGGGTCGACCTCGTGGTCGTAGAGCTCTTCC
>CAYMME010000755.1:0-2516 GCA_964391465.1 uncultured Planctomycetales bacterium
CTCAGATACACAGCAAAACCGCGAACGTCGCAGCATGAGACAGTTAACGGCGTTGAGTGGCACCCGACGCTGAACACCTACGCCGGCAAGGCCGGCATCCGTCTCACGAAGAAACAGTGCGAAGGAAGTGACGGCCACGCATGAGAATCACTGATATTCAAACCCATGTCGTGCAGGCCCCGGGCCGGACGCTCGTAGTCATCGTCGTCGAGACCGACGAAGGGCTGACCGGCGTCGGGGAAGCGGGGCTCCAGCGCCGCTGGAAGGCGATCGACGGAGCTGTCGAGCACATGAAACCGTGGCTCGTCGGCCAGGACCCGATGCGTATCGAGCACATCTGGCAGCAGATGTCGCGCGGCGGGTTCTACCCGGCCGACCGCGCGATCGGCTCGGCCCTGTCGGGGATCGACATCGCACTGTGGGACATCAAGGGTCAAGCCCTGGGCGTGCCGGTCTACGAGCTGCTGGGTGGTCGGTGCCGCGATCACGTCGAGTGCTTCTTCCAGCCCGGATACCTGTCCGGGCGACCCGAGCACCCCACGAGGCCCGGCGAGAGCAAGGCGCCGCCTGACCCGGCGGAAGTGGCGCGACGCGCCGAGCGCGCGGTGGCAGACGGACAGCGCTACTTCCGGGTTTGCCCGCAGGCGGTTGATGAAGTGTTCAATCCGCATGATGCGGCGCTGCGGACGATCGAGGAGCTGCGCGCGGTGCGCGAGGCGATCTCTGATGCGATGGAACTCATGGTCGACCTGCACACGCGGCTCGACCCGCCCGAGGCCGTGTGGTTCTGCCGCCAGTGCGAGCCGCTGCGCATGTTCGTCGTCGAAGACCCGATCCGCGCCGAGCACTTCGCCGGATACCGTCACATCCGCCGTCACACGAGCGTACCGCTGGCGGCGGGTGAGCAGTGGGCAAATAAGTGGGAGTTCCGCCAGGCCATCGAGGAGGAGCTGATCGACTTCGCGCGCGTGGATGTCTGCGTCGCCGGTGGGTTGACCGAAGCCAAGAAGATTGCCGCAATGGCCGAGACGCACCTGATCCGGATGCTGCCGCACAACCCGCTCGGTCCGGTGTGTACGGCCGCGTCGCTGCACCTCGACGTCGCGTGCCCCAATGCCGGCCCGCAGGAAGTGCTCTTCCCGCCGCAGGACATGCTCCCCGATGTCTTCGAGTGTGACTTCAGACTCGAAGGCGCGTGCCTGACCGTACCGACCGCACCCGGCCTCGGTGTGCGCTTCAACAAGGAGGCGGCCAAGGCGCATCCGGGTGAGATGACCGAACCTCCGCACTTCCGTCGCGAGGACGGTTCGTTCACGAACTACTGATCGACAATCCGCACGCGGTGGGTGCCATGGCCAAGCCCGCCTGCAGCGGGCGCCGCCATGCATGACGTTGCACACGATCTGCCGGCTGTTGCTGCGTAGAGTCTGTGTGGGTGGAGAGTCACGAAGCAACCTTGAGAGGTAGTAAGCATGGCGGCGCCGCTCCCTCGGCAGCGGCTTGGCCATGGCACCCGAGTGATTCGTCGTAGCGGACCGCACGGTTTGGTTGCGGTCGTGCGGCTGCGATGGGATAACGTGTGCATCATGAAGCAAAATACAGTGTGGATAGTGGTGGTGATGGTCGGCCTCGTCTCGGTTCCGCTCAGCTCCGGGCAGGAGATTCCGCCAAAGGGTAAGGTCCTGAGTTGGGCGGAGACCGTCGATGCGGTGAAACGGGACCCCGCGCTTGCCGACGCCGTGCGCACGTTGACAGCCGAGGCTCGAGCCGAGGTCAAGCGAGGCCTTGTTCGACGGGTGTACCGGTACGAAGACGTAGGGAAGCATCGCACGTCGCTCGACGGCCGGGCCAAGGTGCTCGAGGACGAGATCCGCACGACCTTCGCTCTGGCCATGAGCGACTTCTCATCGTGCAACCGTTTGGCCACCGCCCTGCCCGCCGCGGCCGCAGTCGTTAAGATCACGGACGATGCAGCGATTCGCGAGCACGTTCTGGCCCAGTTGCGCGAGATGACCACGTGGAGCCCCCTGCAGCGCCCGGGATGGACACTGTTCCGACCCGGCGCCCGCTTCCCGAAAGACAACACCGACGGAAACTGGCTGGCCACGGGGTGCGGGGTTCGGGCCATCGTGACCACGCTGGAAATCCTGGGCGACGACGTGGACGCGGAACTCGTCGGCGCGTTCAAGACGCTGCTGTCCAAAGAGATCCCGGGCGTGGTCGACGACTGGAAGACGAAGCGACCCTGGTTCGTACGAACCGACAACGCCATCACGAACCAATGGGTGCTGCCGACGGAAGGGTTGGTGCGGGCATGCCTGTATCTGGGGCGTGAAACGCACCGCGACGCCTATGAGTTGGGCGTCAAGAACTTGCTTCAGGCGCTGTCGTCGCACGGCAAGGAGGGCGAGTTCGAGGAAGGGATCGGCTACTCCCTCTTCACCGTGACCTCTCTTCTTCACACGGCCCGGGCGATGGCCGTCCTCTCCTGCTCCCCGCCGCTGATCTGGCTGGGC
>CAYMME010000756.1:0-2467 GCA_964391465.1 uncultured Planctomycetales bacterium
TGATGGGTGACTGGTGCGTGCCTGCGGCATAGCATCGAACCAGAGAAAACCAGGGTGCGTACCACGGCGCGTGAGCGTCTCGAGCGACGGAAGAAACGGGTTGTTCACGAAAAAGGAAGTCGAACAGCCAACAGGGGCTCTTCGCGCCTTGACACGAAAGGCCTAATGGGTGACCCTACATGCTTTTCGTGCTGACCCGGCCTGTTCTCCTTCTTGTCTGCGCCGCACCTACTTCCGGTAGACCAGTTCTTTCTTCGACTCGAGGTCTTCGAGTAGCGTGGCCTTGTCCCTGAAGTAGGTGCTCTTGAGCTTCCGGTTGCCGACCAGCTTGATGGCCTGATCGTCGAAGTGGGGCGACTCGGGATCATCCGACTGGCCGAGCGGGGCGGCCGTCCAGGACTTCGGTGGTTTGGCCATCAGGGCGATCTGCAGAGCACATTGCCCGCCCGTCATCAGTCGGTATCCGTCTTCCGATTTCTCGCCGAAGCCCAGGGCTCGTGGCGTGGCAATCCCGTTGATGCCGCCGCCCTCGGCCGGCGCTGTCCGCTTCCCGCCCTTTCGGCCGCAGCGGTACGCGTCGCCGTACTTCACGTCGATCCGGCCGTGCTCGGCGATCATGGCTTTGCAGCCGTCCTTGACCATCTTGATGACCGCCTGGTCGGTGAGCATGAAGCCCGGTGGATTGCCCAGGCGATTGCCCACCTCGCGGCCCAGCGCTCCTCGTTGATCCTTCCAGTGCCGGTACGGAAGGGCGCCGGTCGAATCCCGTTCCGACCGACCGTTCCAGGTGAGGATCGCGTTGACGAACCGCGACAGCCTCTCGTCGGCCTTGCTTTCGGGGTCGGCCTTCTGCCACGCGGTCCGGAGCCTGTCCTGCCACGGCTTGACGCCGTATACCTGCGGGGAGAGCGCGAGCTCGAAGATGTCCTCGACCGTGGCCTTGTCGATCGCGTCCAACTGGTCAAACGTCATCCGCGCCCGCTGGTGCAGTCCGTACTTGAGACCCTTGAACTCCGGCCGCATGTAGATGTACGACTTGTACTTGTCGTCGGTCAGCGGACTGTCGCGGAACATCACGTGCGGCGAGACGTTGCAGTTCTGCATCCAACCGCACTCGGGGTTCAGAATCTGGACCAGGTCGCGGGTGGGATGGATGCCTTTCCATTCGGTTTTGGACGTGCTGCCGTCGACGGGCTTGTTGTAGTCGAGGCCGTCGGGTCGGATCGGCACGCGGCCCGTCCGCTGATAGTAGATGTCCCCGTCGACGGTCGTGACCATGATGTTCTGCGGCATGAGCTGGGCCATCGCCAGCGCGTCCTGCACGTCCTTGATGTTCTTCGATTTGAAGAAACCGTACGTCTGATCGGCCAGGCCGACCTCGTCGGCATACGCAAGGGCCGCGGCGTATCCGAAGCCGTCCTTCTCCGCGATGACCGGCCCGTGGTGCGTGTACAGAATCTCACGTGTGAAGTGGTCGATCGTCCCGTCGTCGGTCTTGACGGCGATCTTGATGGTTCGTCGGGTCCCGTCACGCCACTTGCCGTCGTACTTGTACTGGTTGGGGTTGTCGGGATTGAGCGTCTCCTTGAAGACGTCGGCCGTGTCCGGCCCGCCGGTGGTCATGGCGACCGAGACGTAGTCGTTGTGACCCATGCCGAGCAAGCTGAGCGGCATCCCGGTGACGGTGACGCCGGCGATGGCCGCCTCGGGACTATACGTCCGCGCCTCGTAGAACCGCAGCATGCCGTAGAAGCCGAGATGCGGGTCGATGATCGCTGCGGCCACGCCGTCCTTCGTCCTCGATGGAGCGAGCACCATCTGGTTCGAGCCGCGGTATTCGATCTTCGGCGGTTCGATGCCTCCGGCGATCAGATCGGACCCGGCCTGCCCCAGAGGCCAGCCCCAGATCACCGCGCGGCTGAGGGCAACACACATCCACGGCTCGATCGCGATGTAGTTGTCCGGCTTCTTGTCGGGATGATCGGCGAAGTACCGACGAACACCGGCCTGGAATGCGGTCATGCAAGACCGGACGTGCGGCGAGACCTTGTGCCAGTTCTCCCTGGACACCTCCGCAGACCGGAAGAGCCGGGCAAAGAAATCCGGTTGGAGCCCGCTCGGCCCGGCCGTCTCCGACAGGCGACCGATGGCGGTTCTGTAGTTGCTGAAGATCTGCTCCGGTCGATCCTCAGCCTGGGCATACCCCAGCCCATAGCAGGCCGCCTCTTCCGACTCCGCGTAGATGTTGGGCACACCCCATGTGTCGCGGTAGATCGTGACCTTCTCCGACGCGTCCGCAGCCGCAATGGCCACGGCCACGCAGAACGCTGTCCCGTACGCCGGGTGGATACATCGTGTCATTGCGTTCCTCCACAATCGTCTTGGGCGAAGCACACCTTGAGCCGGCTTGAGAAAGGTGTCAGGATGGAATGCCATTAAGCTAAGCTGCATGTTGTTGTTCTAGCAG
>CAYMME010000757.1:0-2460 GCA_964391465.1 uncultured Planctomycetales bacterium
GTTCGGGTCATCCGCAACGGTCACGTGCACACGGTGGCCGGAGGCTTCGAGCCCGGCTACCAAGACGGCGAAGCCCACGAGGCGCGATTCCACGGTCTGGCGGGCCTAGCCGCAGCGGCCGACGGCACGGTCTACGTGGCCGACACGGGCAACCACTGCATCCGGGCCATCAAGGACGGCGGCGTGAGCACCTTTGCGGGCAATAGCTCCTTTGGGCAGGCGGACGGCGCGCTCGCGGAGGCTCGCTTCCGTAGTCCCTCGGATCTGAGCCTGTCGCCCGAAGGGGTCCTCTACGTGACCGACACGGGCAATCGCCGCATCCGCGCCATCGAGGGCGGCGAGGTGCGCACCGTGGCCCATCTGGAGCCGCAACGGGCCCGAGTCGCCAGCGAGGCGACCTTCGAGCGATTCGTCGCCCTCCGTAGCGCCATTGCCGCAGGACCGAACGGTGCGCTGTTCGTGACCGATCCGGCGGGGAGCCGCATCTGGCACATGCACCAGGGCGAGCTCCAGCCCTGGGCCGGCGCTGCCGCGTGGGGCACCCAAGACGATGATCGACACCTGGCTACCTTCCGGCTGCCCCAAGGCGTGGCCGTTGGCAACCAAGGGCAAATCTACGTGTCCGACACAGCTGCCAACTCGCTGCGCGTGATTCGAGACGAGCGCGTCAGCACGGTGGCGAGCTCGCCGGCGGGAGGCTTCGTGGAGGGGGCGGCCCGCCAGGCGCGGCTCTCGCGGCCATGGTCCGTGGCCGTGGCCCGCGACGGCACGGTGCTGGTCGGCGATTGGGACAACTGCCGCATCCGACAGGTAAAGGACGGCCGGGTGACGACCTTGGCCGGCTCCGGCGAGTGGGGAAGCTTCGACGGCCACGTACAGGACGCGCAGCTCGCCTCGCCTTGGGCCTTGGCCATTGGACCTGGCGGCGTGGTGTACGTGGCCGACGGCGAGAACCACAAGATCCGCGTCATCAAGGGAGGCGAGCTCACCACCTTCGCAGGCGACGGACACCCCGGGTTGGCGGACGGACCGGTCCTTCAGGCCCGCTTCCGCTCGCCCCAAGGCGTTGCGGTGGACGAGCAGGGGCGCGTGGCGGTTGCCGACACCCGCAACCACGTCATCCGCGCCATCGCAGGAGGCGTAGTCACCACGCTCGCCGGCTCGGGCAAGCCTGGGCGCCGCGACGGCAGCGCCGAGCACGCGGAGTTCTTCGCGCCCTCGGCCGTGGCCCTCGGCCCCGACGAAACCGTGTACGTCGCCGACGAGCTCAACCACTGCATACGCATCATCCACCAGGGACGAGTCCACACCCTCGCGGGTGCGGGGCGCGCGGGCTTCCGCGACGGCGAGCAGCAAGTGGCGCTCTTCGAGGCTCCGGCAGGCATCGCCGTAGCGACTGACGGCACGGTCTACGTGGCCGATACGGGCAACGACGTCATCCGTGCCATCAAGGACGGCTTGGTCCGTACCGTGGCCGGCTCGGGCCGCTTTGGCTACGGCGACGGCCCAGCCTTACTCGGCGCCTTTGCCCAGCCGGCCGACGTGGCCGTGGCTCCGGACGGCACGCTGTACGTGGCCGACGCCGTCAACCAACGGCTGCGCGCCATCTCGCAGGGCACCATTCGCACGGTGGCGGGGCGCTAGCCGCGACGATAGCCGCCCGCGGCGGTAGGCTACAGACTCGAAGGGAAGTTGGCGACGTCGGGACAGGCCATGACCAGCAGCGAGGCGCTCAATCCGCACTCGAAAGTGGATGAGCGGTCTTCGTAGCCATAGGTGTACACGTAGGGGCACGCGCTCTTCACCGCTACCGTGTAGTCGGTGCCCTTTTGCACTCCGATCGCCGTGCAGCCCGCGCTGTCGTAGCGATAGTCGTGGCCGTCATACGTATGCCAGCTGTCCGGGCAGCAGAACTTGAGGCATGGCTCAGCTCCGGTGCCCGGCGGGTTCTCCACCACCATGCACAGCTCACAGCCGCCCAGGCAGGTGTTCGCCGCCCCGTTGTCTACCACCTGACACGAAGCATTCGCGTCGCAATTGGCCCGTCGGTTGGCGTGCGTCCCTTCATCGTATCCCCAGCCGAGAGCGAAATCCTGGCTCCCCGTCCAGGTCCACTCCGTGCCTCCGACGTTGTTCGGGTTGAACGTCGTATTGGCGGGGATCTGATTGCCGGAGCTACCGTCAGGACAAGGGCCGCAATCACCGTCGAGCACCTGCTTTCCTCCTGCCATCGTGACCTCACACACTGAACAGCCCGACGGTGCCGGCGCGAAGTCGTCGCTGCCGTCGGGGCACTGGGTGTTCACGTCGAACCGACAACCCGTGCCGTTGCACCAGAAGACGTTGTCGGGATCCGGTGTTCCCCCACCGCAGGGTTTCATGCCTACCGCGCTCACGGTGGTCCATGCATTGACGGCACTGATGTCGTAGGTCACCGTCTGGGCTACCGGGTCGTAGGTG
>CAYMME010000758.1:0-2442 GCA_964391465.1 uncultured Planctomycetales bacterium
AGACGCAGGTGCCGGTGCAGATCGGCGGGCTAACCGTCAAGCCCGGTGACCTGCTCCACGGTGACGCAAACGGCGTGACGAACATCCCGTCTGCGCTCGCGGCCGAGGTGGCCGGCGTGTGCAAGGAGTTCGTCGACGCCGAAGAGGTGATCATCCAGGCCGCCCGCAAGGACAAGCCCAGCCTCGACGCCTACCGCAAGGCGATCAAGGAGTTTGGCGAGCGCCGCGCCGCAATGGCCGAGCGTCTGAAGAGATCGACCACGAGCGCCGACGACAAGAATGCACTTGCCTGAGGGCTGATCCCGGTGGGTCTGACGTTGGGTGCCACTGGCGGCTCGCCCGCCAGTGCACGGCCGGGTGGCCCACCTCTTCAGAGGTGGGGGACACGATCGGGTACACGGGATCCGCACCCGAAGACGGGTGCGCCGAACGACTGTCGAGACAGGAATCTGCCGTGGACGAATGGCCGTTCGATGACCCCGAGAACGTCGCGGTAATCACACTTCGCCAGATTGTGTTTGAAGCCCAGCCAATCCTGCACGTGACACA
Source organism: uncultured Planctomycetales bacterium (assembly GCA_964391465.1). Lineage (GTDB taxonomy): Bacteria > Planctomycetota > Phycisphaerae > UBA1845 > CAYMME01 > CAYMME01. The sequence continues at coordinate 550 of CAYMME010000758.1, forward strand.
TGATTGCGAGGACGGCACTTGGCAGTTCCTGGGAGCGGCTGATGCTCGCATTGAAGATGCCGCGGTCGTCCTGCTAAGTGAGATTGTAGACCTGGACCCAAGTGTGGCAGGCCTAGCCGACTTCCCACTCGGGTGGCATGCTTGGCGCTGCGACCCGGGCGACAGGTGGGTCCGAGCACCAAGGAGCGATGACGACTGACGCTCACATCAACGCATGCGCGAGCGCATTCGCGGAAATCGCGTCCCCCGCGGCTGAAGCCACGGGCCACCCTTTGGAAGTCGAACGTACACGGTCAACTTGTGTTGGAGCACACGACATGCGTCGTATCATGAATCGCACGGTCCTGATCGCCGCCGCATTCCTCGTGACGACCCCGTCCGGCGCAATGGGTGACGCCGTAGTCGACATCGGCTCGCGGCGCGAGCTGTTCGTTGATCACTACCTGATCGACTCGCTCAAGGGCGCGCGGCTGGAGATGCATCAGCCGCAGCTCGACGGTGTGGCCCTCGAGTTCGACCGTCCGTGGGAAGGGTTGTTCTGCGGCTACGTGACCATCCTCGAGGACGACGGCACATATCGCCTGTATTACCGCGGCCTGCCCAAGGCCCGCCGCGACGGCTCGGACTCCGAGGTCACCTGCTACGCCGAGAGCCGCGACGGAATCACCTGGACGAAGCCCAACCTGAAACTGTTCGAGGTCAACGGAACGCGCGACAACAACGTCATCCTCGCCGGTCACGCGCCGTGCTCGCACAACTTCGCCCCCTTCATCGACACGCGGCCCGGGACGTCGCCCGAGCAGCGCTACAAGGCCGTCGGCGGCAGCGGCAAGAGCGGACTGATCCCGTTCGTGTCGCCCGACGGTGTCCGTTGGAAGAAGCTTCGCGACAAGCCCATCATCACCAAGGGCGCGTTCGACTCGCAGAACGTGATCTTCTGGTCGGCCCACGAGAAGCAGTACCTCTGCTACTTCCGCACGTTCAAGAACAAGGTGCGCTGGATCACGCGGGCGACTTCCCCGGACTTCCTCAACTGGTCCGAGCCCGTCGACATGACGTTCGGCGACGCCCCGAACGAGCACCTGTACACCAACCAGACGCGTCCGTACTTCCGGGCTCCGCACATCTACATCGCGGTGGCCGCCCGGTTCATGCCCGGCCGGAAGATCCTCTCCGAGGCCCAGGCCAAAAAGATAGGCGTGAACCCCGGCTACTTCGGCGACTGCTCGGACAGCGTCCTGCTGAGCACGCGCGGCGGCAACCGCTACGCCCGCACGTTCCTCGAGTCGTTCATCCGGCCCGGACCGGGCCTGGGGAACTGGACCTCGCGCACCAACTACCCGACCTACGGCGTCGTGCCCCTCGGGCCCGATGCGATGGCCATCCACATCCAGCAAGACTACGCCCAGCCCACGCATCGGCTGGTCCGCTTCCGCCTCCGCACCGACGGGTTCGTCTCCGTCAGCGGCCCCTACGCCGGCGGCGAGACGATCACCAAGCCGTTCCGCTTCGCGGGCAAGAACCTCACGGTCAACTACGCCACCTCGGCCGCAGGCGGCATCCGCGTCGAGATCCAACAACCCGACGGCAAGCCGGTCGAAGGTCACACCCTGGCCGACTGCCGGGAGATCATCGGCGACGAGATCGACCGCATCGTGACCTGGAAGGCAGGCCCCGATGTATCCAAGCTGGCCGGCAAGCCCGTGCGCCTACGCATCCATCTCAAAGACGCCGACCTGTACGCGATTCGGTTCCGGTAGCCGAGCCCCGGAGGAGCGACGCTTGGTCGCGCATCGGCACACGCCACAATCGTGAACGCGGTCGCGCAACATGCGGCACCAGAGGGTAAGGGAGAGGCCGGGGGTAGCCGGCCACTCCCTCCCCGTTGTCGCG
>CAYMME010000759.1:0-2412 GCA_964391465.1 uncultured Planctomycetales bacterium
GCCCGTGTTCTGCGGCAAAGGCACTGGCAGGCAAGCTGCCAGTGGCACCCGACGCTACACACGTACGTGCTTGCGCCCTGGGCCAACCACGCTGGACCCCTGCGGGGTCATCCTGATTGACTCGGCGCGCGAGTGCACCCACTGACGGTACGTTGCGTACGTTCGTTGTACCCTTGCGTCGCCACATCCGGACGAGATGGGCGCACGCCTTGGTTGCGGCCGACGGTCGCCTTATATTCATGCCACGCGAACCTGTGTTACGCATCCGACCCAAGGACAAGGAGAACTCTCGTGCGACGAACCATTCTTGCGACCGCCATTCTTTGCCTCACGCTTCTGGCCGGGCCGCTGGCGGGTGCCGAGTACACGCCGCCGCTGACGCGGATCGACCTGAGTGACGGCGACACGCTCGTCTTCCTGGGCGACAGTATCACGCATCAGTGCCTCTACACGCAGTACGTCGAGGACTACTTCTACACCCGCTACCCGCACGTGCGGATTCGCTTCCACAACGCGGGCGTGGGCGGCGACAAGGGCGGTGACGCGCTGGTGCGCTTCGACCGCGACGTGGCATCGTTCAAGCCCAAGGTGGTGACCATTCTGCTCGGCATGAACGACGGCCAGTACAAGCATTTCGATCACGAAGTCTTCTCCACATACGAACGGGACATGACCGCGGTCCTCGGCAAGATCGCCGAGATCGGTGCGGCGGCCGTCCCGATGAGCCCGACGATGTTCGACGCCCGGCCGCTGAAGGCCAGGGACTCCGGCTGGTTCAAGAAGCGCCCGGACGCGCTGGCATACTACAACGGTGTGCTTGCGTTCTACGGGGCGTGGCTGCGCCAGCAGGCCACCGAGCGCGGCCTCGGCTACGTCGACATGTACTCGCCTCTGAACCGGATCACGTTCGGTCAACGGGCGAAGGACCCGGCCTTCACCCTGGTCGCCGACGGCGTGCACCCCGGTGCCGACGGGCAGGTGGTGATGGCGTTCTCAATCCTGGATCAGATGCACCCGAACCGCGGCGCGTCGTCGGTTACCGTCCGCAAAGGGAGCAAGAAGTGGCAAGGCAGCGCGGGTCGGAGCGGAACCGTCTCGCAGATCGAAGGCGATGACGGCTCGGTGCGATTCACGTTTCTCGCCAAGGCGTTGCCGTGGGTCCTGCCGGCCGACGCGAGGCTGGGCTACACGCTCACTCGGGCCGGCCACAAGCTGAGCGGCGAGCGGCTCACCGTCCGGGGGCTCAAACCGGGGCGATACCAGCTCAAGATCGACGGCGCTCCGGTCGGCGTCTACACCGCGGCGCAGCTCGGATCGCGCATCGAACTCCAGGCCAACGAAGCGACGCCGCAGTATCAGCAGGCCCTGAAGGTGGCGATGCTCAACAAGGAGCGGAACGAGAAGGCGGTCAAGCCGATGCGGGACGCCTGGCTCGCCATCAAAGTGAACCGGGCGAAGAAGGACCTCGACGACGAGAAACGCAAGACCCTCCTGGCCGAGAGCGACGCCCGCATCGCCGAACTGCACAAGGCGGCCAAGGGGTACGAAGATCGGATCTACGAGGCCAATCAGCCCACGGCCCGGCGGTATGAGGTTGTCCCCGTCGAGGCGGTGTCCCTCTTCAACGGCAAGAACCTCGACGGCTGGGTCATCGAGAACGGCGGGCAGTTCTCGGTCCGCAAGCGCCTGCTCCACGTCAACAAGGGAACCGGCTGGCTCCGGTCGGAGCGCGAGTTCGGCGACTTCGTGCTCGACATGGACTTCCGCTTCCTCGAGAAGGAGGCCAACAGCGGGATCTTCGTTCGCACCGGCCCCACCAGCAAGGACAACGATGAAGGCTGGCCGGACAACGGCTACCAGGTCCAGTGCATGGACACGATCACGGGCAAGTTCCCCATCGGAACCATGATTCCGTACGGGGCCCCGCCGTTCGTGCACGAGTCGAACCTCGACGCGATCGCCGAAGCCTACCGTCCCGACAAATGGAACCACTACGAGATCACCTGCATCGGCGAGACCCTCAGGGTCAAGCTCAACGGACGACGCATCACAACCGCCCGGGACATCAAGAACCACCGTGGCCACATCGGCATCCAGGCCGAACTCGGGCTGCTCGAGTTTCGCAACATCAAAGTCTGTGTTCTGGATTGAGGCCGGCTGAGACAAGACAATGTGCCAGATCGGCGCCGTCTCAGTCGATTCCGCAACTGGTGGTCAATCCGCTACGCCCGAACCGAGTGGAGCCTCGTTGCATCAAGCGACGCCACAAGACCTACCCGCTCATGCGCCGGCCACGCCACGAATTGCGCAAACGCTTGCTAGAACAACAACATGCAGCTTAGCTTAATGGCATTCGAGGTAACTGTTTACCGTCCCAGCGGTGGTTTCATGACGTGTCGGTCAGTACGGCGA
>CAYMME010000760.1:0-2387 GCA_964391465.1 uncultured Planctomycetales bacterium
GCCAAGTGTCCCTTCGCTCGAAAACGAGGGGGTTTTTACGAAGGGATCAACGTTGCCACGCGACAGTCAGACGCGACGGCGCGAGGCTACCCCGCGCACGATCCCGCCGCGGCCAACTGCGCCGGACCTGTTCCTCGAGGAGCGTTCGGAAGGGCAGGCTGCTTCCATGTTCTTGGGGGCATCGACCACTGCCGCAGCCCTACTTGAGGGGGACAAGCCCGCGGACCGATGGTCGAACATCGGGCTCGGTGCGAACCACACGGCAAGACCAACACAACTTACCTCCCAACGCGCCCCGAACATGGCCTGGGCAGGCGCGGACTCTGCCGGATCTCGCATCGCCTCAGTGCCTGCAATTCTCTAACACTTGCCCCATCCTGTCCCCGCGGAAAAGGACAACGGGCTCTGGACCTTAGCGATGGACGCCCTGACGCACAAAAGGTCCGTGGATGGCCCGTTCGTCGTTGACAAGCCGAACCGATTTCCCGAAACGTGGAGAACATCTCATGGGTGCCGAAGCCAATCTCGTCGAACGGAACATCACCTTGCCCGCGTTGCCGACACCGGCCGCCAGTTTCGCGAGCGCCCGCCAGGTCGGCAACCTTCTGTTTCTTTCAGGTCACGGGCCGATGGTCGATGGCGAGTTCATCATCGGCAAGGTCGGTGTGGACCTGGACCTTGAGGGGGCACAGGAGGCCGCCCGCCATGCCGGACTGAACCTGCTCGCCACCGCCAAGCACATGCTCGGCTCGCTAGATCGCGTTCGAGGCGTGATCAAGGTGCTCGGCATGGTCAACGCCGTGCCCGATTTCGCCGATCACCCCAAGGTCATGAACGCGTTTTCGAACCTGATGCTCGAAGTGTTCGGGGAAGAGATCGGCATGCATGCCCGCAGCGCAGTAGGGATGGGCTCGCTGCCCGGCCAGATCGCCGTCGAAATCGAGATGATTCTCGAAGTTGACGGCTAAGCGAGACGACACGATCATGTCCAACTAGTTCGACGGCGAGTGGAACAACGATCTCCAAGGCCTGCCGGGAATCTATCGCAAGGACAGGATCGACCGGGTGCTGGACACGATCCGCGAGAGCTGCCGGGCACCCTACGGCGCCGTCAGCTTCGCCCGCGCAAGAGACCTGAAGCCGCTCATCACCTACGGCATCTTCCCTCCCGAGATCATGATGCTCTGGGCCGCACCGGCTGCCATCAAGGGCACGACATCGCCGAGTCGTCAAAGGCGGGCGGCCTGATCGACCGGATCCTGAGAGCGGCTCGGGCGAAGAACTGATGTCGGTCGTTCCGCATCCATCCGGCGAATTCCGTCCTCGCATCTGACGCCGCGTTTCGGAGAAGAGCAACATCGCCGGCAGCTTGCCCGGCTCACGATTCCAAATGAGCGGACGCGGGTCGACGGTCATAAGTGGGCGCGGTGAGAGTCAGGATTGCGGCACACAAGCTGAGGAACGCTCCGGTCGCGGTCTGTGCCCCCGGTCCCTTTGGGATTCCGAGAACCTCCGCGTGACGAACGTGCCCGAGGCGAACCGTTTCGTCACGAAGGAGTACCCGGACGGTTGACCGCACAAGAAGACCGGCAGTTCTGGAAGCGAATCTTCTCATGCGCATGCGGACGCGTCGAGTGCGGGCGCGGAGTCAAACGACGGATTCGCCACGGTACACGAGCAAACCACGGGTGTTCTGCTCCGAGGGCGGTGGGGCGAGCAAACTCGCGAACAGGCCGACGACGAGTGTCGGTACGCATCCGAAAGCCCCATACCACCAGTGTGAAATGTCCGTCCCGAGAATGACCCAGATCACGCCGGCCATCCCTGCCAGCATGCCCGCCAGCGCCCCGACCGCGTTCGCCCGCTTCACGAAGATGCCCAGCAGGAACACGCCAAGCAACGGTCCGAAGAAGGTGCCGGCGATCGTCATGACCATGTCGAACACGTGCCCGCCGAGTTCGCGGATTAGAAGGGCCGCGAGGATCACGGCAACACCGAAGCAACCGCACAAGACCCGGCTGAAGCCGACCCGCAGCCGGCGTCCGGACAACCAGTCGCACACCACGAGGGCAGTCAGGTTGTTGATGCCGCTGTCGACGCTGCTCATGGCAGCCGCGAACAACCCCGCGAGGAGGATCCCGATCAGCCCCGGCCGCGCGATCTCGGTCAGGATGAAGTGCGGCATCAGGTGGTCTTCTCTCGGTAGTTCCGGGAAGCCGGAGACGGCCGGGACGCCGGGCGGCAACGGCTGGTGATAGAACACGAAAAGGACCGACCCCACTACGAAGAACAGCGTACACACCGCCCCCGTCATCACGCCGTTGTCGATGACCGACCAGCGGGCCTCGGCCACACCGTGCACCGATACGAATCGCTGTACGGACCCT
>CAYMME010000761.1:0-2384 GCA_964391465.1 uncultured Planctomycetales bacterium
ACGGTCTACTACTACGCAGCCGAGACCGCCGGCCCCGAGGGCAAGCCCCTACACGCACCGCTGCGCGGGCGATTCAAGACCGCGCCGCCCGCCGCCACGTACGCCGACGTGACGTTCACGGTCGTCACCGGCCAGGCGTACAAGGACATCGATCACCCCGAGGGCTTTCACATCTACGAGGCGATGGGGAAGCTGAACCCGCAGTTCATCGTGCCCACCGGCGACACCGTGTACTACGACAGCGAGGACCCGCGGGCCACGACGGTCGAGGTGGCTCGATACCACTGGCAGCGCATGTACAGCTACCCACGTCACATCACGTTCCACCTGCACGCGCCGGCCTACTGGGAGAAGGACGATCACGACACCGTGGTCAACGACTGCTGGCCGAGCCAGAACGCGCGCAAGATGTATCCCATGACGTTCGAGAAAGGGCTGCGACTCTTCCGCGAGCAGGTGCCGATGGGCGAGAAGACCTACCGCACCTACCGCTGGGGCAAGGGCCTCCAGGTGTGGATGGTCGAGGGGCGCGACTTTCGCTCGTCGAACCGGATGGTGGACGGTCCGGCCAAGACCATCTGGGGCGCCGAGCAGAAGCGCTGGCTCAAGGAGACGATCCTGGCCAGCGATGCCGACTGGAAGGTGCTGGTCAGCCCGACGCCGATCGTCGGACCCGACCGCAAGAGGAAAGCCGACAACCATGCCAACGCCGCGTTCGCCCACGAGGGCAACGAGTTTCGAGGCTGGGTCAAGAAGCACGTGCCCGACAACTTCTTCATCGCGTGCGGCGACCGGCACTGGCAGTACCACTCGGTCCACCCCGAGACGAGCGTGCACGAGTTCTCCTGCGGCCCGGCCAGCGACCAGCACGCCGGCGGCTCGCCCGGAAAGGACGCCCAGTACCACCGCTTCCACCGGATGATGGGAGGGTTCCTTTCCGTCTCCGTCCGGCCTGAAGGAACCGGCAGCACGATCGCGTTCCGCCATCACGACGTGCACGGCAAGGTCGTCTATGAGTACGTCCCGAAGCGCAAGGCCAAGCATTAACGCGCTTCCGAACCGCGACCGTGAGGGAGCGGCAAGCGCGACGTGCAAGCGCGTCGCGCGCCAAACAGCGAGGAGTCGCCAATGATCACACGTGCTACACACAAGACGGAACGACTGCTTGCAGCGTACCTGGCAACAGGCATCTGCGTGTGCGCGACCGCAGCCGGCGCCGAAGGGAAACCCGCATCCAAGCCCAACGTCCTCTTCCTCGCCATCGACGACCTGAACGACTGGACCGGCACGCTAGGCGGACACCCGAGGGTCCGAACACCGAATCTTGACCGGCTGGCCGGGCGCGGCGTGCTGTTCACGCGTGCGTACTGCTCGGCTCCGGCGTGCAACCCGTCGCGGGCGAGTCTGATGTGCGGCATCCGGCCGTCGACCTCCGGTGTCTATCACAACAATCAGCCCTGGCGGCCCGCCCTCCCGGATGCGGTTACGCTCTCCCAGCACTTCATCGCCAATGGCTACCACGTCGAGGGTGGGGGCAAGATCTTTCATGGACGCTACCCGGATGCGCCGTCGTGGCACGCGTACTTCAAGCGTGCCCCCGACCCGGTGCCACCGAAGCGACCGGTGAACGGGATCCCGAAGACCGCCCACTTCGACTGGGGGCCGCTCGACGTCCCGGACGAGGCCATGAACGACGTGAAGGTCACGGAGTGGGCGATTGACTTCCTCGGCCGCGAGCAGAGCAAGCCGTTCTTCCTGGCCGTCGGGATATTCCGGCCGCACCTGCCCTGGTACGTGCCACGGAAGTACTTCGACCGGTACGCCGAATCGGACCTCGTGCTGCCCAAGATCAAGGAAGACGACCTCGACGACGTGCCTCCGCTCGGGCGCAAGATGGCACGGTCCCAGACCGACCACAGGAAGGTGCTCGAATCGAACAACTGGAAGAAAGCGGTGCATGGATACCTGGCCAGCATCAGCTTCACCGACATGTGCGTCGGGCGGCTGCTGGATGCGCTCGACGAGAGCCCGCACGCTAAAAACACGATCGTCGTGATGTGGAGCGACCACGGCTGGCACCTGGGCGAGAAACGGCACTGGCGCAAGTTCGCATTGTGGGAGGAGGCCACGCGGGTGCCGATGGTGATCATCGCTCCCGGTCTCACCCAGCCGGGCCGGCGCTGCGACCGCACGGTCAGCCTGCTCGACATCTACCCGACACTGGTCGACCTGTGCGGCCTGAAGCCGAGGAAAGAGTTGGAAGGAGCGAGCCTGGCCCCGCTGCTCGAGGACCCGGCCGCACCGTGGAAACGACCCATCGTCACCACGCACGGACGGAACAACCATGCCGTGCGCTCCGAGCGATGGCGCTACATCCGCTACCG
>CAYMME010000762.1:0-2380 GCA_964391465.1 uncultured Planctomycetales bacterium
TCTCCACTCGCAATGATGTGCGCGGGCCGGGGTGGGAGCCGGCGGGCGCATTCTGCGCAAGGATGATGGCACGCTGCTTACACGGCGGGCGTCACCTCGACGCGGAATGTCTCCGACGTGCCGTCGGGGAACGACAGCCGCAGGTCGTAGTAGCCGGGCGTGAATCCGCTCGTGTCGTAGGCGAACTCGAACTCGAACGTGGTCCAGTTGAAGTCGGCCGTCCAGTGGGCGATCAACTCCAGCGCATCCGGCGTCGACGCAATGTCCACCGAGTACAGGTACAGATGGATGTACCCGTCCGCCGTCGGGTTGCCGCTGGGCCCGAGGAACTGGCAGCTGCCGGTGATCAGGTCGCCGACCACGTGGGTCGCGACCAGCGGCTCGTCGCCCGCCATCGGCGGCGTCTCCCCTTCGCCGAGCGGCAGCACCACGTCGAGGAACGCCTCCGGTCCGGCCTCTCCGGTCGGGACGATCACGATCGCGACCTCGTCGTCGAGGTTGGCGACGCTTACGTCCGCGGCGTTCAGCCCGGTGTAGTCGCCGCCGATCGCCGGCTCGGTGACGATCGTGTAGCCGATGTCGCCGTCGAGGACTGCGTCATCAACGCCGGTGACCGTGACGGTCTGTGGCTCATCCCAGTTCTCCTCCGTGAACACGAGCGTCGCGGGGTCGACGGTTCCCTCGGCCGGGTTGCTGCTCGACAGGTCGATCGTCACGCCGGCCCACGCCTTGCTGGTGCCTGGACTCTTGGCATACAGGTTCGGCTGGGTGTCGAGCACGACGGTGAAGGTGGCTGTGCCCCCCGCCTCGGTCGTCGTCAGGCCGGAGGTCGGCGTGACGGTGATCCCGGGGATGTCGTCGTTGGTGTTCGTGACGGAGACGTCGGCGACATCGCTGGCGCCGAGCACATCGTACTTCGGATCGCCACTCGCCGGATCGCCGGTGACGATCGTGTAGCCGACATCGCCGTCGTTGACATCATCGTCCACGCCAGTGACGGTGACCGTCACCGGATCGGTGCTGCCTGCGGGGAGAACGACCGAGGCGGGAACCGTGCCCTCGGTGACGTCGGAGGAGGACAGCGGAATCGTCACCGGATCGGTCGGCGCCGCCGGGTCGGGCGTCAGCGTGAACGTCGCTGTGCCTCCCGCCTCCGTCGTGCTGTTCGAGATGGTCGAGACGATGATGGAAACCTCGTTGTCGACGTTCGTAACCAAGACATCGGCAGGATCGACTCCATCATAGCCACCACCGGAAGCGGCTGCGGTGACGACGGTGTAGATGACATCGCCGTCGCCGATACCATCGTCCTGCCCCGTGACCGTGACCGTCTGGGGGGTGTCCCAGTTGCCTGTCGTGAACGTCAGCGTTGCCGGCGCAGCGGTTCCCTCGGTCGCATCGTCGCTCTCCACACCGATGGTCACAGTTCCCAGTGGCTCACTATCCAGCACCACAGTGAATGTCGCAGTGCCGCCGTCCTCGGTCGTTGTCAAGCCCGAAGTTGGATCTACGATGACGGACGGCGTCTCGTCGTCGTTGTTGGTCACACTGACGTCATCAACGTCATCGGCTCCCAGATCGTTGTAGTCGGTATCCGTACTCGTTGGATCGCCAGTAACGATGGTGTAGGCGACGTTCCCGTCGAAGACAGGGTCATCAACGCCGGTGACCGTCACCGTCTGTGGCGTATCCCAATCGCCGTCAGTGAAGGTCAGGCTGGCCGGGGAGACGGTTCCTTCCCCCGTGTCGTCGCTTGACAAGGGAAGCGTGACGTCGGCTGTTGGCTCCGTCGCGAGCACAACTGTGAACGTAGCCGTGCCCCCGGCTTCTGTTGTTGTCAGCCCCGTGGTAGGCGTGACCGTGATGCCAGGACAGCTGCAGGGTTCTCCACCGGAGAGCGTCGGCGCAGGACCGGATCCATCGATCGTGTGCCATCCGGTGTGCGCCGCCGTCTCCGCTGAACTGGGGTTGTAGTAGTAGACCTTGAAGGGGTCGGAGCTGGTCTTGATGACCCACCCGTCATCGTAGGGGGCGGCGCAGTGACTGCACCCGTAGAAGATGGACCAGTTTCCACCCTGCTGCCGGAAATAGGTGGGACGGCTGTCAGGAGTTACAGGCATCGACGGGTACAGCCCATTGAAGGTGAACGCCAGGCTCGGCAAGTCAAACCCTCCACTCTCCACGGTGACGGGCAGGTGGGCCAACTCGCCCCAATGGCAGGGGCAATCACCGCCCACGCCAATCAAGCTGGATCCGCCCATTACCGCAACCGCTGCAAGCAGAACGCCGATCAGCCTCCAGTTTGTCCTCCGCATCTTGAGCCTCCTTGGGCGCATCCTCTCATTGGAAGAAACCCCGGCACCTCGCGAAGCACCGGGGT
>CAYMME010000763.1:0-2374 GCA_964391465.1 uncultured Planctomycetales bacterium
CGACGATCGTCGTCATCGAGGTCAGCCAAGTGCTCAAGCCCGTACGTGATAGCGTTACTTCGCAGGTCGTGGTGCATCTGTTGCAGGTGAGCGAGCCGGCGACGAGCACAGCCCCGGCACATCGGCCGCTGCTCGAGCTGGATCACGAGTTTTCCCGTACCCCGGACGGGGCCGAGACAGCGGTTCGTACCCACGCGACCATCACCGAGCCGGGCACGTACGTTCTGGGTCTGGGGCGGATGGAGCTTTCGTTCGAAGGTGCCGGCGGGCCGGTGCAGGTCCGGGTGGACCGGGTCCGGGCATCCGCGGTACCGTTTGAGGCCGGAGCCGTGGTGCTGGGTTTGCTCGCGATGGCGACGGCCATCGTGGCGGCGGTGACGGCGGCGGTGCGATTCGTGGCCCGCGTGCGGCGGGAGGAAGAGAGCAAGGTGTGAGTGAACCGGGTAACAACCAGGAAGCGGTCATCGCCTCGCGGGTTCACGTCGCCGTGCTGCTGGCGTCGATCTTCATCGTCGCCGCATGCGCGATCCTGTATCAGCTCCTGATCGGCACGGCGAGCAGCTTCTTCCTCGGCGACACAGTCCGACAGTTCTCGCTGACCATCGGGTTGTTCCTGTCGAGCATCGGGCTGGGGGCCTACCTGTCGCGATTCGTAAGCGAACGGTTGCTTGAGCGATTCATCCTCGTGGAACTGCTGCTGGGCGTCTTCGGGGCCGAGTCGGTCCCGCTGCTGTACGTGGCCTACGCGGTCGAGCCGAACCACTACATCTTCGTGATGCTCGCGATCATCGTCCTGATCGGTGCCCTCATCGGGCTGGAGCTGCCGCTGCTGACGCGGATCCTCGAGGCCCGCGAAGCGTCGCTGCGGACCACGCTGGCGAACGTGATGTCCATCGACTACGTCGGGGCTCTGGCTGCGGCGCTGCTGTTTCCGTTCGTGCTGCTGCCGGCGCTGGGCGTGTTCCGCGGCGCGCTCGTGGTGGGGCTGGTGAACCTGACCGTCGGCGTGATCAACCTGGCGGTGGTGCGGGCGAGCCTGCCGCGGTGGGTGCGCTGGAAGCTGGCGTTTGTGGCCGCTCCGGTGGGCGTGCTGATCCTGATGCAACTGGGTTTCGCCGGCCGGCTCGAGGGGAAGCTCAACTCGGCGCTGTACGACTACCCCGTCGTGCTCGACACGCAGTCCGAGTACCAGCGGATCGTCGTCACCCGTCAGAAGGACGACGTACGGCTGTACCTCGACGGGGCGCTGCAATTCTCCAGCCGCGACGAGGACCGCTACCACGAAGCGTTGGTGCACCCGGCCATGTCGGCCGCGCGGAACCGCGAGCGCGTCCTCGTGATTGGCGGCGGCGACGGGCTGGCCGTGCGCGAGCTGCTGCTCTACGACGACGTGCGCGAGATCGTGGTCGTCGACGTGGATCCGAAGATGACCGATCTCGCGCGGAACCATCCGCTGCTGACCGGCCTGAACCACAACGCCCTCAACGACGAGCGGGTGACGATCATCAACGAGGACGCGTTCATCGAGGTGCTCAACGGGCCGGGACGCTTCGGCGTGGCGATCTCCGACCTGCCCGACCCCAAGAACCCGTCGCTGTCGCGCCTGTACACGGGCACGTTCTACCGCGGCGTGCGCAGGGTGCTTCCGGCCACGGGCGTGCTGGTCGTGCAGTCATCCAGCCCCTATTTCGCCAAGCGCGTGTACTGGTGCATCGCCCGGACCGTCGCGGCGGCCGGATACCATACGTACCCGTATCACGTCTGGATCCCGAGCTTCGAAGCCTGGGGCTTCGTCATGGCTACGCCCGCGGCAACCGAGACCGGGACAAAGAAGGCCGGCGCACCAATCCCGCCGATGGACGTCTCATCCTTGCGCCTGTCGGTCAAGACACAGTCCCTGACCGACGCCTTCATGCAGAGCATGTTTCACTTTCCCAAGGACATGTCCGCCGAGTCGATCAAGGCTCCGGTCGAAGTGAACCGCATGGACAATCACATGGTGGTGCAATACTACGGCGAGGCGTGGAGGGACTAGCTTTCAGCTTGCAGCTATCAGCCATCAGTCGTCGGTCTGCGGGCTTCCACTGTGCGCTTGTGCTCGGGCACGTGGATGGGCATTGTGTGGAACGCCGACGCCGGTGCACCGTTTGTGGTGCGTGATGCTTTGCGTGCGACGCTTCGCCCCGAACGGGGCGAGGGAACGTAGCCACGGGCGCAAGCCCGTGGGACCGGTGCGACAATCGATCGCGAGCCCCGGCAGGGGCGAAGGACACCTGTGCTCACCCTTCCTCCAGAGGGTAAGGGAGAGGCCGGGGGTAGCCGGCCACTCCCTCCCCGTTGTCGCGATGGAGTCGATTCTCCCCGGTCACGGCTC
>CAYMME010000764.1:0-2031 GCA_964391465.1 uncultured Planctomycetales bacterium
GTCGCAGCGCGGCGGGGTGTAGTGGAAGTCGGCCAGAAGCGTGGCGCGGGCCCGCTTGGTCCAGGACTCCGGATCGTCGAATTCGTCGTTGAGGAAGCTGAGCTTCGGCTTGCACCGGGCCGAGAGCCTCTCGAACGTGGGCCAGTGCGAACCGAGCTCCGGAAGCGGCCGCGATTGCGTCTTGGGCAGCGACTTGAGGTCCGACCCCTCGCTCGCATCTGCGGCGGCCGTGACCGAAGCCACGCCGGCCGCGGAGGCGACTCTTATGAATTCCCGTCGTTTCATTTCGCCGGGTCCTTCTCGAGGCCGAACGCCTGAAGGTAGTACAGAAGCGTCGGCGTGTTCCAGTAGCAGTTGACGACCGTGTTGACCGTCTGCTCGCGAACGGTCTGAGCATACATGGCCCGAGCGTGCTCGAGGAAGAAGCGATCGCCGGTGAGCTCATGCGCGTAGCCCGCGGCCGGGGCGATCAGCACGTGGTAGTTGCTCGTCTTCTTGAAATGGGGGTTGTGCGAGTAGCCGTAGACGTCGCCGACGACCGTTCGGGAGCAGTTGTCGGTCAGGATCGACTCGGCCAAGCCCACGACGGCGATCGCAGCGTCAACGTCGCCGCTTTGGACGTAGTAGTCGTACAGGGGCTCGGCCAGTTGTGCGCACATCCAGGGCACGTTGCCGCGGTAACTGACGTTGCCGTGGATCTCCGAGTAGCAGCCGCGCCGGCGGCCGATGGCGTCGTGGGCCACGCGCCGGGCGGCGTCGAGGTACTTGCGGTCGTTGGTCTCGTCATAGGCTGCCGTGAGGCAGTAGAGAATCCCCGCGTGATCGCGCACGCTCGTGCAGCCGATGCCTCGATTCTCGCGAATCGCCGAGTCGGCGACGCCGAGTGCAGCATCTCGGGCATCCCGGTCACCGGTCAAACGCCAATATGCCAACGTGCCCTTGATGCGCTGCATCGCGTTCCACGGCCCGACGGCAGTGTGGTTCGCGCCGTTGTACGCATGAATCGAGCCCACCCAGTCCGGATGCTTGGCGGAGGCGTGGCAGACATCGATGTCCATAATGTGCCGCACCGTCGCTTCGAGCCGGTCGAACCAGCGCGGGTCGCCGGTCATCAGATACTCGGCCGCGAATCCCTGCTGCCGGTCGTAGTACCCGTTGCACCAGTAGTCGCTCTCCTTGTTGTAGATCCGATCACCCCAATCACGGATGTCGTAGTCGTAGAACAGTTCGGCTGAGACATTCGGGAACGCGGTCTTCATGTGGGCGTGGAGGCCTGCGAACCGGTCGGCAGTGTGAACGGCCGCATTCCCGAGGCCCGCCGTCGCGCACACATACTCGGCGTTGAACAGCCTTGGCGGACGCGCTGCAAACCGAGCGAAACGGCCGATGTGTTCTGCGGACACCTTCTCGCCCCACAGGCCGATCCAGATCTCGTGTCGTTTGGCCTCACCCTCCGTGGGCATGTAGTGCGGTCTGTCTTTGGTGGCTTCGAACAAACTGATGCGGACCGAGCCGTCGCGGAACTCGAGTGCCTTGGGGTACTGCTCCCGGAAGTGCCGGACCGCGGTCACGAGCGTGCGGGCGCCGTCGCGAAGACCGAGCCAGCCCGCGGCGGCCTCGCCTTGGTCGATCACTTCGTTCGAGGCCCCGATCACGTCGTAGCGGCTCTTCTCGACTTGCTGCACGCGGACGCGCGGCCCGCCGACTTTGCCGGACGCGCCCCAGAATGACTCGATGTCGGGATCGGGATCGAGTCGACCCACGAGTTCGAACCGCGAGACCTTCAGCGTCTCAGGTCGAGCGTTGAACACGCGCCACGTGATTCGCACGTAGGGGCGGCCGGCGAATGCCGCGAGACGGAAGACGAACCGGCCCATCTCCCCGGTCTTTGACCCGACTGTGCCCGCCAGTTCGACCTCACCTGCAACGGGCCCGGCGGCCACGATCCGCGTCGAGTCGACCACTGGTGTGAACCCTTTGCCCCCCACGTCGATCCGGCCGGTGAGGTTGCCGAGAACACAGGGAGGATTG
>CAYMME010000764.1:2041-2346 GCA_964391465.1 uncultured Planctomycetales bacterium
GGCCAGGCGACACCGGAGCGGACCTCCCCTGGAATCGAACGTGATCCGCAGCCAGGCGGTCTCGAGCACAACGTCTCCAGCGTCGGCCTCGCGGACGGCGACCGGATACGATGGAGGCGCAGCGGGCGCCGGTGTCTCGCGGCACCCCAGCATCAACGGCTGGGCTTCTGCGCTCGCCTCGACGATCGTGTCAACCGACACCCACCGCAGGCTTCCGTCGGGCCAGTGGTTCATCGGAGCCAGTTGGGCGGATTGTCGACACCCCTCCCCATCGAGCAGCACGATCAGGAGGGGTGTCGACAATC
>CAYMME010000765.1:0-2307 GCA_964391465.1 uncultured Planctomycetales bacterium
AATGCCCGAGCCGTTCTCCACGTCCAGCGTCACGGTTGTCACTCGGCCACCGGGATCGGGCCGCTGAACTCCACTCGATGTAGGCCGCTGTCGAGCTGCACGAGCCGGGTCACGGCGGGCGGCGAGCCCCCGGTTGACGCGGTGCACGACGAGGTCAGTGTGACTTCCTCGCTCACGAGGATCTCTACCGAATCGATCTCCACATGCTTGGACTGCGGCGCGACGAACGCCGCGGGATCGCCAAGTCCCGGCACGCCCAGGGCGTCACAGATGTGGACCAGGATCGGCGGCGCCTGCACGGAAACGGTCGTAGTCTGAATCACCTCGGGCGGACACTTTCCGTTGTTGTTCCACAGGTCGTAGAGCACCTGGCCGCTGGTGTTGGTCGTGTTCTCGTCGCGCAGGAACTCGATGTACTCCTTACTCGTGCTCTGGTAGTAGAGCGTGACCTCGGCCGACGTGGCTCCCTGCGGGATCGTGTAATACGTCTCGTCCCAATACTGTCCGTCCTCGTAGGTGTGGCCGACCGGCGTCCCGCCGAACGGTGCGTAGGCGGCATTGGTGAAGCCGCGCGGCGGGATGCGGTTGTCCTTGAAGATCTTGTTGTTCAGCACGAAGTGGAACGACTTGCCCTCGGGCACGCCGACGAGCGGGGCCGTCACCGAGTCCAGGCCGGGCGCGGCCTCATAGATCTTCTCTTCCGGATCATGCTCGAGCACGCCGGTGTCGGGGTCGTACGCACCCGACTCGGAGATGAGCGCCATCCCGTCGTCATAGAACTTGACGTTGATCCACATCCGGCGGCCCTCGGGATAGCCAGTGGGGAGCTTGTGGCCGGTCTCGTTCGTAACCGTGACCTCAAGTTCACCGTCTTCCTGCACCGCGGTCATCGTGGCCGCCTTTTGCAGCAGAGAGCGGGCCCGTATGATCCCGGCCTGAAGGGCGGCTTCATTCACCCGACCGGGGAACAACGTCCCGAGCAAGCCGGGCAGCCACGTGCTGCCGCCGGTCATGTCGTGGAGAGGCAGGTCGTCGCGGGTCGGCGCGGTCCCGAGGTTGCAGCCCACGCCGGTAACGTCGCGCATGTGACAATCCTGGCAGGTGGCCACGTAGTCCTTGTTGCCGCCGAACTGCGGAGCGTAGACGCCGGTAGGCGTGTTGTACTCGCTGTAGAACCATTCGCTGTACGTGCGTTCGATGGGCATGAGCGTGTGGGCAGAGAAGCTCGCCGGCGGCGCATCGAAGGTGTTCGGCACGTAGTTGCCGCTGCCGTCCTTCTCGAATGCGGGGTTGCTGACGTCGTGGCAGGTCCCGCACAGCGCGGCCTCGCGATGGAACGGGGAGACAAGAATGGGATGCCCGCTCGCGGCGTTCACGAACGGACCGCGACGGGCGCCGGTCGGGTCGACGACAAACATCCCGTTACCCGAGTCGGACGGGGGCAGAACCAGCGCGGCGAGAATCGACTCGTCCTCGGGCGGATTCTCCGCCGGGTTGAAGAACGGGTCGACGAGCCGGTGGCACAGGTCACACGCAACGCCGATCTGGTCCGACTGCAGAATCTGCGAGCCGTCGGTGGGAACGGATCGACCCCGCAGCCAGGCCTTGGCCGTGTGACAGCGCAGACACACGTCGCCGGATTCCGGTGCATCCTGGTTGCCGATGGTCATGCAGGCTTCGAAAAGCGGATCCAGGGAAGCCTGGGCCATCATGCTTCCCTCCCAGTTGAAGTACGGTTCGACGGCCGTGTCGTAGTTTCCGTGACAGACCGCGCAGCCCGCCGGGTCGTTGAGCGTACCGGCCTCGAACGGCTGGCTGCCCGGAGCGTCGAAGTCGCGCAGGGTGGTGGGCACGATGCCGCCCGGCGCGGAGGTGATGGTGAACACGGCGTCACTGTCGTCCTGTCCGCGGTTGAACGCGTTGTCGATGGCCACCACGCGGATTCGCGCGAGCGTCGTGGGTCGATTGGCCGGGTACCAGGTGAAAGTGCCCGTATCGGGCAACGACATCGCGATCGCTCGGAACGTCGCGCCGTCGTCGTCGGACAGGTACACCTCCACGGCCGCGATGCCGCTGGCGTCGGTGGCGTTCCACTCAACGGTGGTCGGCGTGGCGCTCACGTAGGACTCACCGCCGTTCGGGGTGATGACCGTCACATCCGGTGGCGTCGTATCCGTCCCGCTGGTCGGCACGAGGTGCGTCTGGATCTGTGTAACGTCGACATTGAGCGTGCTCCCCACGTTCGCGGGCGTCAGGCCGGGGAACGTCGGCGTGTTGCCGAAGGTGGTCACATCGGTCACCTCGATG
>CAYMME010000766.1:0-2292 GCA_964391465.1 uncultured Planctomycetales bacterium
TTCGGCCAAGACGGAAGAGATGACTTGGCACAGTTATTTCATCGCAGGGCCTAAGCGAGCGTCCCGACAAAGGGCCGACCAGCGGATACCAGTACGGATACTTCTGCGTCGGATGAGCGCGGTAACTCGTCCGCACGTGGTTGCCGAAGCGCACCCAGACCTGCGGGCCGTCCTGATATCCCAGCAAGCCCATGGTTTTGTCCTTGTCCGCGGCGGCCGCCGCACGAGGCTGGGCCAGTTGCAGGCCGCCGGCCCCTGCGGCCGCGGCGGAAGCCAGCTTCAGGAATCGTCGTCGGTCAACCGTGTTGTCCATTCGAGATCTCCGCAAGTTTGTTCGCGCTACCGCAAGATTGCCTTCCGGTCGGGCAGCTCGACGATGAAACGCAACGTCGAGTGTACGGCCACGAGGCGATCGTATGCCGGGATCTTGTGCTTTCGGCAGAACGCCTTCAACTCGGCCGACAGCGGCTCACCCAAGGCGATCGCCTTCTGATGGGCGGCGCGGGTGGCCTCGGCGTCGTTCAGGTCGACATTCGCAAAGGGTGCCCTGGTCGTTTCGAGGTACCTCACGACCTTCTGCGTGAAGTCCACCATCACGCGAGCCTGGCGGACGCGCTTGCGGGTTGTCTTCGATTGTGCCGCGCGTTCGGCGGCGCTCACGGCCTCGTCGAGCTCGGCCATGATCCTCGGCCTGAAGAAGTCGGTCGCCACGAGCGTCACCCACTTGAGGCCGAAGCACGAGAGGCACTGGTCGCTTTCGGTGAACGCCCGTTCGAGCGCTTGCCAGTACCGTCGCATGGGCGCTGCCGCTTCGCCGTAGAATCTCCGGTAGAAGTCGTCGAGCAGGCGATCCACATCGAGTTCGACGTCCCACGCCAGCTTCGCGGCGATGTAGTGGTTCAAGCCCACCGCAGGCCAGCGGCGGCCGGCCCGCTGGGTGTAGAACCCTTCCGCGCCGAGCCGGTGGTAGTAGGGGAGGTCTTCCCGGATGACGTGAACCTGATGGTAGGGCAAGCCGCCCCAGGCTCCCTTGTTGTAATACTCGTAGATGAACAGGTGTTTCGCCAGCTTGGCCCAGTGCTCGAGTTCCTCGCCGAAGTACTGTCGATTGCGCCTGCAGGTCGGCGCGGCGATCCGGTGGTTGTTGCACGAATAGGTGTGACAGGCCTGCACGGCGAGGTTCGGCTCGGGTCGGTAGTCGGCGTCGAGAGGAACACGCACGTACATCGCGTAGGCGCCGACCTTGATCAGCTTGTCCGGGTGCCGGACGGCCACGCGCTTGGCGACCTCGTTGTTGAAGAGGGCCAGCCGGCGCGAGTACCGGGCGTGCCACGCCTGGTCGTCCGGGCGCTTCTCGTCGAGGGCACGGCAGCGCTTGCACTCGCAGAACCCGCCGCCGTCCTGGGGCGCAAGGGCGAGGATGTCGAGCGCGGGGTCGGCGTCGAAGATCTTGATGATGTTGTTCGCGATCTCCGCGACGACCTCGGGGTTCGACGTGCAGAGCTGCATGCCCTGCTGTTTCGGCTTCGGCCGGCGCCGCTTGCCGCGGACCAGCGCGAACCACTCCGGATGGTCGTCATAGTACTTGTCGGGCGGGATCAGCTTGAAGAACGTGTGGAAGCCCCACTGCCACTGGATGCCGACCTGGCGATCGGGGATCGACACGCGGACGTTCGTCTTGTTGCGTAGCGCCCACGGCCCGGACTCGATCCAGCGGACGCGAAACGAAGGCACGGCCGTCTCGCGGAACGTCCCCACGCGAAGGGTCTCGGTCTTCGGGATCACCTCGCCGAGCTCGCCGGGCATGAACCAACGCACGCCCAGGTGCTTCTCCAGGAACTGGTAGGTTCCGTACAGCGTGCCCAGATCCTGCGCTCCGGTGATGAAGATACCGTCGGGGTTGCTCTTCAGGATGAAGCCGTCGGTGCCGAGCGGTTGCAGGTCCGGCGGTGTGAGATGCGGGCGGGCGGCTTTGCCGAGATAGATCGGGTGAAGCTTGCCGTCGGCGCGATTGACGACGGTCGGTCGGACCCCGGCGATCTTCTCCACGTACGCAACGAGTTCCTCGGCAGCGTAGGACTCGACCGGCGAAGGCGCGTCCGACAGGACGACCGCACATCGCGCTTCACCCTTCTCGACCAATGCGTAGTAGGGCGCAGTCGGGGCAGGATACGGGTCCTTGTCACCGGCGTGCGCGCTTCCTGTGACGACGCAGACCGTTACGCAGAGGACGACCCGAGTTGCGTTCGCGTTCATGCCGGAGCCTCATAGCGTGAGGTAGCGGCCGGCGCC
>CAYMME010000767.1:0-2273 GCA_964391465.1 uncultured Planctomycetales bacterium
GCCACGACGGGCCGAGCCCCTGAAAACCCGAGTTGTTACGGCGGAATCAACGTTGCACGACACGCGGGTACAGTCTGCTACGGTGGCCCCCTTTTCCACGCACATTAGCCCCAACCGGTGGTCCGCGATTCGATGCTCATCGCCATTGTCGGAGCTCAGGTCAGTGCGATCTTGCGGTGCTCGATCTTGTCGAGGTCGGCCACGCCGAGGCCGAGGGCGCCGGCGATGACGATGTGCTGGGGTTGCCGGAAGTCGAAACCCTCGTCACCGCGGGGATCGATGCCCATTTTCCCGGTCTTGGCTACCGGCGGCAGCTTCATCTCGGCGCGTTTCGCGTCGATGATCTGCCACTCGATCCGATCCATGGCCACCGGGTCCGTGGCGAAGAAGAGCGACTTGTAGGGCCAGGTGTAGTTCTTCTCGCGCGATGTGGCGGGGCCCTTGTCGTACACGCCGATCAGGCCGTCCATGATTTGTAGTACCGCCTTCTCTCGGATCTGCTTCATCGAGCACACGCTGGGGATGAACACATTGCATGTGTTCGCGTCGGCGCCACCGTGACTGCGGAGCACGTTGTTCACCAGCCCGTGCGACATGTTCTTCAGTGCCCCGGTCACGCCGGCCGAGCCGTGATCCTTCAGGACCGGGAGGGCCACCAGCTTGTCGATTCGTTTCGAGACGATCTCGCAGAGGTGCGAGCGCCGCGCGCGGTCGTCCTTGGGGTCGTGCACACCCTTGGTGATGAAGTCCATGTGGCAGAACACGTCGGGGTCGTAGCCGGCGATGTTGAGCTGGGCGGAGGTGTTCCGGAGAGTTGCCGCCTCCCCGCGCACGCCGTCGGGCAGAAAGCGGTCGTACTGCGCTTTGCGGAACTCCACGAGGTATCGATCGAAAACGATGATGTCGCTCGGCCGAACGCCCGCCGACTTCAGTCCGTCGACAACCGCGTGCACCACGGCATGGTTCGAGATCGCAAGCGGGGCCCCGGCGGGATTGACCTTCACGCCCACTCTGTCACCGCGGGAGAACATCGACCGCCAGGCCGAGACGGCGTCGTCGGCACCGGTGAGCTCGGTCATGCCTCGTGCGATCATTGCGTCCACCGGCTCGCGTCGGACCTTCCGGCCGGTGACCGAGCCGGGATGCGACACCTCGACGACCCGGCCGGGATAGGGGCCGGGAAAGCCGGACGCCGTTGCCGCCTGGGCGCCGAGCGCATCCGACAATGATGCCGGGAGCCCGAATGCCCCCGCCGTCGCTGCCGACAGGGCGCCCCCCACAAACGCGCGGCGATCGATCGTTCGCCCACACTCCGCCGTTGGTGCAGGTTCGTCACGTTTCATCAGTTCGTCTCCCGATCCGAGGCTCGCCTTGGTACCCACAGTGTACGCACCCTTCCCGCGTCTTCACAAGTCCGGACATCGGCGGTCGTGGCCCGCGCTTCGGTTGGTGCGCCCGCTTGGGGGGCTTCGACCCTACGTCTCCGGATCCTCGGTCAAGGCATCGGTCAGCGACATGATCCTGTGTAGCGCGAGTAGGACGGACCCGATCCCGTGATCGTCGTTGCGCTGAGGTCGCTTGTCGAGATATCCCTCTTGGCCATGAAACGCGCGGACGCAGGGCGACGGTATTCGGCCTTGCTGCCCCGGCTTCACGAGCTGATTCGGAAGCGGTAGCGCCTTGGCGGTCGCGGTGTAGTCACCTGTCGCGGAAGTGGCACGATGTCTCGCGAGCAGCAGTACATGCCCCCGGTCGACCAGTTGCTCTCGCTAGGTGAACCTGGTCCTGACGCTGGCTTCGCCCGTAGAGCAGCATGACTTCCTGTTCTTATGGGCGGCCATGCGAGGTGGTGGAGGACAGGCTCCAGTCCACCACACGCGAAGGCGCAAGCCACCGTGCCGGAAGACCTTGAGAAAGCACCCCCCGAACGTCCCCCCGAGAATGACGTTCAGATCCCGCAGCTGAAAACGCCCAAACGTAAGCGCAGGCGGCGCAACGACTAACGTGTTGCTGTTTTCGGACTTACCGACTATCTGCGCACTATCCTCGGACTGGATGTGGAGTGTCTCGAGAGTCCTTCGTGCACAACTTCTTGCACGACTGCGGCCTCTGCAGGTTCGCGAACTGCCGCCGGTAGCGATGCGATTGCCGTTTGCAGTGAAAGTGATGGAGTCGTAACGTGCCGCTGAGCCATCCGGCCTTGTCCAGCTTCAACGCGGGCCGCGACGGCTGCAGCCCCGGCGTCTGCTAAGGAGAAAAGCAATGGGGTTTCG
>CAYMME010000768.1:0-2264 GCA_964391465.1 uncultured Planctomycetales bacterium
AGGAGATCGTCACCTACCCTCCACTTTGTGCCATTTGAGTTGAAACACTACAATGGCCGTCCATGTGTTCGATATTGGGCCGGACAATATCTTCCCTCGATGGATCGAGCAGTGGAAAAGAAACCCACCCAGCGTCGAGGGCTTCACTGAATGGGGGCCTCATTACAGTCCAGGCTGCACCATCCAGCACTTCTTCAAGAACGACCCGCTGCGGAGCCAGTTGTGGAAGATCTGGTGTCATGAACTGCGTCTTCAAGATCTGACCCATCACGAAGATAACGGCAAGCTGGTCAAGACCTCCGATGAGTTGCTCTACAGCGTCTTTGGTTCGAAGGAGGCCTTCCGTGAGGCGTGGGAGGGCTGGCTGGCCGAAGTCGAGTTGTCGACCGTTGCCGATCGTCAGTGGTACCGTAACGGAAACGCTTTGGGGATACGCCTGGGCAACGACGGGTACGCTTGCGCCACCTTCGCTTTGCCGCCGGGAGACAAGCCGGTCCGAAACGCCCTCGTGATGGACTACATGCCGCCCAAGCCGAGCCCTCTAATCGGTCCCGTCAAGCGGGGCGTGGACGAGCCGTCCGTCGGCTGTCTGATCGAGATCGACCGAGGGCACTCGGAGGAAGGGAGGCTGGGCCTTGGCCTGGGCGTGGACCCGGGTGCGGTCCAAAAGGATGCCAAAATACTCAAGATCCTGGTCGAGGGAGGGCGCCGTCTGGTATTCGACGGCGAATCGCTGAAGTTGGGCAGGCAATCGATCGATCTGCCGGCTGCCCTCGCCGAAGCCGAGAACTCGCGCCTGGGATTGACCGTTCGGATCGGCAGCAAGCAGGTCACCGCCGTGGTCCGAAACGAAGAAACGAGCTTTGAGGGCACGTTGCCCATCAATGATGCCACACACGAACTCGTGTTGTCCCAGGCCATCTGCCTGGTGGCGGAAAACGCGGCGCAGGGAGAGTTGACTCCCTACTTCGACGACGGGCGACCGGCTTATGAAGAGTATCTCAAGCCCGCGCCGGCCAACCGATGGCGAAACCCGGGCGATGCAGAATTCGGCTGGGTGACGAAGGCGTGCTGGCGGTTGGGCGACCAGGCACCGAAAGCCTTGGTTGAGTTGCGGGACCGGATGCACCGATCTGCGGATAAGGCGACCGACGTCCAGAACAACGCACTGGCGGATTTTCAGAAGGGGATGCCCGAGATGGCAGACTTGGTGGCGGCAGTTTCGTCGCCGAAGAAAGCCCAGGCTCTGGCCGACCTTTCCGGCTGCGGTCTTACGGCCACCTGGGCATCGGAATCGACGAACGACTCGGCGGCCATTGTGGCGGTCCTCGAGAATCCCGGGGCCAGTCCCATTCAGGCGAAGCTGACCTTCACGGTAGACGACCGCAAGGTCGTTCACATTGCCCAGGCCAAGCAAAGCGTGAGTGTGGCGCCGCACGGCGAGGCACGCATCAGGGAGGATTTCAAGAGGGTCTCCGACGACGTGATCGGGTTCACGGTCCACATTCGGGCCGACGTCACGTGGAACGGTCAGCCGTTGACCCTTAAAGAGAGAATTGCCGACAGGCCCTGGCCGCAACTGACCATGAACGTGGAGCCCCTTATCGAAGTGACGGGGGACACGGCGACGGTCAACACGGAGATCTATAGTGACGATAACTGGCCGGCGATCGGCAAGCTTGCCTACCACGTTACGCCGGAAGGCGCCGTCAAGAGCCCCAAGGCTGAAGTGAAGTTCGAGATTCCGGCTCACCAGCGCCGCGCGATCAAGCAATCCTTCACCCTGATCGACAAGACGAAACCGGTGACCGTCAGAGTCGTTGGAGATGTCCTTCTCGACGATGAAGAGATGCGCTTCACGCAAGAGGCGAAGCAAGAGAAGTAGGCAGCCGTTCACGGAGTGTGCGCGGCGGAAGCGAAACCTCCGTCGACTGGAGGCCGAGCACCCGGCCCCCGGGGGGTATCGTTCGCGCCCCATTCTCGCGGGCCGAACTGAGCCGCTTTGGTGTGGCGATGAAGTCACTTCATCCGCCGGGAGCCGGTTGCAGTCATACTACGAACGGACTGCCTTCAGATCGGCGATTGTACGCGGGCCGTTCGCTCGGCGGTTTTTCTTGTGACCGGGGCGTCAAGACGCTCAATAGACGTTGTGGGCTCATCGGCGCGTGAAGCCAAGCGGGGCCGACCGGGCGACGGTTCTTGTGGCGTTGTGGATTTGTTGGACAATGGTACGGATCGGACAGAGAACGGGGTACGGATCGGAC
>CAYMME010000769.1:0-2244 GCA_964391465.1 uncultured Planctomycetales bacterium
GGCCTGGATCATCGTTTCGCGAATCGGGCACCGCGGCCAAAGTCGCGCCGCGTTCGCGATCGCGCCGGGCCGAGGGGGCCGTCTCTCGTCTCGAATGAGTGGGTTTACCTGTGACGGCGGGCCCGCTTTCCCGGCAGAACGTCCCATCGGCACGGACCTCGCCGTGGGCCGAGGGCTCGCCCGAGCGCCATGGCGCAGAACGGCCGGCCGGCCGCTTGTCAATGAGCCGCGGAGCGGCGCGCCGCGGGTCGCTTGGGAGGCGGCAGAACCGTGAGCAGATGCTCGAAAAGGTCGCGGTGCTCCTGTCCGAAGAAGCGTTGGGCGGCCGTCGTGCCGTCTGCTCGCTTGATGACGAAGTTGTGAACCACCGTGAGTGCCCGCAGCTTGCGGGGGCTGAGGTGGTGCAGGCTGTGATGCAGTAGCGCAAGCACGCCGTTGCGTCCCTCGACGTTCGAGCTGGATCGCTGGAAGAGCTGAGCGCACCAAAGTGCTACCTGGTAGATCAGCTCGCGCTCGTGCGCAGCGAGACCCGCGAAGGGAGAGTCCGGCCCATCCAGACGCGCGCGGAGCGCGGCGATGGTGGAACGTAGCGCCGAGCGAGCTTCCGCCGTGGGGGCCTTCGGCAGAACCTGCTCCAGGTAGAACAACGGCATGAGCAAGTTCCAGACCGCATCCTCGATCGCAGGCACGAGGTTGAGAGCAGAGACCTTCTCCCGGGCCGTTGCGTGCACGAATGCGATGGTGGCGCCCAGCTTCGAGATCACCCGGTGTGCCTTGTCGAGCCGCGCCTGGCACTTCTTGCTGAGTCCGGCTTCGGTTGCGGCCTGCTTGATGGTAGTGACGTTCTTCTCCAGGTCCGTCAAAACCGCAGAGGCGTCTCGCATCGCTCCGGTCTCCAGATCAAAGGGATGGTAGCTCTTGGAGATGTCTCGAGCCGCAGCGCGCACCCTCTGTCGCCGTTCCTTGGTCTCCTCGACTTCGGCTTCGGCACCCTCGAGCTTCTCGCCAGCGATCGCGATCCTCTTGTCGTAGTTTCGGGGTCTGCCGGGGCCAGTCCGCTGCGCCCTGTAGGCTTCTTCTTCGTCGAGCAACGCTTCGAGGGTCTGGGCCGCCTCCGTGGCCGCCTTCTCGGCGGCAACGATCTGTCGCTGCAGGGGGAGCGATGTCGCCCGGCTGATATCCTGCTGAGGATGAAACAGGTCCGGCGAGTGGTGGACGTCGGACTCTCGAGCGAGGCTGAGCAGCGAAGAGCCTTCATCACTGGTCGACTGGATCACCTTCACGGGCAGGCCCTCGAGTCCCCGCTCCATCGCGTCCTTCCAGGTCTCGGTTCGTCGGTCCTCGGCATGCTCTTCGACCAGGATGTAGTTCGATACCGGCTCCATCGCCACCAGACAGGGCTGCTCGTGGAAGTTCTCGTCCTGGCTCACCGTGATTTCCCGAGCGGGCATCTCGGCTCCAAGCCGCGAAGGCTCCACTTTCCCGAAGGCGACGATGGCCTTCTCCATGGACTCGATCGCCGCCTGCTGCGTCCCGTACCCGGATGCTACCACACGCCACAGGCCGCTGAGTTCCAGGAACATGCAGAGGGGCCGGATGCCACCGCCCGCCACGTGCGTGAGGACGAACATCGCCGCCAGCACGATTCGGTGCAGCAGCAGGAGTCCCTCCGGGCTCTCGACCAAATCCACGAACGCCTTTGGTGCGCCCGACGACCGCGCTCGGGACATCCAGTGCCGAAGGGTGGACTCGGGCACGCCACTGCGCTGGGCGAACTTGAGGAGGCTGCACCCCTCCGTGTCCCGCGCCTCTCGGAACTGCGCCAAGACGGCGGCCTCGGCGGTGCGTCGGTCCTCTCGTACGATGACGTCTTGCGACTTCTGAACAGCAGCGTATGGTTGCTCCATCGGCTCGTCTCCGTGGTCGTGTGGTTTGCCAAGGCACCATCGCGGAGCGAGTCGTATTTTCAAAGCCCTATCTCCCCGGAATCACGGCCGGTCGTGGCTGGGCAGGCCGCCGCATCCGTGAGCGCCCTGGCATTGCCAAGAAGCCGGATCCGCACGTTCGGGAACGATGCTTGCTCCTTCGCCAAACGCCGGCCGGCCATCAGAACCGGCCTCTACGATCGGAACCATCTGAGCCGGTGCGGCTACACACGAAGTGACCTTCGACGAATCGGCTCAGGACCGGCCCAACCGGCGCCCAATCCGAGTGGGTAGTTCGCGAAGCAACGACCAAGGCCGG
>CAYMME010000770.1:0-2232 GCA_964391465.1 uncultured Planctomycetales bacterium
ATGCACTGGCCCCTAGTCACCGTACGCGCCGGCGAAAGCTGGCCACACACCACTGTCGTGGACTTATCCATGGCGGTCGAGCTGCCGGGGGAGGGGGGAGGCCGGCCGATGCTGGAGGCCGGTGACGTCGCTGTGCTTCGGCCGGCTCATGAGGGCATTCATGCCCAACTCACGTTGCCATCCAAAGTCGTCGGCGCTCCGGAGCCCATTGAGGCTCCTGTAGACAGGCCGGCATGGACCATCCAGTCGGTCTGCGTGCCCAATCAAGGCAGCAAGCTCGGACCGGCGAGCATTGCCGTAGCGCAGGGCGGCAGGGGCGTGCATATTGTCTACGACACGCAGCGGCCGAAGACTGAGCCCGATTCGCTCACCAAAAAGACCTGGGACGCGCGGCTCTGGTGGACCTCGAGCGATACCTGGGCGGGAGATTGGAACGGACAGATCGACCAGGTTGAGATCGACGCCTGGGCCCCCCGTGGGGGGTACATGGATCAGCCCGCGTTTCTGCCTTCGATCACGGCCGAAGGCCCATCCAAGGTCCACATCACCCACTCTCGTGCGATCCAGGCCGACTCCAACGATGAAAACGACCGTGTCGTGCATCGGATGGGCACCGTAGACGCCGAGGGTCAGCTGGATACGGAGCTCGTGCCGCGCGTCGTGGACCCAGAGGCGCCTACCGGAAAGCAGGGCGTCTCCTCCATCGCCTACAGCGGCACCGACCTGATGCTTGCGTACAAAGACGCTCACCCCCTCGAAGGGGGTCTGCCGGCGTCGGCCGACGATATCCGCAAGGTCGAATACAACACGGCGACGCTCGCGGGCGTCTGGGCGGCCGCGCCGCAGCTCCTTCACGATCTGCCTCTCGACTGGCGCCGTGCCCAACGGCACTGTTCGCTCGCGCTTGCCCCCGCTGGAGGCCCTTTGGACAAGGTGGCGATCGTAGCCTATGAGAACTGCGCGCCCAGTGGGTGTGGTGATCCCGGCGGTACGATCTCCGTGGAGTACGTGAACCCCAACGGTCCAAACGACATCGTTGATCTCGCCACCCAGGGCGATACGCACCGCGCACACCCAGCCCTGGCGGTCTCCGGAGCCGATCCCTACACGGTCTATGTCGCGTGGCACACCGTGACTGATGGCGAGCAGCACGCGCTGAAGTACAGCACCTGCAGTGGAGGGGATGCTTGTCGAGACGGCCCTTGGGCGCCCGCACGGGACCTCGGACCGGGCCCCTCTCACGGCCAGCACGTCACACTTGCCACGGATGCCTCTGGCCACGTTTGGGCCGCGCATCAGGCCATTGAGGACGGGCTTCCATCCCGCGTGAAGGTCACCACGACCTGTGGCAACGATGGCACCTTTGGCGCGGCCGAGGCCGTGGATCCCACGGACCTTCCGAGCATCTCGCAGACCATCTCGTGGGCGGAACCGGGCATCGAGGTCGATGGGGACAACAACGTGCAGATCGCCTACATCGAGCGCGTCGCGAGTAGTGGAACCGGGGTTTACACCCTGAAGCACGGCTATCGCCGGTCGCCCTGCACCAGTCCTGTGCCGTAGCAGGACGCATCCCATCAGGCGCACTGCGCCTCGATCCGATACTTCCAGGCCTCCCAGCACCTGCCGAAGGCTGCCACCCAATGACGACGACCAGCGAAAAAGACACACCCGGGCCCGGAACCCGATTGAATGAGCTCGGCCAAAACCTCTCGATTGCCACGGCGATCGCACGCGCAATCGAGAGTGACCGGCCGGGTTTTGTCGCCGAATACACACGATTTCTCGAGATTCAGGAATAAATAGATAACTCCAAGAACCACGGATAGTTGCTGCGTTTCATGTTCTCTCCGCGGTGAGCCGTTGCCTCCTTCGCGGAAAAAAGTTCAAAAAATTTTCGTTGTTGTTTCTCAACGACTTACGTCACTTCCGCGCCCCGGCACCCCTCCACATCGGGGGTGAGATGTCACATTCGCTCGCACTTAACGGGTAAGGGCGCAGTGGCGTCGGTGCTCCTCGGGACTTCCCCCGAACCTCCACGGCACTGCTCCCAACGGACCGGATGACCCGCCCGTCGTGGACCCCACGGGGGTCAAGGAATGCGGGGCGACTGTCACACAGGGCACATGCCATCTGTAGATCGTCCCCGTGGCGGCATCGGGACCGTTACTCGGAAAGGAGAAGTGCGCATGAATCACCGGCGGTTGGCCACCAGGATCGTGATCGGTGCGC
>CAYMME010000771.1:0-2180 GCA_964391465.1 uncultured Planctomycetales bacterium
GGCAAAGACGTACTACTACCGCATCGTATGTCAGGGAACCGACGGCGAGCAGGTGGTCGATCGCATTCGAGAGTTCCGAACGACGCGATACACCGACGCGGTGCCCGTTCCTGGCGACCTACCGGGGCCACCGTTTGTGCTCGATCGTGCCAACACGACGTATGTGGTGACCGAGGACATCACGGCGCCCTTAGCCGGTTTTGAGATCAAGGCCGACGGCGTGACGCTCGATCTAGACGGGCACACGGTGACCTACAACGCCCGCCCGGCGGAGCGTCCCGACGATTGGCCCGTGCGTGCTTATCGCGAGAACGACCACGGCGTGAAGGTGACCGTGCGTGGTGGGCGAGTGCGGATATTGGGCGGCACGATTCGGCAAGGTGCGGGCAACAACTCCGGCACGGCAGTCGGCATCGGCTGCAATCCCGTCTATGTGGGAAACGCGGCTGTGGAGATGGCGGGCGTCGAACTGGTGTGGTCCGGCGCGGACATCTCTGGGGCGTTCTTTCACTGGAACACCGGCAATCATGTGCACCACTGCGTTTTCGACGACCGCGGTACCGTCGTGAGCAATCGCCACCAGGCAATCAGCAGCATCGACGGCAACTCATGGGGCGACTACGATCACAACCTCGTTAGGTCCACCCGCCAACAGGGCCTGCGTGGCTGTGTCGCCGCTATGCACAACGAGATCTACGTTGACTCGCAGGCGACCAATGCGTTCGGGATGGTCGGTTCGTCCAGGGCGGGCAAACCCATCGAGATCGCTCACAACCGCATCATCGGCATCGGCCAACACCCGGTTGGCATCGCCATGTTCAAACAGTTCCCGCCCGGCTCGTCGGTCCATCACAACTACGTCGAGGTGAAGTGTACGCGGAGCGGCCAGGAGTACGGTTACACGGGCAGCGCTTGCTTCCGCACGACGTGGGGGGCCGATTATCTCGACGTGCACGACAACATCTTCATCGGGCATGCCGACGTTTACGATGGGAAAGTCGCCAAGACCCGCGTGTTATGGGTCGGGCTGCCGGACTTCACGCCCAAGGATGCGACGCAGCCAATTACCGACGCCCGCGGCATTTTCCACGACAACCAAATTATCGCGCGGGGCCGCAACGGGGCGAAGGCCGGCGGCATTTGCGTGGTCTGCTTGAACCAGTCGCCCAACTTGATCTTTCGCGGCAACACGGTTGCTAGCACGTGGGCGAACGTGCTGCTGAGCGACGAGTACGGTCACGCCGACGGCTACCCCAAGTTCGTCGAAAACACGTTCCGTCGCGAGGGCGATTTCGACAACTACTGCACAATCCTACAACAGTACCCGCGCCGACCGGCCACGGGCGTCTTCCTGGACAACAAATACGAACAAGGCGCAAACGCGGAGCGGCTCAAGCTCCAGGAAGGCGGCCGTGCAGTGTTTCAGGTGCCCGTCACGGTTCTGGTGAGCGATGCGGCGGGCCAGGCGGTCAGCGACGCGAACGTGACGATTTGCGACGCCGAGGGAAACACTGTCTGCCACGCCCAAACACACGGCGCAAAAACCACGACTATGCTTGTGGCCGAGGGCGAGCGGCTGCTGGTCAAGCGTCCCGTCGACGCCAAACACAAGGGCTTTGTGGGCACGGTCCCGCTAGCAGCCGGGCAAGTGCGAGCCATTCTCACACAGCGCGAAATCACACAAGCCGGCACAAGGACGGCACCAGCGTACACGCTCGAAGTTCGCAAGCCGGGTTACCAGACCGTCGTGCAATCACTCGAACCGTCAGGGCCGACCGAGCCGGAGATGAGACTGGAAAAGAGCGTCCCTTAAACCGAAGATATCCGGGATCACAACGAGAACGCCCACAGACTCTAATTCGGATCTGGTATCCGGCCGAATGTCCTTTCCAGGGCTAACCCGGCGGACCGGCGCGCGGTCTCGTCGGGGTCGTGGAAGTGTGCGGCAACCAACGGCTGTACCAAAGGCCATAGTGCCGCTTTGTCTTTCACTTTATGGGCAAAAAGCATCACGGCGTGCGCGGCATACCTGCGTCGTTTAACCTCTTCGGCCGTCAGGGCCTCGGCCATTGGCAAGACGATCGACTTCAATGCCGCCTGATCGTCGACTTTGTCCAGCACCTGCTTCAATGCGGAGTAGGCAAGGTCACCCGCGCTCATACCTTCTCCTTCTGAATCCT
>CAYMME010000772.1:0-2113 GCA_964391465.1 uncultured Planctomycetales bacterium
CAGGCACCGTCGGCACTGCGAATCCCTACAGCCACATCGATCGTCGACGGAGCCCGTCCCCTTTTTCGGGCTCCCGCACACTTTGCAGTTCTCCTGGGCGGTCCGTCAAGATGGCCGTGTGACACGGCTCCGCAAAAACGGGGTCTTACCGAAGGGCGCGTGGACGGCCTCATCTCCCGTAGCAGGAAACGACTCCCCGTCAGAATCGTCTCATTCGGCAGACGTCGCACGACACACGCCGTGAACGGTTGGCCGGACGGCCGGCGGCAAGCTAGGGTTGTTTTGACCACCTTCTGCCCTATCCGAACTTGCCCCTATTCGAACCGGCCCCTATCCGAACCGGCCCCTGCCCAAACCAATACCGAGCGATCGATGAGTAGTACATCCGACGAGAATCTCCTGGCACGCCTCGCCGGAGCCGGCCAAGACGACGGGCTCGATCCTTGGGACGCCGTGGCTGCCTCGGAGCCCGATGACCAACCGAACGCGGAGGAGAAGGACGAGAAGCTCGACGCCCTGCTGACGCGGATCAACAAGCTGGCGGAGAAGGACAAGCCGGGCGGCGATCCGGACGGCGATCTAAACGGCGCCGGCGCGTCGGCCGTGCCTGCCGACGCGGCAGCCACCGATCCGTCGATTGCCTCCGCACCGGCCGCATCCAAGCAGCCGGTTGGATTCGTCGAAAACACGTTCCTGCCGGTCGAGCCGGGCAGCTTCCGCGACGCCGACCTGACCGACAGCGAAGTCGAGGCGCTGATCCTGAAGTTTCTGCTGGCCCGGGGCGACGCCACCGGCCGCGAAATCGCCGAGCAGGTCACGCTGCCCTTCGTGCTGATCGACGACCTGTTGCGGAGCCTCAAGAACGATCAACTGCTGGTCCACAAGGGCTCCGCCCCGATGAACGACTACCAGTATCAGTTGACCGATCTGGGCCGCGAACGGGCACGCCGATATGCCATCCACTGCACTTACTTCGGGGCCGCGCCGGTCTCGCTAAGAGACTATCTCGAGAGCGTCGCAGCCCAATCGCTCACCAAACAGCAACCCACCGACGCCAACCTACAACAGGCCTTCGAGGACCTGCTGCTGAACGACGGAATGCTCGACCGGCTTGGGCCGGCGGTCAATTCGGGCCGCGGGATGTTCCTCTACGGCGCCCCGGGCAACGGCAAGACGAGCATCGCCCAACGCGTGACCCAGGCCTTCGGCGAACATATCTGGATTCCGCGGGCGATCGGCATCGACGGCGAGATCATCCGGCTGTTCGATCCGGCCAACCACGAAGAGCTGCCGCCGGAGCAACACGACGGGCTGATCGACCAGCGGAAGATCGACGCTCGCTGGGTGCGGATCCGCCGGCCGACGATCGTCTCCGGGGGCGAGTTGACGATGTCGGCCTTGGAGGTGACGATCAACACGTCGACCGGCGTGAGCGAGGCCCCGCTGCAACTGAAGAGCAACTGCGGCACGCTGGTGATCGACGACTTCGGCCGCCAGCGGATGGCCATCGACGAATTGCTCAATCGCTGGATCGTGCCGCTGGAAATGCGTTACGACTTTCTCAATCTACCCAACGGCAAGAAGATCCAGGTGCCGTTCGATCAGTTGATCGTCTTTTCGACCAACCTCGAACCCCGCGACCTGGTCGACGAGGCCTTTCTGCGGCGGATTCCCTACAAGATCGAGGTCATCGACCCGACCGAAGACGAGTTTCGCGAACTGTTTCGGATGATGTGTCCGAAGCTCGGTTTCGAGTATTGCCAGGCCCCGATCGACTACCTGATCGAGAAGCACTACCGGCGCACGGAGCGTCCGTTCCGCTGTTGCCATCCCCGCGACCTGCTGCTGCAAGTCCGCAGCCACTGCACCTACAAGAAGCTTCCCCGGGAACTGACCGAAGAATACTTCGACATCGCCGTGGGGATCTACTTCGCCGTGATGTGATCTGTTCGGCAGTCGCCAACCCGATCGATTGCGCTTGATCTTGGCAGTTGGGTGGCTGGGGCAAGTCAAGTCGTCACCCCGCACTAAGCGGTAGATGATGCTTGCACAGTAGCCGTCTCGCTCCGCGAGATGTGCCTCCGCGAGATGTGCCTCCGCAAGATGTGCCTCC
>CAYMME010000773.1:0-2063 GCA_964391465.1 uncultured Planctomycetales bacterium
AAGTGGTGGCTGCTGCCGATCCTCATGGTCCTGTTCGGCTTCGGGGCCCTCATCCTGCTTGGGGTTTCGGCCGCGGCAACGTTGATCTACACGCTGTTCTAGTCCGCCGCGCCGGTGGGTCGCCACGTGCGGTTGCGGCGCCTGGCGCCTCTGCCCGCGCCGTAAATGATCGATCCGGCGGCAACGAGGAAGGCGGTCGCGATCGCGATGCCCCAACCGGACACGGCCGGGACGCCCGTCCCGCACGGCGCTAACTCCGGGGGATCACCGGGTCCGGTCCAGGCCTGCGCGAACAGTTGCCAGTCCGCGCAATCGCAGTCGCTGTCGCCGTCGAGATCCGCCTGCTCGCATCCGGCCTCGAGCTCACCACCCGCCCCTGTGAAACACGCCTCGAAAACGACAAAGTCGTCCCCGTCGACGTCCCCGTCGCCGTCGAAGTCGCCGGGATAGGGCAACTCCAATTCGATGATCTCCATCTGAGCCGGGTCGTTCGTGCCCAGACCGTAAGCGTCGGCGGCGAAGTCGATGAAGTAAGGGTAAGGGTCGACCGGCGCGAGGCCGTGCGCCGTCCGGTGCTGCGCGATGATCTGCCAGCCATGGTAGTCCAGCGCCACGGGGTCATCGCTGACGATGATCTTGTTGACGACGTCCGTGTAGCTCTGATCGCTTCCGCCAACCCACTTGTACTGGCAGTAGCACGCGTCGAGGACGATCAGGCGGGTCTTGTCCCGGATGGGGGCAAGAGCGTTCGTGCGACAGATTTCGTTGTGGATGTCGGCGTGCCGGGGCGTGCACGTGCCGTAGTGATTCTTCATCGAGAGCGTGACCCCGGAGTAGTCGTCGAGGGCCTTGCACACGGGAACGTTGATGAGGTAGTCGCAGTCGGAGTCGCCGCTCTCGTCGATGAGCAGCTTGGCGATGTCGTAGAGCTCCTCGTGCGCGCTGTAGCCCCCGCAGTCGCCGCTGTCGAGGACGCCGACCCGAACGCCGGGGCCCGACGGGTTGCGCACGAACCCGGCGACGGCGAAGGCGTTGTCGGTCTTGTCGTAGATGATGATGTTGTCCGGCGGCACGCCCCGCGCGATGAGTCCGTCGGTGATGGGACCGACTACCTTGGCCTTTGTGTATATGCCCGTGATTTGGCAGTTGACTTTGATGGCCACCTTCTTGGCCGGGTCGGGGATGATCTGCTCCCAGGCCTCGACGACGGTGCCGGCGCCGGTGAAGGCCTTGACCGCCGCGTCGACCATCAGCCGAACGGCGTCGTCATTGAGGTGAACGTTGTCGCGTCCAGCGGAGCCGTTGTGGGCGCCGGGATGGTGGGCGACTACAACGCGCGACACCCCTTGATCCTCCGTGCCGGTGTGAGCTTGCAGGGGGTTCGCGGTCGGTGGATCGGTCGACTGCGAAGACCCGTGCACCGCAGCGTGTCCGTACCCTGAATGCACCGTCTCCTGCCCCGGCCCCCTCGCCGGCGCCAGAAGCGCAAGCAGGTACGCGGTCACGACGAGCCCACAACCGCAGTTCCGTGACTGATTGGCCCGGTTCATGATGTACCCCCCACGAGCACTGCTCGCCAACTGAACGCTCACGCTCTGTCTGCTCGGTTGGACAGCCCACCCCCCGAAGCACCCCACCGGTCTCATAATAGGGACTGCGCCAGGGATGGGCAACCCGCACATTCCTCGCGAGTCGCCCGGGAACGAGATCCAATGGGTTAGGTCCAACCAACGGATCCACCGCCGCGAGCCCACCGCGAAAACCAGATCCCCCAACAAAGGGTTACGCCACCTCTCTCTGGTTCCCGGGGGCGGTGCCCGCGTTGCGGCCGTCGGCATGCCCCGGTAGCATGACGCGCGGCAACGGCGGTCGAGCATGCATGCCGTGCGGATCAGGGCGCACGCGGGCCGTCGACACATCAGCGCGAAAGGATACACGGTTGAGCAGGATCCTTGTCACCGGCGGGGCCGGGTTCATCGGTTCGCATCTCGTGGACCGTCTTCTGGCCGACGGGCACGATGTGCACGCTGTGGATTGTCTCGACGACTTCTACGACGTCCGAA
>CAYMME010000774.1:0-2058 GCA_964391465.1 uncultured Planctomycetales bacterium
GCTGCCAGGCAAGCACTCACCGGCCGGGCCGGACCCGGGCGCTCGGTTTGCGCACCCGGGCCGATGGCCACGTCATTGTAGCCCAGAGAAGGGAGGATGAAACCATGCAAGCCGACCGGCAGGACGTGAATCGATTGCTCGTTGTCTTGGCCGGCGTCGCTGCGATGCTGGCGGCCATGGGGGGGGCTCGGCCCGCGAGCCCGGAACCGTTCTCGGAACGCAAGAAGGGGGCGCGGCCGGCGACGGAGCCCACCGGGGGTACGAGCGATTCCGGGGCCTATCTCCAGCTCAACCAACGATGGATCGAGGGCCTCCGGGCCGGCAACCTGGATGTCGAGGACGTAGACGCCGTGTTCTGGGCCGTCTTCTCGAGGCTCCCGAACGCGGTCACGGTCTACCCCACAGAGAATTACTACTACTGGCAGTTGCATGTTGCCGGTCACCAGATCTGGGGAAACATCCAGCTTCCGGCCGATCGCCGGGATCGCGGCGTACTTCGTTTTGCGTACTCGGAGTTCAACGAATTCCCCGGCGTTGAGCCGAGGACCGGGCTGAGGCGCTGGAAGTCCTACACCACCGCAGACGAGTTGACGATCGCCAAGAGAGACCGCTTCACCTACGTCGTGGGTTACCGCGGCAAATCGGTGACTTTCCGTCTGACTCACGTCCCGCAGAACCCACCGAAGCTGTTCTCGCTCGGGCCCGACGAAGTGTTCGTTGAGCGCACGCTCGATGAATCCGGCTACCAGTTCTTCCTGCTCTTCAACGAGCGCGGGAAGTACTTCGTGTGGGTGCTGAACGAGGAACCGGGCGTCCCCGACACCCTGAAGTCGGTCCAGGATGACCTCCTCGTGGGGCGACGCAGCGGATTCGCCTTCTGGGTCGACGCGGCCCACGACAACCGGAAGATCCTCGCAGCCGTCCGGCGGCTGAGTGCCCGCCGGAATGACTACTACGACGGGCCCTTCGACCAGTTGGCGGACAACTATGCCGACGAAGTCCGCGTGTCGGACTTCATGGTAAGGGCCGACCCCGCCTTGCGCGGGCGCATCGACAAGTACGGCCACTACACCGACCGCGAGGGTCGGATGCGCGTGGCCCTCTCCACGTACTACGCGTACACCAATCAATCCGACCTTCTCGAATTCCTGAAACGCGCCAAGGCCTCGGACGATCCGTACCGGTTGATCTCCCGTTCATTTCGCAGAGGGGAATCCCAATGACCGAGCGTGCGACCACGTGGACCCCGCCGTCCCGCTTACCGAGCAAGAAGCATGCGCCTCGGCGCCGCGCTTGGGGATTCCTGCTCGGAGCTGCGGTGAGTCCCGGAGTCACACACAAACTGAGAAAAGACCTGTTGCGCACGAATCGCTTTGAACGCCTACTCGGTGTCGGCACATCGCAGCGACACGTCATAGCGCAAGCCCCAAGTGTGACGGGAACACAGTGTTCCCCAGGTCAAGAGCGAAGCAGATCCCACCGGCCGAGGGTTTCCTGGCGCTCGATCAGGGCGCTCGGGCGGATGGGCACGTCACGATGGACACAGAACAAAGGAGAACCAAGCCATGCAGACCCACAGAAGAGACTTGAGTCGATTGCTGATCGTCCTGGCCGCGTTGGCCGGGGCGATGGCGTACGCCGAGCGGCCGGCCTTCGCTGCGTCGCTGAACGGGCTCAACGCGCAGGACAATGTCCTCGACGGCCCCATTGACTCGCAGCCACCCTCTGATCCGGGTGTGCCGGCCGAAGAGATGGTCGTTGCCCCGGCATTCACGGACTGCAACGGGAACGGGATCTCGGATGCCCTCGACGTGCAGCCGGGCGTGGACTTCGCCCCGGCGGCAACCTACGCCAGCGCCACCAATGCCATCGATGTCGCCGCGGCGGATCTCGACGGCGACGGCGACCTGGATCTGGCCGTCCCGAATCGCAACTCCGACGATGTCTCCGTGCTCAAGAACAACGGAGACGGCACGTTCGCGGCCGCTCAGAAGTACGCCGTCGGCGACGAGCCCTGGCAGGTCGCGGCCGCGGATCTGGACGGCGACGGCGACATCG
>CAYMME010000775.1:0-2048 GCA_964391465.1 uncultured Planctomycetales bacterium
CGGTAGGCGGCCGATCGCCGCGCCGAGCTCGCCCGTGGTTCGCCGGACGCTTACCACCCTCCAACTCTGACCCCACCCTCCAACTCTTGCAGTTCAGTTGCTTGCGGCAATCACCGGCAGCACGACGTGCGACGGCCGCGCGGCGTCGTGGAAGACGGTCTGCCGCGCGGTTTGGAACTCGGTGGCCAGACCGATGTTGTCTTGCCCCGAGTTCGGGTTGCGCAGGTAGTACGGATAGTAGCTGCTGGAGATCTCGACTCGGATGCGGTGTCCGCGAGCGAAGACATTGCCGGTCGGGCGCCAGAACTCGATGGTGTATTCGTACGCTTCGTTCGGTTCGATGGTGCTGAGGCGGTTCGGATTGAATGCGCCGCGGCGCTCGGGGTCGCGGTGGCGCGCCCGCATGACGCCCTCGGCCAGGAACAGGGCTCGGCCGTCGGGGTGCACGTCGGAGAGGCGGATCATCCAGTCGGTGTCACGGGCGCTGGTGGCGGCGAACAGTCGGGCGGTGATCGGCCCCACGAGTTCAACGTCCTCGGTCAGTTCCGGCGTGTCGTAGACCAGCACGTCGCTTCGCGCGGCCGACTTGCTGATGTCGCGTGGTCCGTCGATGTGGCCGTTGGCGAATGCGGCCGATGGCGTCGGGTCGCGTGGGTCGTAGACGAACCGATCCGGCGGCTCTTGGCCGGGACGCTGGGTAGCCAGAGAGCCGTCACCGCCGGTCGAATTCGCCTTGCCGCCACTGTGCAGGTAGTACTTCGTGAACTGTGTGCGGGGCAGCGGCCAATCCTGTTCCGCCCGCCACTTGTTGCGGCCCATCACGAAGACGTGGACGGGCGGATCCTCCAGCACGCCGTTATCGATTCCCTTGAGGTGATAGTCGAACCAGCGCAGCACATAACCGTCCCAGTCGATCACCGCTTGCGGGCCGAAATCGACTCCGGCCGCTTTGCGGCTGCGGTTGAAGATGTGCTCCCACGGGCCGATCACGATCCGCGGGCGACGCGCGGCGGGTGAGCCGCCATGTTTCTTCATGCCCAGGTAGTTCATCGGCGTGCCGGGGAAGTTGGCGTCGAACCAGCCGGTGGCCGCCAGCGACGGCACCTTGACCTTCGCGTAACTTTCAGGCGTTTGGTAGGCGATCGCGCGCCAGTACTCGCCGTCGGCCGTGTTCTGGTTGATCCACTTGCGCCACCATTCGTTGGGCTTGTGGTTCCGGGTCTTGTCGAAGTCGATGTAGGGGAGCTTGTCATACGCTGCTTCGCGATTGACGGCGAATCCACCGTACGGACCCGGTCCGGCGCGATGCGGCAGCCGTGCGGATATCATCCCCGCCCAGTCCATCATCCAGCAGACGAAGATGCCGTTCTGATACGGGCAGTTGTAGAAATGGTCCGGGGGAGCGACTTCGGGGACGATCGCCTTGAGCGCGGGCGGCGTCTGCGATGCCGTCCACCAAGTGGTCCAGCCCATGTACGAGAGCCCGTACGTCCCCACGTTCCCGTTGCACCATTCCTGTTCGGCGACCCACTGGACGAGGTCGTAGCCGTCCGTCTTGTGCTTGGGGGAAAACGGATCCCACACGCCGCCCGATTCGAAACGGCCGCGCGAATCGGAATCGACGACGACGTAGCCGTGTGCGGCGAACTTCTTTGCCCGCGCGCGGCACCCGCTCTTGTTGTACGGGGTTTGCTGCAATATGGCCGGGAAGCGGCCCTCGGCTTTGGGACGGAAGATGTCGATCTTCAGCTTGGCGCCGTCTCGCATCGGTGCGTCACGGTCGAGTTCCTCGACGAACTCATACGTGGCCGGCGAATAGTCGCCCGGCTGCGGCGGCTGAGCGACCGCGCGCGGAGCGGCAAGTTGAATGGCGGCAGCGGTGATGAACGCGATGCGACTCGCGAGGAACACGCGGTGAGAGAGAGTCGTGGCCATGGTCGAAACTCCGATAGTAACCCCACATGGATTCCACATGGGTTTCTCGTGACCTGAATCCTAGGGTCGCCGCCTTCGTCTTGCACGTCATGGCGACGAAGGTCAAAACGTTG
>CAYMME010000776.1:0-2028 GCA_964391465.1 uncultured Planctomycetales bacterium
GAGCCTCAATTACCGTGATCCGGAGACCCTCAGGATGCGAGAGCACTCACAATCGGGCCGCTGCCGGGGCTGGAGTCGCTGTACTTCGAGTGGGAGATCGGGCCGTCGGGCTCGGCGGGGCTGACCGTCGAGCTGTCGCATCCGGATCGCGCCATCCTCGAGGCCGCGGCCAGCGAGTTGGCGGTGGCGCTCGAGACCTACGACGGCGTCACCGACGTGAACGACGGCTACGCGGCCGGCAAGCCGCAGCTCGACATGGCCATCACGCCGGAGGGTCGGTCGCTGGGCGTGACGCATGAGGAGATCGGTCGGCAGATCCGGCACGCGTACTACGGGGCCGAGGCCCTGCGCATGCAGCGGGCGCGGTACGAGGTGAAGGTGATGGTTCGCCTGCCCGAGGACGAGCGTCGCTCGCTGGGCGGGCTCGAGAACATGATCATTCGCACGCCGGGCGGCGGGGAGATTCCGCTCGCCCAGGCGGCCACGGTGCAGTCGACCCGGGCCTACACGTCGATCGAACGCGTGGACGCCCAGCGCGTGCTGACCGTGACGGCAAACATCGTTCCGGAGATTGCCAACGTCAACAAGGTGCGAGCCGACCTCGAGGCCAACGTCTTCCCACAACTGATGGCGACTTATACCGGACTGACCTACGACTACGGCGGCCGGCAGCGCGAGCAGATCGAGGCGATGCACAACCTCATGTGGGGGCTGGTGGTTTCGCTGGTGGTGATCTACGGCATGCTCGCAGCGCTGTTCCGCAGCTACCTCGAGGCGCTGATCGTGATGACGGTGGTGCCGTTCGCGCTGGCCGCGGCGTTGGTCGGGCACGTAGTGATGGGCTACGACCTGTCGGTGGTGAGCGTGCTGGGCATGATCGCCACGTGCGGCGTAGTGGTCAACGGCGGTCTGGTGCTGACGGTGACGCTCAACCAGATGGTGCGCCAGGGCACGCCGTTCGACACGGCCACCATCGAGGCCAGCAAACGCCGCTTCCGTCCGATCCTGCTCACCGCACTGACCACGTTTTTCGGCCTCGGCCCCATGATCATCGAGACCTCACCCCAAGCCCGCTACCTCGTCCCCATGGCCATCGCTCTCGGCTTCGGCATCATCTTCTCGGCCGGCGTGGTTCTCCTCATGATGCCCGCGGTGCACCTGATTGCCGAGGACCTGCGGCAACGCACGGCCGCCCTGCTCCGTCCGGCGGCAGCAGTGCAGCAGACCGCGAGCCCGGCATCCTCCAGGGCTTGAGTATGGCGACAGCACGAAACGGCCGGCCGGCCCCGGGAACGCAACAGTATCGGGCCAAAGCGATCGGGCGTGCTCGTGGGGTGCCGGACCGCGTCGGGGCCGGTGTGCTTCGGCGGTTTGTTGCGGAACTCGGATCTACCCGAATGCCGATGTGATTAGGGCGCCGTTGTGCGTGGATCGACGGGACTCCGGGGGCCGGTTGCGATGGAATGGACAGGTCGCAAAAGAGGGAAACGCTGGAAGGCTATTGATAATCCACGTCCCGAGAGCATCCCGGCGCTAACGAGGTGGCTCCAGGACCCGGACCCAGAGATCCGCTCGTCCAGCGCCTTTGCCCTGGGGCAGCTTGGGGCGGTCGCTTCGGAGGCGGTTCCGGCCTTGATCGCAATGCTCGCCGATGACAACGAGCTGGCCCGCCGCTGGTCCGCCCTGGCTCTGGGCAAGATGGGACCGCACGCCGAGCCGGCGATCTCTCCGCTGATCGAAACCGTCCGGGATGAAGACGCCGACGTTCGCGAGGAGGCGGTTCTGGCTTTGGGCCGACTCGCAATGCAGTTCGAAGAAGCGCTCAACGCGCTGCGTGAAGTGCTGCGCAGCAAGGACAAGAAGGCCGGTGTGGCGGCGGCCGTTGCCTTGCTCAAGATTGAGGGGCCCGATGGGAGCGCCCACGCGCGACAAGCGTTCTCGCTGCTGCTCAAGGCGAGCCGGGGCTGGAACACCGTAAGCGTCCGGCGAACCCCATCTTCAATCTGACGGCGGGCCCCGGCATCATGC
>CAYMME010000777.1:0-2022 GCA_964391465.1 uncultured Planctomycetales bacterium
GGGCGGGGCTCATCCCTCGATGCGGCTGCGAAGCGCACCACGGATTTCAGTCAGTAGTTGATCGACCTTGAAAGGCTTGAAGAGCACGGCGGCCAGGCCCTCGCGTCGGGCCCGAATGATCGAATGGCTGGGGTCGTAGCCGAAGCCGGTCATGAGAACCACCGGACAATCGGCGTCCACGTCCTTGGTCGCGGCGAAGACCTCATAGCCGCTCCGGCCGGGCATACGGATGTCCGAGAGCACCAGCTCGTAGCGATCCGAAGCCTTGCCGGCGGCGCGTTGCTGAATCATGGCCACGGCCGCGTCCCCGTCGCGTGCCGATTCGACCACGCACCCGTACTTGGTCAGCACGTCGGTGAGCGTCTCCCGGATGATCTCCTCGTCGTCGGCCACGAGCACGCGCTTGCCCGCAAGCAGCTCGTCGTGCTCCGGTCCGCTCGGCCGCGCGGAGCGCAAGCCGTTCTCCGGCCGGGTCACCTGCTTGATGGACTGCTTGACACTGCTCACATTGTCCACGATCGCCTGCAGCCGATGACGCAAATCGTCGTGGCCGATGTACTCCTCCATGAGCATCATCGCATCGCTCAAGATGTCGTTGAGCGGCGCGGCGATCTCAGCCGTAACCGAGTCCGCCAGTTGCCCCGTCGTCGCGTGGCGTTCGACGTTCAGCAGGTCCAGGATATGCAGGGAGATGGCGACGTAGCGTCCGAAGATCTCGGCGACCTGTCGGTCGTCCTCGGCGAAGAAGCCGGGCTTGTCGCTCTCGACGTTGAAGATGCCAATGACCTGATCGTGCAGCCGGAGCGGCACGGTCAGGGTGGACCGGGCGTTGTCGATCCCCTGGACGTATCGCCGATCGGATGCCACGTCGGGACAGATGTAGCTGCGACCCGTCGCGGCCACGTAGCCGCTGATGCCGTTACCTTCCGACGAAGCGAAGATATCGACGGCCTGGGCATCAGCCGGCAGCCCCGCGTACAGGACGAGTTCGAGCCGGTTCGTCTTCGGGTCCCGCAACCGAATCGCGAAGTTGTCGAAGTGCATCAACTCTCGCGTGTAACGGATGATTTTCTCTTCGAGAAGGACAAGCCGCTCTTGGGCGTCAAGCTTCCCGATCAACTCCGTGTCGAGCCGGACGATCTCGCGTCCCGCGTGGTCGATCGCGTCGATCTGCTTCTGAAGCCGACGTGAGCTGGTGTTGTCCCAGACCACGGCCGCGATCTGCGTGAGTCGCCCCTCGGCATTGGTCACAGGCGTAGCCGTCACCTCGAAGTAACGGTCACCCGAGATGGTGAGCGAGAAACGCCGCA
This sequence comes from uncultured Planctomycetales bacterium, assembly GCA_964391465.1. Lineage (GTDB taxonomy): Bacteria > Planctomycetota > Phycisphaerae > UBA1845 > CAYMME01 > CAYMME01. The sequence continues at coordinate 1,311 of CAYMME010000777.1, forward strand.
CCGGCAGCGGCGTCGGATCGTCGTGCGGACCCGCCGCCGGCTCCAACCCATCGGCCACCCTGCCGCAGCGAGAGCAAACGCGCCGCAGGAGTTCCTGTGGATACCCCAGCATCTTTGGATTTGCCCACAACAGCCGACCCGACGGGTCAACGATGCAAACGCCCTGGCCGATGGTCTCAAGGACCACATTTGCCTGGTTGCTGATCGCGGCCCGCTCCAGGGGGAGGAAGTCGGCCGTCTCCGAGATCACCAAGTCGAAGCCACCGTTCTGCAGAGCGTCAAGGGCCGCTTCCAGGGCGTCGACAACCTCGACCGTCCCATGCTGCTCGAGCATTTCGAGTAGTTCCGCCTGGTTCGAACGGGATCCGCGAAGAACGAGGAAGCGTTGTTGCGTTTTCTCTACCTGAGACATCAATCGGACCCCTGGACCACCGTCGAATGCGACTGCACGTGCATGTACTCAAGTATTCGGCCGTCGCTCCGCGGATGTGCAGATAATCGGGGTTCGCGCACGAGATGAACGATCTATCCCCTCCACCGTTCACAAGGGCCGGTGCGGCCCGCTACGATCCCCTGCCTGCCTCCTCCCTTACCGGCGCCGACCCCTATTGTAGTATCCGCCGAAGTCAGGTCAATGCTCACGGCCGCGGTACCCCGGCCTAGTACTACAACGCTAAGAACGCTCAAGAAACTCAGGCCGCCAGCCGATGGG
>CAYMME010000778.1:0-2008 GCA_964391465.1 uncultured Planctomycetales bacterium
CCCATGATGGTCCAGGAAATGCAACACAGATTCTCCAGATGTATCAAGCAGGGTCACTACATCGGGGGTACGTGACTCGCGCAGACTGGATCGCCCCGCTGCCGTGGTCCGCGCGGCGGACCCTACGGGCACTGGCAGGCAAGCTGCCAGTGGCACCCGCGGCGTGTCCGCCGGGCTTCGGCCTGCGAGGCGCAGGCCGCTACGACACTGCGCCGTGGTTCTCGTTCGGGGTTGCGCTGCGCGTTGCGTCCAGTTACAATCTGTCGTTCCTTCCTCGTCGCGATCGTGGTCGCGCGAACCGGCAATCGTTTTGGGAGGCTGTTGCAATGGTGCGCTGGACGCTTCATCGGACACCACAGGCATTCGCGATCGCCGCTGCGGCCGTTGCGGCGATTGCTCTTCCTACGCTCGCGGCGGACGGCGGTTCGTCGCCGACGCCGGCGCGGCCTAACTTCGTCGTCATCTTCACCGACGATCAGGGCTACGCCGACGTGGGCTGCTATGGTGCGCAGGGGTACGAGACGCCGCATCTCGACCGGCTCGCGGCCGAGGGCATGCGCTTCACCGACTTCTACGTGACCCAGGCCGTATGCTCGGCGTCGCGGGCCGGGTTGCTGACCGGTTGCTACCCGAACCGCATCGGCATTCGCGGGGCGCTCGGGCCGAAGTCGAAGGTCGGCATCCACGCCGACGAGTGGACCATCGCCGAGGTGCTCAAGCAGCGCGGCTACGCGACGGCCATCTACGGCAAGTGGCACCTCGGCCACCACGCCAAGTTCCTGCCCACGAACCACGGCTTCGACGACTACTTCGGACTGCCCTACTCGAACGACATGTGGCCGCACCATCCGACGGCCAAGACGTTCCCGCCGTTGCCGCTGATCGAGGGCACGAAGACGATCGAGCACAACCCGGACCAGCGGTACCTGACCACGTGGTACACGCAGCGGGCGGTCAAGTTCATTGCCGAGCACAAGGACCGGCCGTTCTTCCTCTACGTGCCGCACAGCATGCCGCACGTGCCGCTGTTCGTCTCCGCCAAGTACAAGGGCCGCACGGCACAGGGGATGTACGGCGACGTGATCTCGGAGATCGACTGGTCGGTCGGGCAGATCGTCGCGGCCCTGAAGCAACACGGGCTCGAAGACCGTACGCTGGTGGTGTTCACCACCGACAACGGCCCGTGGCTGTCCTACGGCGACCACGCGGGCTCGGCGAAGCCGCTGCGCGAGGGCAAGGGCACGTCGTTCGAGGGCGGCGTGCGGGTGCCGTGCATCATGCGTTGGCCGAAGCGGATCCCGGCCGGGTCCGTCTGCCGCGAGCCGGCCATGACCATCGACCTGCTGCCCACGCTCGCGGGGCTGTCCGGGGCCGACGTGCCCGACGATCACATCATCGACGGCAAGGACATCTGGCCGCTGATGGCAGGCCGGCCGGGAGCCAAGTCGCCGCACGAATCCCTGTACATCTACTGGATCAACGAGTTGCAGGCCGTCCGCAGCGGCAAGTGGAAGCTGCACTTCCCCCACGCCTACCGCAGCCTCAAGGGTGAGCCCGGCTCCGGAGGCACGCCCGGTCCATACGAACAGCGCAAGATCGGCCTGAGCCTCTTCGACCTTGCGGCCGACGTGGGAGAGACCACGAACGTAGCCGACCAGCACCCCGACATCGTCAAGCGACTCCAGGCATTGGGCGAACAGGCCCGCGAGGACCTCGGCGACTCGGCCACCAAACGCAAGGGCAAGAACGTCCGCGAGCCGGGCCGCTTGTGAACACGCACACGTAGCGGCCTGCGCCCCGCAGGCCGTCGACGGCGAGTGTACGAGATCAGTCCCCCACCCTTCGCATACTGCCGCGAAGAATGGGGCACCCAGCACGCTCCCTGACGGTCGCGTCTCGGATCCGGTCCGCACGGCCGCCCCTACAGCACGCATCCACTCCGCATTCCGCACTCGAGGGTGTGCGCCTCGATTGTGGTGGTTTCGGTTCTCGCCCCGAACGGGGCGCA
>CAYMME010000779.1:0-2000 GCA_964391465.1 uncultured Planctomycetales bacterium
ATGCGGACGTCGTCGTCCTTGGCTTCGGGATTCAACGGGGCCCCGAAGGGCACCCAGGCGAGGCCGATCCGCAGCGCGCCGCCGCCCGTCGCGCGTACCTGGTGCTCGTCCGCGGAGCTGAAGCCGCGGTCGGGCTCCTCGTGCCGGTCGCTGTCGAAGGGATCCTCATCGTCGTCCGCCTCGGCGGACCCCGAGGTGGAGACCCCGGCCACCAGCAGGACGACCTGGGCGTGGACGTGGGCTTGGAATCGGCCGGCGAACGTCAGCGCCGCCCCCGGACCCAGCCCGAGCCCCAGCTTCCAGAAGGGCACGCGCTCACCGGTCTCGCGGTCGTCGATGCTCAGGGCGTCACCGAGCAGCGTCGCGGTGAGCTGGAGGTGGCTCCGGAGGGCGTACGCGCCAGAGATCTCGAACGTCACCGGGACGTGTGCCTCGTCGAGCCCTTCGGGCAGCGCACCGAGCCGCATCAGCGGCCCGACCGCCACGTGAACCTCGTGGCTCGCCGGACCGGCCCGGGCCGGACCCGCGAGGCCCGCCGCGAGCGCAAGGCACAGCGGCCAGCCGCGAGCCCTCGGCTGGAGTTTCGCCATTTCGCCGTCGCGAGGGCCGCGAGGCACGGCTAGATCCGGGTGGCCCGCAGGGTTTTCGCCACAGCCGTACCCGGGGTACGTCGAGGACGAAAACCCGAGGACACGCCCGGAGGTGGCTGTGGATCGTGGGCCGCAGCAGGCGAAATGGCGAAACTCCAGCCTTGGGCGCGAGCCGGGGCCCCGAACGTGTCTCTCGATCCGTGGGTGCGCTCGACTCATCGCCGATTCCATCCAGGACCCTGCAGGGCCAGCGCCGATGCGGCGGCTCTCCCAATAGGGTGCCGCAACTTCGGCCCCGAGTCGACGGCCCCGAACCACCCGCGGTTGGCCCGGTGCAATGAAAGGGAACGGTGCCGCTGTTGATCGTGTCGAAGGGGAAGGGCGGCTGTCGAAAGGCCACCGAGATGCGCGACGCGAGCACGACACCGAAGACCAGGACCTGCGCGCACTGCGTCGACCGGCCGGCCGTCGGGCAGTTCATCCGCAGGATCGCCGGCAGGACGCGGCGCTGGTGGCTCTGCGATGCCTGCGCGGAGGACGCCCGCGAAGGGCGCAAGTACTGCGACGACTGCCTCCGCCGCCCCGCCGTCGAGGGGCCCTGCCCGGAGTGCGTGAAACAGGCCGCGCCGTCCGTCGATTCGCAGGTCGGGCAGGCGGCGTCGTAGACCGAGCCCCCATGCTGTGCCCGTTCAGGGGCCCAGGAGTGAACCCGAATCGGGTGGCCGGGCTCGAAAGCTGTTCGCGCTGCCCGTTCAGCCGCGGCGTGCGACCCAGACCTGTTCGGCACCGTACTTGGGGCTAGATCGTTGAAAATCGGAGTATTCCGCCTCGACCTCGAAGCCGCACAGCTCAAGCAGGTGTTGCATCTCGAAACGGTAAGCCGGCCGAATTCGCGGGTCGAGGCGCAGCACCACAATGAGCTGAAAACATTAGACAAAACCTCGCGCCAGCCCGCGCCGCCCCCCGCCAAGAAACTACCCGGCATCGACGCCGGGCACGTCGACCTCGACCGGAGCGATGATCGGTGGAGTGAACGACTCGACGGGCTCGTCCTCGAAGTACAGCGCGAGGGCCTCGCGGAGGTTCGCCAGGGCCTCGTCCAGGCTCTCCCCCTGGCTCGCCACGTCCACCTCGAGGCACTGGGCCAACCAGCCCCCATCCTTCGTAACGGCGGCGGTCAGGCGCATGGGTGTTCTCCTCGACGCAAGAATAGCACGCCGTCCCGTCATGGCCACCGGGCCACCCGCCGTGCCCTTCGCCGCCCCCGGGTGCGGCGGCCAACCACGGGGTTCCTAACCCGCCTGCTGGCTGCTGGCCGATCTCGACCAGGACGCCAGGCGTCCGGCCCGGAAAAAGCGCCCGCTCCGCGAATTTCTGCGACACGGCCCGTCGCTGTCCGATGAACGGACA
>CAYMME010000780.1:0-1979 GCA_964391465.1 uncultured Planctomycetales bacterium
GTCGGTATCCGGATTATCCGGGTCCGACTGCTTAAAGCCGACCAGCACGCCATCGACAAACACTTGCCATCCAATGTTCTCCTCGGCGTTGGTCAGGCCGTCGGAGTCGGTATCCAGAATCGAGTCGGCGTCACGGATGTTGGGGTTCGCACCGACCAACTGCTCGCGCCCGTCGGATACCCCGTCCCCGTCGGTGTCGCGACGGAGCGGGTCGGTCCCGAACAAATCGTTGTGCACCGCGCGGGCGGCGTCCTCACCCTGTGCTACTGTCTGCAGGACGCCGTCCGGACCGGCGCGCACGATAATCTGTCCGGCAACGGCCGGGCCCCCGACGGGGGTGACCTGAACGTCATCGCTACCGGCATCGGCAACGGTTGTCGCAGGACCGGCAGCCATGGCGATGATCGCCTGGCCTTCGTTCGCCCGGAGATCGTCACTGGTGGGCACCGTATCGAGAATCCCATCAGGTCCGGGCCGCACAATTACCGTGCCCGGGGCTAGACCCGTCGTACCGGGAGCGACTACCTGCGTGTCGTTGAGGTCTGCCACGGTGTCGGCGACGCCGTTTCCGCCCGCGCGAGGCTCGATGATGGCGGCATCGCTGTAGGGCTCGATCACCAGGATGGGGTTGTTCGAGGGGTCTACGTCTCCGTCGAAGAGCACGACCTCGTACCCGTCAACTTCAACGCGGTCGGGAAGAGCATCCGCGTCGGTGTCTCTTCGGGTCGGATCCGTCCGCAATCGCTGCTCGTCCGGATCAGAGAGCAGATCGAAGTCGGTGTCGGCAAAAGCCGGACTCGAAAAGGCGCGATAGCGGTTGCCCGGGATGGCCACCTCCCAGCCGACCTTTACCTCGTCGTAATCGCCGATGCCGTCGTCATCCGTATCGGTGTGCTCGTCGGAACTGCCGGCAATGAACTCCTGGCGTGCGAACAGGCGGTCGTCGTCGTTGTCCTGCACGTACCAGATCTGATAGCTGGTGCGCGGGCGAAGCACGATATCGCCAAAGGGTGTCGTCGAAGGCACATCGGCCGAGCTGACCACCACTACCCAGAAACGTCGATCGGTGTCCGCCAACGCCAGGTTCGTTTGCACACCACGCACCCGGCTCAATATCTGGACTCCGGTCGCCGGCGCGGCGATGGTGCCGAACGAGTCGCGAATGGCCGGATCGCTGAGATCGGTAGTCTCGTCGATCACTGTCGCGTCGTCCTGCATTTCGGTCAGTCCGATGATGTCGACCAGAGCCTCGCGCATGGTGATGCCTATCGCGCGGCCCGCCGCATCGAACGTACTGGCAGTGGCCACACGATACGACTCGACTTCACCGTTGCCGAAATCGATGGTGATCGCCGCCGTCCGGTCGTTGACTTCCTCGGAGGTGAAGGCGAAATTCCGGCCGAATTCGTCGGTGATGTCATAGTTGGCGATCTCGAACAGTACCGTGTCCGGGTTGCGAAGCAGCTCGAGAGCCCGGTTGGGAAAGATCTCGGTGTTCTCGAAAACGAACGGACCGCGCTGCGAATCCAGCGGCCCCAGATTGAAGCTCTCGTTGCCCGATGCGGGAATGAGCGCCGCCAGCGGCACAAACGGGCCGTCACGATCGTCGGAGGGGGTGCGGGCGGACAGCTCGACGTTGCTGATGGTGAAGGCGAGATCACCGGCGTTGATCAGCGTGACCTCGGCGGAGATTCTGGCCGACTCCACGGTCCGCGAAACCTCGCGCCGTTCACTGACGGTCAATGCCTCGCCGACCGAGTCCGAATACTCCTCCTGCATCGCCTGCCGGGATTCGTTGGATGTTTCGTACGAGTAGCCGTACTGCAATCCCTGCTCGGCCCCCACGGTGAGCTTGGCAACCGGCGATTGATCAGAGTAGCCGAGTTCAACCTGCTGCGACCACTGATATGTACTCTCGTTGGTACGACTTGCGAGTACCAGCTTGTGAGGGCCAAGCAGTCAGGCAACAAGGCGGATTC
>CAYMME010000781.1:0-1977 GCA_964391465.1 uncultured Planctomycetales bacterium
GGGGGAGATATTGAGTTCGGGCCAGGGGCAATGCTCTCGTCAGGAGATGGTGCCCAAGGTGTCGATGACCCTGAAACGGGCGGCCATGGTTACGACGGGGGCGATGTTTCCCTCGTGACCACCGAGGGTACGATCGAGATCGCAAATGGAGCCGAGCTCGGCCTGGGAAACGGCGGCTCAGGCGCTGACCTCGTTCTCAATCCAATTGACCTCCCTGAAGGCGGGATTTCGCTCATCCTCGAAAATGGCGGTGGCGATTCGGGCGAGCTCTCCATCGTTGCAGAGAACATGATTGGAATCGAGCTAGAGGAGCGCGTCGTCGAGGCAGACTGGCCACCCCATAACGACGAGCCCCGAGTGACCGAAGGCGACACGTACACGGTCGTCGTTGCCGGCCCTCACTTCAGCGGTGGATTCGGTGGTGACGCGGGGAGCTTCTCCTACGGACCGACCGTCGAAGACACGAGCAGCGCGTCCGTCCTCGGCGAGACTGGGATGTTCCATTTGTACATTTACGATGCAGATGTGTTCGTCGAGGCCGACAACGGTGGAAATGGTTTCTTTTCGTGCGGTGACGGCGGAAACGCAACGGCAGAGGGTACGGACGGGGCCACACCGGGAGCACGCGGGCAATCCGCTCAGGCCGTAGCCGGTGACGGCGGCGATTGTCACGATACCAGTAGCCCTTGGTGCGAGGGCGGCGACGCCGGGATAGCGGCCGCGATCGGCGGAAACGGGGTCGACGGAGCGGATCCAGACCGACCCGGCGGAGGCGGAGGTTCTGCGTACGCAGACACCTACGCTGGAGGTTATCCCGGCGGTTCGGGCGGCATCGCTACGGCCACCGCCGGCGATGGCGGTAACGCCGGTGGAAGCTGCGATCGAAAGGAGAACCTCTTGCTCCGTGGTGGCTGGGGAGGTGATGGAGGAAACGCCATTGCCTATAGCCCTTCAGGTCCTGCTGCTGCAACCGGCGGCAACGGCGGCCGTGGCGGCGACGGCCTCGACACGCCAGGCCCCGGGGGATTCGCAGGATACGGTCAAACAGACCCGCTGGATGACCCAGACGCCGTGCAGTGGTTCGCCGCACGCGGCGCCAACGGCGCCAACGGTGCCACGTGTCCATGTGGCACGTGGTGTGGAGGTTGTTGTGACGAAGATGGGATCTGCTACAACCTCGGCGAAGAGCAGAACAACAACTACTGTGGACGGGGAGGGTATCAATGCAAACAATGCGAGCGCGACTATGTGTGCGAATATGGCGTATGCGAATGTGAGGATCTCTGCGAGCTCGGCGCGAGGCGGTGCCAACCTGGCAGCCCCTTCATTCAGGAGTGCCGCCGAGTCGACGACCTCTGCCCAGCAACGTGGCAGATTGTGCGCGACTGCAGCGCCTACGGCGCGACGTGTACTCAGGGACCTCCCGTCTCTTGCACCGGCGGCTGCGGTGAATGGAACTGCCCCGACGGGTGCTGCAATAGGGACGAAGCAACCCATGTGTGCGTGCCGTTTGGATCCCAATCCGTCCTGGAGTGCGGCACCGAGGCGGCAACGTGCGTTGAGTGCGTCGCAGCCGACGGGCTCTCTCCGGCGTGCACGGACGGCGCCTGCGGGTGTAACGACGACGACCTCGAGGATAATGACGACCGGGTGCACCCGAGGTTGATTACACCCGGAACCTATCCCGACCTTGTGATTGATGGCCCTGACGAAGACCACTACCTCGTCGATGTCTGCACCGGTGGAATTCTCACAGCGACCATTTCGTTCGACGAGGAACCGGCGAAAGCCCACTTCAACTTAACGACTGAGTCTCCCCACACTTATGTCGGCGGCACGGCGACAGACAGCGGTGAGGTTCTGGTATGGGAGAACACCACAGGCGCAGCAACATCCGCAACGCTTCAGGTGTTTCTGTACAGGAACGATCACAATATATGCACTAACTACGACCTCACCGTGGCCGTCGAATGCGCG
>CAYMME010000782.1:0-1911 GCA_964391465.1 uncultured Planctomycetales bacterium
GAGGGCGGCGATCACCTTCTCATCGAGTCCGCCCTGCCGTCGATCGTGGATTGCGACCAAATGCATTCAATTGGCTTTGACCTCGTTGAAGTCTTCGAAGCGAATGGCACACCGGACGCGTTGGGCTCGATCCTGTTCGTGTACGATCGCTCGCCTTGTGCCAACTGTCGGCGAGGGGCCGTCGGGGTCATGCTCGCTCAGGACTGTGCGCCCCAATGGTTGATCGACGAGTGCCGCTTCGACTCGGACGAGGGAATCCGCGAGTTCGTTGCCGACTCGATGAGGTAGCGGCGCTGCCGCTCCGCTGCTAAGAAACGTCCGGCGCTGCCTCGAGCCGAGTGATTGACCGCTGCAGGTTTGCCCGCGCGGCCGCTTCGTATCGTGGCCGGAACAACTCTGTCGCATAGATGTGCGGGCGCTGCAGAAACACATGCAGGATGCGGCGGCGGCCGGCGGCGAACGTGCGATCGTCGACCCACGCATACTCGACGCGGATCGCCCGCTCGTACTCATCGAAGACACCCGGCGGTTGGCCCAGGATTGCCAGGTCCACGTCGACGAGTGCGCTCTCATCGGCCGAGGACGGTGATGCTTCGTGGGTGGTCGCGAGGATGAGCGACCCGACGCTTTCGCACACCCGCGGTTCGAGGCCCAGATCGCGCAACGTCCGTTGGGCGAAGTCCGCGCTCCGCTCTTCGCTGTCTGCGGCTCGGGTGTCGTAGATCGCGTCGTGGAACCAGATTGCAGCCTCAACGTGCTCGGGATGCGCGCACGTCGGTCGGAGCGGCTCGAACTCATCGAGGCAGTGTTCGATGTGATCGAGGTTGTGGTACGCGCGGTGCGGCTCGGCGTACCGTTCGGCCAGTTGCCGATAGACCTCCTCCACGCTGAGCGGACTGGCCTCGACCTCGAGTCGCCCGCACAGGGCAATCCATCGTTCAGGCATTTGGCTTCTCACGGTGTTCGACCTCCGGCGTTCCGGTGCCTATCCGCCAAGATCATAGGCGAAGATGCCCCGGACATGCTCGCCTCAGGCCGACTACGATACCCAGGGCGTGGCTGCGCGCGGCGTTTTCGCCATTCGAACGGCTACCGCGCAACCCGCGGCGGACTTATGCTGGATCCGGCCGTGCGACTTCGACTCATGAAGGGAGAATCTCCATGTCGGATTTGAATCGACGGCAATTCCTTGGGGCAGCAGGTGCGACTGCAGTCGGCGCTGTTGCCGCGGCGGCCGATGCCGGCGCGCCGCAGGCCTTGCTCAGCGAGGCGGAGTTGGCGTACCTCCGGCGCTTCGACACGCCGACCGTGGCCAACGCCCTCGAGCGGCTGCGCGAACCGGACCGTTTCGCGGGCGTGGTCTCGCCGGAGGTCCGCTGCATCTTCCCTGAAATGGGCATCATGAACGGCTACGCGGCCACGGTCACGATACAGGCGTCCAAGCCGCGCGGGCAGAACGACCCCTACGTGGAGCGATTCGACTACTGGGAGTACATCGCGTCGATTCCCAAGCCGACGGTCATGGTCATTCACGACCAGGACGCGCCGAATCCGGTCGGGTCGTGGTGGGGCGAGGTCAACGCGAACGTGCATCGAGCGCTGGGGTGTGTCGGTGTCATCACCGACGGTGGTGTGCGTGACCTTTCGGTGGTTCGGCCGCTGGGGTTCCACTTCTTCGCGGCCGCGGTGCTTGTGTCACACGGCTACGTGCACCTGGTGGATTTCGGAAAGCCGGTTTCAGTCGGCGGGACCACGTTTGGCTCCGGCGATCTCGTGCAGGCGGACGAGCACGGGGCGATCCGCATTCCAGGCGAGCGGGCCAAGTCCATCGGGCAGGCATGCTACGACGTGTACAAGAGCGAGCGGGAGCTCGTCGAGTTCTGTCAGACCCCCGGCGTGACACTGGAGAAG
>CAYMME010000783.1:0-1898 GCA_964391465.1 uncultured Planctomycetales bacterium
CGTTGACGTTCGCATAAAGTTAGGGTAACATCCGATACCTAACAAGTAGCGAACGCATTGCCGCCTGCGAGCGCAGCCACGCTGGGACCTGGCCCGAACGCCGGTGCAACGCGAGAGTTGATGTGCATCGACGTGCGGGCCGATCGGAAGGAGCCGATCATGTCCCATCGAGCTTGCGAAGACCGGGCGTTGCCACTCTGCGTGTTTGGACCGGGTGGTGACTACCGAAGTGCGTGGCCCTCCCGGCCCGTGGAAGACGGGTGGTTTGCTCGGCCCGTCGGCGCGATCCGGGCCCGGCTGTCGTTGCGGGACTGGCTTGACCGCCGGCTTCGCGGCCTGGTCGACGCCGACACGGTTGCGGTTGACGACACGGCCGGTCACAACGGAGCGGGTGGCGCGGGTGGCGGTGCATCGCATGCGGATCGGCGGCCCACCGATGTGAGTGAGGCCCCGGCGCGACGCAAGGAGAGACCCCATGCCTCGCCAGAGCTCGAACACGGAAGCCCGGCGCCTCACGCCGCGCCTGCTGCAGATCCTCACGTTCATCCGCGACTTCCGGCAGAAGAATGGCTTTTCCCCGACGATGCAGGAGCTGGCCGACGAGCTGGGCGTCACAAAAGTGACGGTGTTCGAGCACGTCGCCGCCCTCGAAAAGCGGGGGCTGCTCCGCAAGCTGCCGCACAAGGCACGCTCTTTGGAGTTGACCTCGCTGGTTCGGTTCCCTGAGCAGAACGAGTCGGTCATTCCGCTGGTCGGGCACATTGCGGCCGGGGCCGCCATCGAGGCCGTCGAGCAGTCCGACACCGTCGCCCTGGGCGAGCTGTTTCCCGCCCGGGACGGCACGTTCATGCTCAAGGTCCGTGGCGACTCGATGATCGACGAGCAGATCCGCGACGGGGACTACGTCGTGGTCGAGCGCCGCGAGCGCGTGCGCAGCGGAGAGACCGTCGTCGCCCTGATCGACCGCAACGAGGCCACGCTCAAGAAGCTCTACCACGAGAAGAACCGCATCCGCCTCCAACCCGCCAACCCGGCCTTCGAGCCCACCTACGTAGAGCCCGACCGCCTCGACATCCAAGGCGTAGTAGTCGGCGTCCTGCGGACCTACTGAGAGCCTGCAGAAGCGATGGTGCCATCGCTGGCCTCGCGGCAGGACAACGCCGACCCGCTTGATCGCCGATGCGATCTGTGCCAGAATGCAGCCGTGTCAGGTCGTCCGTTGGGTTCGCAAGCTCGGCTGATGAGGCGCTGGCGATGATCGCTGCCGACTTCGCCCTTCCAGTGCCGTCGGCAGCGGCCGGACGCGAAGGGCGAGGGCATCTCTGACTGGCCCTTCAGGTACCTGGAGAAAGCACAGGCGGCCCGCCCGCGAATGGCAAGGTCCAGGAACGTCAGGGCGACAGCGGACGGTGCAAGGTCGGCGTGGCAACGCTGGTGGGGCACGGCACAAGTCTGAGGGTGGAATCGGCGAGCTGCCTCATCGCGGGCACCATGGTCAAGGGAGGTGGGTTGTGCGTAACCCTCGCGGATGGGCTGGGATCGGCGTTCTGCTACTGGCGGCCGGGTTCGGCTGCAACACCTCGCGCTACGGGATTAACCACGACCAGCGCCTGCCCGGTTGCAGGCGCATCGCGATCGTGCCGCTCGACGTGCAGGTCCTCTCCTGGCATGCGGGAGGCGGCTTCGAAGCGGAGCCGGACCTGGTGGACGAGGTCCGACCTCGGCTCCTTGAGGAGATCGGCAAGATCGTGGCCGACCGGGACCGTTCGCACGTTGTCTCCGAAGCGGTGCTGCGGACGCTTCGTTCACCCGGTTCCGCTCCCGACGCCATACCACTGATCGGATGTGAGTGCTCTCGCATCCTGAGGGTCTCCGGATCACGGTAATTGAGGCTCTTG
>CAYMME010000784.1:0-1887 GCA_964391465.1 uncultured Planctomycetales bacterium
GCGAACGCGAGCAGAAACGCCGCCTTTCCCCTCAAGAAGCGCGAGCCCTCTGACCAGAAACGAGTTCGAGCCGCTGGATCCGCCACCCCTCATCGGCGGAATCCTGGACACCTTCCGGGCCCGCGGCATCGTCATCCACTGCGGGCGATGGTTGATCACCGGGCGACCTCGCGTGCTGCTCGTGGACGTCGGATCCGCCGCCGCCGCCATCGCGAACATGGAGTACCACTACTGGGCGGACTTCGGGATCGGCACGCCCGGACACGATCCGGAATTCACGGGCATCGTGGCCCTGGGCCACGTCACCGCGGAGTTGCTCACGGCGGTGCGGAACCGACTTGGCGACCGACCCATGCTCGCCCACTTCCACGAATGGCAGGGCGCCGCCGCTCTCCCGATCCTCAGGCGTCGCAAGGCGCGGTTCCCCACCGTCTTCACGACCCACGCGACGCTCGTCGGGCGCAGCCTGAGCGCCGCCGACGTCGATCTGTACGAGCACCTGCACAAGATCGACGGCCAGGCCGTCGCCGAAGAGCACGGGTTCGCCCATCGTTTCGGGATCGAGCGGGCCGCGGCGCGGGCGGCGGACGTGTTCACGACCGTCTCCGGGATCACCGGGCTCGAGGCCGAGCAGTTCCTCGGTCGCGGTCCGGATTTCCTGTTGCCCAACGGGCTCAACGTTGAACGGTTTGCCGCACCGTACCAGTTCCAGACGCTGCACCGCCAGAACAAGGAGCACATTCACGAGTTCGTGATGGGCCACTTCTTCCCCAGCTACTCGTTCGATCTGGACCGCACGCTCTACGTGTTCACCGCCGGGCGCTACGAGTTCCGCAACAAGGGGCTCGACGTCTTCATTGAGTCGCTCCATGAGCTGAATCAGCGGCTCAAGACAGAAGCCACGGACATCACCGTCGTCGCGTTCATCATCGCCCCCGCCGCTGCTCGGTCGCTCAACGTCACCACGCTGAATCGGCAGGCCATGTTCCGTGAGCTGCGCCGCGCTTCCGAGGGAATCAGCACCGAAATCGGCCGACGGCTGTTTCGAACCGTGGCCGAGGGACGCATGCCCACCACCGACGACTTGCTCGACGAATATGCCCAAGTCCGTCTGAAGCGGATGATGTATGCGTGTCACCAGGGTCCGCTACCGCCGATCGTGACGCACGATCTCGTCGACGACGCCGGCGACCGAATTCTGCGCCACCTGCGGCATCGAGGCCTGATCAACACGCAGGATGATCCCGTCAAGGTCGTGTTTCATCCCGCCTTCATCACGTCGACCAGCCCCGTGCTGGGCGTGGAATACGACAATTTCGTGCGCGGCTGCAACCTCGGCGTGTTCCCTTCGTACTACGAGCCCTGGGGCTACACTCCGATGGAGTGCGTCATACGAGGCATTCCCGCGATCACCAGCGACCTGAGTGGGTTCGGGGCCTACATGATGAACCACTTCCCCAACCACGATCGCAACGGCGTCTACGTGGCCCGCCGACGCGGCGTGCTGTTTCAGGAGACCGTGAAACAGGTCACCGACGCACTGCACGGTCTAACGCGCATGACGCGTCGAGATCGCATCGACCTGCGCAATTCGGTCGAGAGCCACGCCGAGCACTTCGACTGGACCAACCTGACTCGCCACTACCGAGCCGCCCGGCGAGCCGCCTTCGCGAAGTACTACCCGAACCTCGAAATCCTCCCGCCCGAGCCGGAGCCGCCGGAAATCACGAAGCCCCGGGCCGCCGAGCCCACGCTCACGACCCACGGACGGCTGCGGTGACCGCCGCCGCGGCAATCGCATTATAGAGATTGTGCAGAGGTATAATTGCAGCGTGCTCCGTGTCCCTCCGGTGAGCATGCGTAGTCGTCGCTGGGCGACCGATTGCG
>CAYMME010000785.1:0-1862 GCA_964391465.1 uncultured Planctomycetales bacterium
TAAAAAGACTTACGGGCGTGCCTTGCTTGACTTAATGGCATTCGTGTCAGGATGAATTTTCCACCTCACCCTCGGGTAACTGTTCCCCGCGAAAAACCAACCTGACACCTTTTCTTCCCCATTGTCCTCGCTGAGCCAGGCGATGCGGCAACCGGGAGGAGGGTGGCCTACGTCTGGCAACGGACTTCGAAGACGGCGTTGCAGTCGGCGCGTGCGCAGCGGACGGTCATGGGCGGCAGGTCACGGCCGTCGTCGGGCAGGGGCGCGTGTTGCAGGGCGAGCACCGTGTTGAGCAGGGCGTGCACCGCGTTGGCGCAGATGCCCGCGGGCACGGTCGCATCGAAGACGTACTCGTCCCCTTCGCGGCACGGCGCGGGGCACGCGTCCGGGTTGGACGCACCGGTGACGCGGACCACGACCTTGGGCAGTTGCGGGGCAGTGGGCGGGGCCGCGGCGGTCGCGCGGGGCTGTGGTCCGAGATCCGCCTTTCCGTCGCCCGGCAGCTCGATCTCGATCACGTCGCCCTTCCGGCTCATGGCCCGGTTGGCGAGTTGATCGGCTCGACGGTTTCGTTCGCGGGGTACGTGCTTGATCTGCCAGGACTCCAGCCCGAGCAGTAGGTGCTGCGCTTCGTCGTAGAGGGGCTTGAGGTCGTTCGATCGGACGCGGTATTGCCCGGTGATCTGCCGAACAAGCAGTTCGGAGTCGGAGTGGATGACGGCCTCGGCCGGGTCGAGCCCGGACATGGCCTCGAGGGCCCGCAGGAGTCCGCGATACTCGGCCTGATTGTTGGTCATCCGGCCCAGGAAGTACCCGGCCTCGAGGAACGCGATCCCGTCATCATCGTGGATCACCACGCCGGCGCCCGCCGGACCCGGGTTACCACGCGAACCTCCGTCAATGTGCACAATCAGGCGCACCGCACACACGTGGATCTGATGCCTATCCCCCACACGCGAGAACGGCGGCCGCGGAACCGGTGGCTACGACACCGCCCGCGTGACCGGCGCTTCGAGGTACAGGATCCGGCCGCACACGTTGCACAACTGGATCTCGTCGCGGGACTTCAGAGCGTTGACCTGCTCGAGCCGAACGCCCATATGGCAACCGCTACAAGAGAACTCCAGGCGCTTGGGATGCAGTTGCACGACCTGCGCCATGGCCTCGCCCTCGTACCCTTCGGCGACACGCTCGAAAGTGGCCAGCGCTTGCGGCGGAACCGCCTCGGTCGCTTCCTCGCGCTGGCGCTCGAGCGTTGCCATCGTGTCCGCCGTCTCCGCCTCGTATGCCTGATGCGCCTCGCGAAACGCGTCCAGCTTCGCCGTCTCGGTCTTCTGCTTCTCGGCCAGCGCGGCGATGTCCTTCTCGCACTGCTCGATCTCACCGATGACGTTCAGCGACTCGGTTTCGATCTTGTCCCGGTTGGCCTTCGCGGTGTTGATCTGCGTGAGGATCGCGGAGTATTCCTTGTTGGTCTTGGCCTTGTTCAACGCCGCTCGGAGCTTCGTGGCCTCTTCCTCGTAGACGCTGCTTTCGAGGTCCCGCTCGGCCACTTCGGCTTGGCGCTTCTTCAACTCCGCCCGTTTGGCTGCGAGGTCGTTGGTCAAGGCCTCCACACGCCGCACCTGCATTTCGGCCTGCCGGGCCTTGCGGGCGATCACGCCTCGCAGTTCCTGCAAGTCAGACTCGATGGACTGTAACGCGTGGAGCGATTCGATCACTGCGCCCATGAAGGCCTCCGTATGAAGTCCACCATTATGTGGGCAGGGCTTCCAACGATCAAGTCCGGGATTCCGCTCTTTCCGATCTGGGGTCCGTGACACTCTCGGTGGGTGGCATGGGCAGGCGTCGCTCGCTCGCGA
>CAYMME010000786.1:0-1861 GCA_964391465.1 uncultured Planctomycetales bacterium
TTGCCAAAGGAGTACCCTCGATACCTTCTCTTCTGCTAGTGGGAGACCTGCTCTACCTGGTCAGCGATCCGGGTATCATTTCCTGTGTCGACGCCAAGAGCGGCGCGATCGTGTGGAAGGAACGTCTGCCCGGCAACTACCGGGCGTCGCCCATCTACGCGGACGGACGCATCTACGCCGCGAACGTCAACGGCGTGACCACGGTGATCGAACCCGGCCGCCGGTTCAACGTGTTAGCTGTCAGTGAACTCGGTGACCAAACGCGACTGGAGGCTTCTTTTGCCGTGGCGGGGAGAGCACTGTTTGTGAGAACCGAGACGCACCTGTATCGAATCGAAGATTGACCACACGGAGTTACGATCGAGGCCAATGGGCGATCGGCGGCGCGTACGAATTTATCGTCCGACGCCCCAAACCGCCCGAACGCAAGGCCGAAAGGCGCAAGAGCCGAATAGGAGATAGCCGGATGCGCTTAGGAATGCGGGAAAAACAACTTCGGTGTTCTCCGACGTTGTGGCAGGGTCTCCCGACCCTGCCACTGCCTCGACCGAAGGTCTCACGACACGATGATAGCCGAACGCATGGCCCAACTGGAGACCTCCGGTCACCGGTGTGTCCCGGTCGGGAGACCGGGCCACAACATGCTTTGCCGATGTTGTTCTTCCCATGGTCCTTACCTGTCGTTGCTTCTTGGATGTTGGCTCTGCTCTCCTTCGGGGCCGTCGCCAGCGGCGGTGACTGCAATCGCTTGACGTATCTGGACGAATTCTCCGATCCGTATTACGTCGGCCTTCACACGCCCAAGCTGGTCACACCTCAGTGGGTCGGTGAGGACGGCGTCCAGGCCGTGATCGTCTTGTCGCTTAACGATCCCGCCATGGTCCGGCCTCCTGATAAGAACATACTGTCGCGAGTTGAAGCGTTCTTGCGGCCGATCCTCGAGCGGCTCAAGAAGATCGACGGCCGGGCGCCGCTGAGCATGATGTCCACGCGACTGGATCCGGACGAACCGCAGTGGCAGCGTTGGCTCGCGGAAGGATTGAGCGTGGAGGGGCACACGCTCTCGCATCCTTGTCCCTGCCTTCGTCACCACGACTTCGCCGCCGCCAAGGTTGAGTACGACGGCTGCGTCGACCAGTTGACGGCCCTGCCGAACAACCGGCCGGTGGCGTTTCGGATGCCTTGCTGCGACGGGCATAACACGGTCAGCCCTCGCTTCTATGCCGAGATCTTCAACAGAACCACGCCGGCAGGCAACTTCCTGCCGATGAGTTCGTCGGTGGCCCAGCTTTTCACGCCCGACGATCCTGCCCTGCCGCGAGAATTGGTGCTCGACGAAGAGGGCCGAGAGCGGTTCGCGAAGTACGTGCCGGCCCGTTATGACTTCATCAACACCATTGAGAACTACCCTTACCCGTACGTCGTCGGCCGGCTCTGCTGGGAAGTGTCCTTCGAGTTGCTCAGTGACTGGGCAGCCAAGAATCTCCACAAGGCCCACAACCCGCTCACCGTCCGCGACATGAAGGCAGGCATCGACGCGGCCGTGATCAAGCGTGGTGTCCACACGCTTCTGTTCCATCCCATGGGGGATATCAAGAGCGACCAAATCGTCGCGGTAATCGACCACGCCGACGGCAAGTACGGCAAGAAGATACGATTCCTCACCTTTCCCGATGTGCACGACCGCCTGACGAAAAACCTCCTGGCCGGGCAACCGCTTCGCAATCCGAAGGGCCAGGACAACGGCGTGCGACTGCTGGATCTTGACAACGACGGCTACATGGACGTGGTCATCGGCAACGGGCGTGTCCGCCAAACGCGGGTCTGGTCGCCCAAGACTGGCAAGTGGACCACGGCCGAG
>CAYMME010000787.1:0-1839 GCA_964391465.1 uncultured Planctomycetales bacterium
ATCCGCCTTGTTGCCTGACTGCTTGGCCCTCACAAGCTGGTACTCGCAAGTACCTACTTGCTCCCGGAGAAACACAGAACTTCACCCTCGGCGGTGGCCAGGTACAGACACCCGCCGGCGGCAGCCATTCCGTCCCAAACCGGCGGGCTGTCGAGTCGGTACTTGGCCACCTGCGTGCCGTCCGCCGGGGAGAGGACCAGCAGCGATCCGCCTCTGGTACCTTCAATTGCCCCGACCGGGTCGTCGGACGCGAAGATGTCCGGCGGTCCGGCCAGGAAGAGGGTGTCGCGGGCGAGAACCATGGCGCGGGCCAGGATCGGCAGCTTCCTCGTCCAGTAGTGCTTCTTGGACGGCGGCGGTGCCGCGCGGCGTCGCTTCGCCCGTGATGCGGCCGGTCGCTTGTCGGCGGCCGAGGCATGGCGATTGACAGCGAAAGCCCGGTATTGCGTGAAACGCTGTTCGGCGTTGCGTTTGGGATTGAAGTGAAAAACGGTGGCCCCGTCAATGCCCACGTGGGAGCCGTGATGGACGTAGAGGTCCCGGCCGAACCCGTAGACGATTGAGTCGTCAATCGCCAGCAGTCGGCCGGCCGGAACTCGGCTGCCCGTCCGCGGCCAGCCGCCGTAGTTGGAGCCCATCTTCGCGCCTACCATCCAGTAGGTGCGGTGCCACCACGAACCGTCGAGGAACCCCGCGGGGCTGTACAAGTGCGGCACGTCGGGTTTCTGCGGACGGCCGGCCAGATCGAAACGGTTGTGCCGCATGTAGACCGATTTGCCGTCACACGAAAGAACATCCGGCAGGGCTCCGGGCATGTCCGTCACCTGGACTGTGCCCTTGCGTTGATGTCCGGTCTCGGGGTCTCGGTGGTCGACGATCGTCTCCGACAGTTTGCGGCCGGACTCGGCGTCTAGACGGCACAGCCGAATGCTGCCTTCGAGATAGGATGATCTCCCGGCGATGCAGTACACGACGCCGTCCTGCACGAGCACGCTGCCCGGGACCGGCCACGCGGACTCGAGTTGTCCGTAGGCTACGATGCGCCGATCGTCCGGCGCCGCGCGGAATCGCCACGCCAACACGCCGTCCGAGCTGCGCAGGCAGTAAACCCATCCGTCGGCGGAACCGAACAACGCGCGGCCTCTCCAGACGGTCGGCGGGGAATCGACGCGACCACCGGCCGTGTAGCTCCAAACGGGCTCCCCGTCGGCGGCGTTCAACGCGTGCACCGTGTGTGCGTCGACTTCGGCGACGAACAGCTTGCCCTCGGCGACGACCACGCTGCTGAGCTTCCCTTTCAGTCCGCGTTTCCATGCAGGACGCAGCTTGGTGGGAACAGCCGACGTCGAGCGGCCGCTGCGCGTCATGTCGTGCCGGTAGGTCGGCCAATCGTCGGTGCTCGACCCCGCGGCATCGGCGTTCCGTTGCGTGATCGCGCCGAAGGCCGGACCGTGCTCGAGGCGGCCGTCGTTGTGTGCGACCGTCGGCTGGGAGTCGCCCCTCGGAGCGAAGCAGTTGAAGCCCTCGAGCTTGGCCGTGGGAAAGCACGCGCATGAATGCGGCGGTGCGTAGAGCAGCCCATTGCACGGGATGACGCCGTATTGACACGTGCCCCGTGTCCAGTGGTTGGCGATCGCCTCGCCTGTGGCGACGTCGACGAATTCGACACCCGACCGACCGAGCACGAGGTACTTCGACGTTGCCTTGTTCCGGTAGCAGCGGTGGTGGGGCATGCCGACCTTGAAGAACGCCTCGTCTTTCGGTCGCGTGCGCACGACCCGACCGGTCTTCGGGTCGCGGCCTTCCGTGATCCCCGGTTCGGTCGCCTTCACCAAGTCG
>CAYMME010000788.1:0-1829 GCA_964391465.1 uncultured Planctomycetales bacterium
CCGGCGGGACGGGAGATCCCTCGGTCCTGCCCCCCAATCCCATAGGCGGTGGGATGTTGAACAACAACTCCAGTAGCCCGACGGTGAGGAACTGCACATTCAAGGGGAATACCGCGGCGCACGGCGGGGGAATGTTCAACAATGCATCGAGCAACCCGACGATCACCGACACCACATTTGAAGGCAACGTCACCGGCACCGGGAACGCCTCAGCCGGTGCCATGCATAATCGAAACAGCAGCCCGCGCGTCACCGATTGCGTTTTTAAGAACAACAGTGCGAGCGGCAATGGCGGCGGGATGGTTAACGTCCTCACGAGTAATGCGGTCGTCACCAATTGTTGGTTTATCGGAAATAGTTCAGGTTCGGTCGGGGGAGGTGGGATGTGGAATGCTGACGGCGCCGCCCCGGAGGTCACCAATTGCGTGTTCATCGGGAACTCGACCAGCGGCAACGGTGGGGGCATGTTCAACAATGGCAGCGATCCGAGGATCACCAACTGCACGTTCACCGGCAACGGCGCTACTGGCAAGGGCGGCGGCATGTTCAGCTTCAACGGCGGGACGCCGATCGTGACCAATTGCATTTTCTGGGCGAACACCGCTGGCGCGGATCCTGAGATCCACAACAGAGTAGATTCCGATACCACGGTGACGCATAGTTGCATCCAGGGCGGCTGGGGCGGTCTGGGGAGCAACAACATCCAGGACGACCCGCAGTTTGTGCGTGAGCCCGACCCCGGCCCAGACGGGAACTGGGACGGCGTCGACGACGACTACGGCGACCTGCACCTACAAGCCGGTTCGCCCTGCATCGACGCGGGCGACAATGATGCCATCCTCGCGACCGGCGTCACAACCGACCTCGATGGCAACGCCCGCTTCGTGGACGACGGGGCCGTGGCCGACACCGGCAACGGCACGCCGCCCTTGGTGGACATGGGCGCGTTCGAGGCTCCGGGCGACTGCAACGGCAACGGCATCCCGGACGAGACGGAGAATGATACCGATCTCGACGGCGTGATCGACGACTGCGACAATTGCCCGGATCATCCCAACCCCGGGCAGGCTGATTGCGACGACGATGGCATCGGCGACGTGTGTGCAATCGCGACTGGTCTTAGCAACGACTGCAACACGAACGACATCCCCGACGAATGCGAGGCCGCCGGGTGCGAACTGGCCAAGCTCACCGCCACCGACGGCGCCGCGGGAGACTTGTTCGGGAATGGGGTCGCTATCAGTGGTGATACGGCCGTGGTCGGAGCCAGGCGAGACGACGGCGCAGGCATCGAGGATTCCGGTTCAGCTTACGTATTCGTTCGGAGCGGCGCAACCTGGAGCCAACGGGCCAAACTGACCGCCTCCGACGCCCAATCAGGTGAGGAATTCAGTGTTGCCGCCGTGGCAACCTGCGGGGATACGGTGGTGGTCGGGGCGCGCCATCACGACAGCAATCGAGGCGCCGCCTACGTCTTCGTAAGGCCGCCGGGCGGATGGGATTCGGTACCGTCGCCGATCAATGAGACTGCCAAGCTCACCGCCTCCGACGGCGAGAGTGGCAACCTGTTCGGCATTTCCGTGGCGTGCAGTGGGGATACAATCGTGGTCGGGAGCTTTGGCCACGATGTCTGTGGGGAGGCGGCTTATGTGTTCGAGCGCGATCGGGGCGGGCAGGACAACTGGGGGCAGGCGGCCAAGCTCAGGAGCTTCGACTGCCCGGACGGCGACCTGTTCGGTGCTTCCGTGGGGATCGATGGTGACACGGTAGTCGCCGGGGCGCCCAAGGACGACGGGTGGCGCGGCGACTACCGTGTCACCATCGATCCC
>CAYMME010000789.1:0-1537 GCA_964391465.1 uncultured Planctomycetales bacterium
TCACTGATCTTCACCGCCCGCCCCGGCAGCGGAATGAGACGCAGCTCCACCCGCGCCCGGCAACTCGTGAGCCCGTAGAGCTCCGCGGCAAACGCACTGATCCCCTCCCCCTCCAGCAAGAAGTCCACGCGGCGATCCCGGTACTTCCCCGTCTCCAACACGGCCTGCTTCCACCCATCCGGGGGATCGCTGGGAATCAGCGTCTTCAGCCCCAGCGCATCGAGTCGATGCGAAGCGGCCATGACTGCGGCAGGATCCGGCAGTGGGCGGCTCAGGTGCTTCTCAGAAACATCAAGAAGGACCAGCTTTCCCTTCAACGGGGCGGCGGCGGCCTTCAGGCGCGCGAACGACTCGTCGCCCTTCTCGGCCGGTGGACGGTGGTGCAGATGCGCGATCTTCTCGGCCAGGACCACCACCAGGCGTTCGACCAGCGTCTCGACGCCCTCATCGGCTGAGGCCTTCACCGACGCGATGCTCTGGACGGTCGTCTCCACGTTCACGATGCGGAGCACGAGGAAGTAGGAATGCCCGATCTTGCTCGCCCGTCCGACGAGCACGTACTGGGCGCTGACCAACTTTCCGAGCTTGACGGCCGTCTTGCTGTCGACGAGCCCCGACAGACTCATCTTGTGTTCGTCGGCGGCCTTCATGAGATGGTCGCGGTTCACGACGGTCGCCTCCGGCAAGCCGTCGAGAATGACATTGACCTGATCGGTCAACGCACCGGAGTCGACATCGACGCCCTTGGCCACGTCGATATCGAAGACCGCCACCCGCAGCGGCGGCGGCCCCTCGTCCTTGGGTCGCACGGGCTTCGTTGCGACCTTCGAGCCGGCCGGCCCGCGCGCCTTCGATGCCGACTGTCCCTCTGCCGTGTTCGCTCCGACCGTCGCTGCGATCAGGATCAACACACATGCATGCACTCGGTTTTCAGATCGTGTCTTCATCGCGAGCTCCCCTGCTCAGTGTCTTCCAGCGGAACACCATACTTCGATAACGCGACCATCACTCTGACGCGTGCGGTCGCCGACGGCGGGAGGGCATCATCGCGCAACCACGTGACGACGCCCGGGTCTTGCACACTCTTCTTCTCGCGGTCCAGCCCCAACCACTTCCACGCGTCCAGCACGGGATCATCCCCCAGGATCAGGAGCGGGGTCTCCGCGTGGAGGGACGGCTCCTCGGCCTCGAGGTCCTCCAAGAGCTCCGGCGACGGTCGGTCGGGACCGCGGAGGTCGAGCACCGCCACGCGCGCGAACCCGGGTCCCGCGGTCTGCTTCGGCATTGCCGCGGTCAGGACCGGGCGCATCGTCTCGTCGGCTGAGTCGTCCTCGGTGATGTCCTCTGGATGCAGGAGCTGAACCCGTCGGGGCGCGGCCGGCCCCTGTTCACCTTCCGCGGCGGCGCGCATCACCGCCCGCAGCGTCTCGTCCGCAGCGGCATTACGGCCGAGTTGCTGCTCCCACCGAAGGTAGCTCAGGACGACCCGGCGCTCGGCGGGACACGGCCTCACACGTTCGAGAAACGGAAGTCCGTC
>CAYMME010000789.1:1547-1758 GCA_964391465.1 uncultured Planctomycetales bacterium
GACATGCACCCACGTGAAGCGATTGGCCAAGCCGGGCCACATGCCACGGCATCTTTCGAAGGTCAGCGGTCCCGGCCAGCGCTGCTCGCTGATCGGCGTGAGCGGACCGGTCATCTGTCGGGTGTCGACGGTCGTCGTTCCGCCGGCCGCGGGCCCAAACCAGTCGGCGTCGAGCACGAGGACGTTGATCGCGCACGCATCCGCCAGCTCG
>CAYMME010000790.1:0-1732 GCA_964391465.1 uncultured Planctomycetales bacterium
CATCGGGCAGGTCCCATTTCGCTTCGGTGTTCTCGACTACCATGCTTGTACTCCTTCTGAGGTAGCTGCCTCGCCACGCGCAAGCCTCGCCACCGAGCCCTCGGAATACAGCCATGCGGCTTGGCCGCGAAATCCCGGAGGATCAACCGCCGGTCAGGCGGACAGGAAGCCTCCATCGACGGGGATCGCGGCGCCGTGCATGTAGCTGGCTAGATCGCTCGCGAGCACCAAGGCCATTCGCGCGACCTCATCCGGCTGCCCCAATCGCCCGACGGGCACCCGTTGCATGAACTCAAGCCCTGTCTTCAACAGATCCAGCTTGAGTTTGAGTATCTGCTTGGCGGCTGACTTCGTTCCGGGAGTGATGATCCCGCCCGGCAGGATGGCGTTGATTCGGAAGCCATGCTTGGCGTGCTCTTTCGCCAAGGCCCTGGTGAGCGCAATCACGCCCGCCTTGCTCGCGCTGTAGTGCGCTAGATCGTCTTTGACCGGCAGGACTGCCTCAATGGAACCGACATTGATGATGACGCCGCCCTGCTTCCTCCGTTTGCCGATCATCTGGTGGCACATCCAGTACACGGAATCCAGGTTTGTCTTCATAACGTTCCGATAGAAGGCTTCGTCAACGTCCAGGAAGTGCTTGAAGGGGTAGATCCCCGCGTTGTTTACGAGGATGTCGGGCTCACTCCCGCTCAGATCCGCCCACAATCCGTCGATCGCGCTCTTGTCCGACAGATCGGCTTCGTGGGAGCTGACTTGGGTCCCCAACTCGGCCAATTCGCCTTCCGTCTTGGCCAGATTGTCGCCGTCAATGTCGACGAGGGACAGCCGCGCACCCGCTTCCGCAAATCGGGTCGCGATCGCCTTGCCGATCCCTGCCGCCGCGCCGGTGATCAGCGCGTGCTTTCCGTCAAGTGAGATCAGCTCGTCCAAGCTGGGGAGTGTCTTCATATCGATCCTCTGAGGCCATTGTACGGGAGAGCGCCGACGCCCGGCCTACGGCCGGTCGCAGAACGCAGTGAGCACGCGCAGCGCATTGAGCGTGATCCACTTGCTCGGCTGCCGCTTGGTCTCGACGCACTCAACCGGGCGCGGGTCCCGCATGCCCCGTGTTCGTCATCCGGCCTACCGGGAGAGCATCTCCCCGGTCATCTTTCGCTGGCGCTCCGCCTCCTCCAGACCGATGACCGTTTCGTAGATCTCCTTGCGGCGGCGGAAGTAGTTGCCACCACCATCGAGATTCCTGAGCGCCCACCTCGCTGTGTCTCGATTCTCGAGCGCACCCGACGTCGCTTCGTCGATTCGTCCCACGCGGCCCTCGGCCCCGCTGCGCTTGCACACCAGCAGGTAGTCCGCGTCGACCGCGAGCGGCAGATTCGTGTCGTCGAACGCAGCGACGAACTGCGTCCCGCCGTCCCGCCCCTGCAGGATCAGAGGAGCGAGCGACGAGGTGAGTTCGGCGGGTTCGAAGAACGTCCCCGGCGCGTCCAGGACGATCGGACCGAGATCACGCGCACCGGCAACCAGAAGCAAGCCGATCAGAGCGCACCTCGTCGCCTCGCTTCTTGGCCCTCCTGCAGACGCATCGTCCAGCTTCAGCGTCAGCCGTGCGCGATCTTCGATGACGCTGAGGGCCTCGATCACCGTCAACCAGCCGTGCGTCTCGAGCGCCAGGATCGCTTCCGCGGCCGTCCGGCGCTTCGCCGTGTCGGACCAAGCTCCCCGCTTGCGC
>CAYMME010000791.1:0-1720 GCA_964391465.1 uncultured Planctomycetales bacterium
CCGCCGTTGAGGTCGGTCTCGTTCCCCACGGCGGTGACGTTGGTCAGCACCGGGCCAAACCGTCACTCCCCAACCGAAGGGCCATGATGATCGCAGCCGCCGCAACAATCATGTGCACCGTGTGTACTGCAGCCCAGACCGAAGAGCCTGCCGAGCTCGCACTGTACGTTGCCCTGGACGGAGATGATGGGTGGACCGGCGGACTGCCGACCCCCAACGCCGACCGGACCGACGGGCCGCTTGCCACGCTCCACCGGGCGCGGGACGCTGTTCGCGAACTGAAGGGGACCGGAGGACTTCGCCAGCCCGTGACTGTGTTCGTTCGGCAAGGCACCTACTATCTCGGGGAGCCGTTGTTGCTCGGCCCTGCGGACTCCGGCAGCGAAACCTGCCCCATCACGTACAAGGCGCAGCCCGGCGAGAAGGTCGTGCTCAGCGGCGGAAGGCGGATCACGGGCCCGTGGGTGCAGGACGACGAGCATGTCTACCGGACGCATTTGCTCGAGGTGCAGGACGGCAGGTGGTTCTTCCGGCAACTGCGCGTCGGCGACGAGCCACAGACCCGCGCCCGGCACCCCAACCCCGACCCGGCTGACCCACACCTCGGCGGCTATTCACATGTCGCCGGCACCGGCTTCGAGACGGGGCTGGGCTGCCTCCAAGGGCGCGGGACGTGGCTGGAGTATGACGTCGACATCCCGGTCGACGGCGACTACGCGATCCGCGTCTACTACGCCAACAGCGGCGACACCAACGAGAAGTTCTCCCAGTTCCGGGACATGTCGAACCGGACGACGCTGTCAGTGGATGGGGGCGAGGCGATTCCGCTCGCCGACCTGACCGACACCGGCTCGTTCTACTCCGGCTTCCGCTGGTCACGGAGCGGCACCGTGCGGATGACTGAAGGGAAGCACGTGGTTCGCTGGACAAACGAGAAGGGCGGCGGACTCAGCCTGCTTGCGTTTGCTCTGTGCGACGATCCGGACTACGAGCCGCCTGCCGGCCCGATCTCCGCGGCTGACCGACGAGACCGGCGTGTCGTCATGTTCCAGGCGGAGAAGTACGACCGCAAGCACGGCAAGCTGGTCGAGCAGATGTCGTTCCTGGACCGACACGATCCGGCGCTACGCAACCGACTTCCCTTCGAGCCGGGCGCACTGCAGGCGTGGCCGCGCTCGCCCGATGCGGAGGTCTTCGTCATCCCGGAGTACGACTGGGTGAACCAGATCTGCCGGTTGGTGAGTGTCGACGAAGAGGCAGGCGTCGCCCGTGTCGAGGGCGCCAACTGCACCAAGCCGTTGCTGCCAGGAAACCGGTTCTACGCGACAAACGTGCGCGAAGCAATCGACCAACCGGGCGAGTGGTGTCTCGTGCGCAAGACGGGCACGTTGTACTATCGGCCGAAGAGCGCCGACTTCGCGCAGCAAGGGATCGTCGCTCCATACCTCGACCGTGTCCTCGATCTGCGCGGCGATCCAGAGAATGGCGAGTCCGTTGGTTATGTGAACATCGAGGGGTTCACGTTCACAGACACGACGTTCACAACGCCAGAGCGTCTGGGCGATACATACCATGCCGACGATGCCGCCGTGTGGCTGTGGGCGGCGGCGCATTGTCGCGTGGCCAACAACACCTTCCGCGACATCGGCGGCTATGGCGTCATGCTCCGCGATGCAAGCACCCACAACGCGATCGTCGAGAACGAGATCGTCGGCGCCGG
>CAYMME010000792.1:0-1677 GCA_964391465.1 uncultured Planctomycetales bacterium
GAATGCGTCTGGACGACGCGACCGTGCCGCCGCACCTGCCCGACACGCCGGAGGTGCGCAGCGACATCCTCGACTACTACTGGGAAGTCCAGCGCTTCGATTGCGAGGTCGGCGAGTTGCTCACCCACTTGGAAGCGGCGGGCCGGCTCGACAACACGCTCGTCGTGATGACCAGCGACAACGGCATGCCCTTCCCGCGAGCCAAGGCCAACCTGTACGACTACGGCACCCGCATGCCGCTGGCCATCCGCTGGCCGGCCCGCGTCCGCGGCGGCCGTCGCATCGACGCCTTCGTCGGCTTCACCGACTTCGCACCCACGTTCGTCCAAGCGGCCGGGCTCGTCCCGCCGCCCGAGATGACCGGCCGGAGCCTGATCGGGCTGCTCGCGGGCAAGCCGGCAACCGATCGCGGCCGGATCTTCCTCGAACGCGAACGACACGCGAACGTGCGCAAGGGCAACCTCGGCTATCCGTGTCGGGCCGTGCGCACCAGGCAACACCTCTACATCCGCAACTTGCGCCCCGACCGCTGGCCCGCCGGCGATCCCGAGAAATACGTCGACGTAGGGCCGTTCGGCGACGTGGACGGCTCACCGACCAAGGCGTTGATGCTCGATCGACGTACCGATCCGAAGGTCAAGCCCCTCTTCGAACCGGCATTCGGCAAACGACCGGCCGAGGAGCTATACGACTTGGCGACGGACCCCGGCCAACTGACCAACGTGGCCGAACGACCCGAACACGCCGACGCCAAGCGAGAACTCCGCGCCGCGCTCGACAACTGGATGAAGGAAACCGACGACCCCCGCGCCACCACCGACGACGACCGCTTCGATCGCTATCCCTACGAGGGAGCAAAGAAGAAACGAGCCAAGCGGAAGTGACCGAGGAACCGCCTGGTCAGATTAGCGTGAAGCGCGCCCGGGCCAGGACTCCGCAACCCGGTCGGGAGCCGACTATCTACCTCTTCAACCCGTCCCAGTGACCCACGCACTCACCACGTCATCCGGCAGGTACGCGACAACCAGCAACTGCACGAGGGCCAGCACGACGGGAATCGCCGTGATGGCGACGCACCATTCGGCCAGCCGGCGTCCCGTGCCCTCCTTCCGGCGGCCGACCGCTTCGCAGAGGCACACGATGCCGAACACCAACGCGAACTTGTAGACGGCCATGCCGGGCAAGCCCCAGCGCTTGACGACCCAGTTCGCCAGAAGGTTGGCCTCGGCTTCCGGGCCGGCGATGTACAGCACGACCCAGGTCAGCATGATGTCGAGCGCGGACAGGAAGACGAACCACACGTAGATGTTCGGGTACAGAACCGGGCGCGTGAGCGTAGCACAACGCACCGAAGTCGTGTCCGCGCTCTCCGACTCCGGCGGCGACGCCGCTGCATCTGATCCGTCTTCCTCGACGCTCACTTGCCGACCTTGATCTTGAACGTGCACTTGCCGATGTGCTGGTCCACGTGACCGTACGCATTGTCGCCGCCCTGGTGGCTGACGACGAGGATCGTGCCATCGGCCAGTTGCGTGGCCTGCGGGTAGTAACCCGTGCCGGGGCAATCAAGCTTCTTCCAATCGTCGTCCGGCGACGCAGTCCAGTAGACCGCCTCCGACGCGATGTTGAGGATGATGCCCTCCGGCGTCAGCAGCAGACACGGAAACCCACCATGTG
>CAYMME010000793.1:0-1665 GCA_964391465.1 uncultured Planctomycetales bacterium
ACGTGTCGACGAAGCCCGCGGAACGGTTTCTCACCACCGGCGTGAATAATCCGGGATAGCCGCGACGTCATCATCGTCGAACCCATGACGGTACGCGGAGTCCGTGAGTTCGATTTCGTCGTAAGCGAGTCCCACGCATCCGATCCAAGCTAGCGCGCTGCGCGATGAGTCGGAGACGAATCGGAGTCTCCTGGTGAGACGTCCGCCCGGCTGTGCGCGATCGGAGCATCATACAACAAGACCACCCTCACGTACGCCTGAAGATGGCAAAGGACGGCCCGCGGTTGCCTCGTCGGAACGGGCACCGAAAGCCCAGGTGCGGAAGACGGACTATCGCTGGTACAGGCAGGCCGAATACGGCGTTCGGCTACTGTGGCTCGTCGCTAGGCGCCGACAGGCGCGAACGAGGCCACGTTCGACTCGCAGTCCGTCGTCGATGCGGGCGGCTCATTATCGAGGGACTCACCCAATGTTTCGGCAATCTCCTCGCGCACGCCGTCGATTTGGGCGGCGATGGCTTCGAGGGCCTGCCTTGGATCCTCATGATCGCCGCTGGCGGCGGCCCGAGCTCGAGATGCGGCCTCGGTGAGACGGGTGAGTTCGTCCTGCTTGCGTTCCCGCAGGCCATCGACGGCCCGGGCGAAGGCGTCGTGGAACTGCTTGAACTCGTCCTTCTTGCGCAGCGGCCTCAGCGTCGGCAGTCGCCCTTCGGCCAGCTCGCTGATCCAGCGTTCCAGCACGAATATGGGGCCGGAGATACGGTGCGTGAAAACGATCGTCCACAACCCGACCGCCACGGCCGCAACGGTCGCCATCGCCAACGCCGCTCCCACGACGACGGTTACGTTGTCCGTCGCCGGCGGCGCGCCGGGATTCTGCATCAGCGCGAGCATGCGTGTCCGCGAGCTCTGGAGCAACGCCCCGGACACCACCACGGTGATGAACGAAGAGACGCAGAACACGGTGAGCATGAGCAAACCAGCGAACTTCCACTGGAAGCCCGGGTTGATCAGGTAGTTGCGCCAGCGGCGACGCGCTATGCCGGTGACCTGCTGCTGTGGCTGCTTGCTTCCCATCGCGATCGTCCTTTCGTGGTTGCGTACGGTCCCCTTTGGGGCCCCGTATCGCATGGAATCGACCGTCCGGAACCGGCAGACCAGTTCCAAATCGAGTTGCGGTGCCAACATCCACCGGGCCCAAGGGGTCCGATAACCACCTTGACCCGCATAGCCGACCGGGATACGCTGGGCTCCAGTTGCTTTTACTGATGCGCCGCCGCGGCTGCGGGGCGCCTGACGGTAGCGAGGTACACGCCGTCTGAAGCCTTCTCACCTTCCACGAACGAGGTCCCAGTCATGCAAAGGATCACCCGAAGGAATCTGCTGAAGCGGTCGGCCAGTTCGGCCGCGGTCGTCGCCGGCACCATCACGTTGGTCAAACCAACCTACGGAAGGGACGGCGCCAACGACGAAATCCAAGTCGGCGTCATGGGATTCAATGGTCAGGGGCGAAGCCACATCCGCCGCCACCAACAGGCCAAAGGCGTCCGCGTGACCGCCTTGTGCGATCCGGACGAGCGCATCTGGCAAGAGAGGGGGCAGAAGACGCTCGAAGCGGCCGGCGGGTCGACGCCCGCGTTCTACCACGACATCCAGAAGATGCTCG
>CAYMME010000794.1:0-1657 GCA_964391465.1 uncultured Planctomycetales bacterium
GCCCGATCCGTTGACGGCGATCGAACTGCCGGCGGTTCCGGCGTACGGACCTCCGGCTTCTGCGACGACGGGCGTGGCGCCAGCAGTCACGGTGATCGAGGCTTGGTTGTTTGCCTCGTTCGATTCGGCCACTCGGTTCGATTCGCTGGGGTCCTCTGAGTCATCGGCCGTCGCGGTGAAGATCTCGCTGACCGACGTGAGTGGCAGGGTCAGGCTGAGGGTCCGCGTCGCCCCGCTCGCTAGCGAGTAGACGACGGTCTCGGTGCCCGAAACACTCCCGGAGAGCAAGATCCGGAACCGGCCGGCCGGCGCGGTCCCGACGTTTCGCACAGTAATCGTGAAGGTCACATTCTGCCCGACGACCGGATGAGTTGGCGTGGGCGTGATGCTGCTGATCGTCAGATCCGGGGCCGCCGCAACCTGAACCGAAACGCTCTTTGTCTCGGTGTCCGTCGCGCCGTCATCGTCGCGCACCAGCAGCTGGACGCTGTATGTGCCCACGCCGGCATAGGCGTGTTGGGCCGTGACGCCGAAGGCGGACGAGCCATCTCCGAACGTCCATTGGTAGCTGACGATGCTCCCATCCTGATCGGTGGATCCCGACGCGTTGAACGCGAACTGTGTTCCCGGCGAGCCGCCCCCCGGCGAGACGGTGAATGCCGCCGTCGGAGGCACACGGGCCGGCGACGCGACCCCGACCGCCCGAGCCTGCGTGCCGGTTGCTCCGTCATCGTCGCGTACTAGGAGCTGAATGCTGTACGTCCCCGGAGCGGCATACGCGTGCTGAGCCGTTATGCCGATGGCGGACGAACCGTCACCGAATGTCCACTGATAGCTGACGATACTTCCGTCCGGATCGCCCGATCCTGACGCATTGAATGCGAACGTCGTACCCGGAAGACCGGAGCCGGGCGAGAACGTGAACGCCGCATTGGGTGGCTGATTGGCCGGCGATGTGACCACGACGGACGTGGTCATTGTGTCCGTGGCGCCATCATCGTCGCGTACCAGGAGCTGGACGCTGTAGGTCCCTTGCGCCGCGTAGGCGTGCTGCGGAGTCATTCCGCTGGCAGAGGCACCGTCTCCGAACGTCCACTGGTAGCTGACGATGCTTCCGTCCGGGTCAGTGGAGCCCGAGGCGTTGAACGTGAATGTCGTGCCCGGAATCCCGGAACCGGGAGAGACGGTGAAGGCTGCGGTCGGCGGCTGATTGGTCGGGGTTCCGACGACAACCTGCTCGGTCGTGGTGCCGGTTGCGGCGTCATCATCGGTGACGGTGAGTTGCACCGTGTAGGTGCCCGCTGAGGCGAACGAGTGGTAGCTCGTCGAGCCCGTCCCGGTCGAGCCATCTCCGTAATCCCAGGCATACGAGACAATGCTTCCGTCGGGATCCTGCGACGTCGCTCCGTTGAACTGGAGCCACTGACCTGGGAGGCCGCTGCTTGGCGTGACGACGAATGCGGCGGTGGGCGGAAGGTTGGATGGTCCGCCGGCTGCTAGGACGAGTCGGCCGTTGCCGTACATGTAGGCGCTTCCCATCGGGATGGTGTTGCTCAGCAGATCCATTCGCAAAGCGGGCTCCGACAGGGATGGGTTCGCCGAAAGCAGCAGGGCGGCTGCGCCGGTCAGGATAATAATAAATCGATAAGTATAGGCA
>CAYMME010000795.1:0-1655 GCA_964391465.1 uncultured Planctomycetales bacterium
AGACCGACGCGGATCGGGATGGCGACGGAACGGCCGACTGCGAGGACCTGTGCCCGAACGATTCGTTGAAGGTTTCCCCGGGGCCATGCGGTTGCGGAATCGCGGATACCGACACGGATGGCGACCACATAGCCGACTGCCAGGACGCCTGCCCGGACGATCCCGACAAGTTCGAGCCCGGTGCGTGCGGTTGTGGCGTTGTCGACAGTGCGTGCGGTTGCGGAATCCCGGATGTCGACAGCGACCTCGACGGCGTGCCCGACTGTGCCGACGAGTGTCCGGACGATCCGGCCAAGGACGAGCCCGGCGAGTGCGGTTGCGGCGAGGCGGAGGGCGATCGTGATGGTGACGAGGTGCCGGACTGCTTTGACGAATGCCCGATCGACCCCGACAAGACCGAGCCGGGCCAGTGCGGTTGCGGCGTGTCGGAAGCCGACCGCGACGGCGACGGAGTGGCCGACTGCACTGATAACTGCCTGCAAGATCCGAATGCGTTCCAGGCCGACCATGACGGCGACGGCGTCGGCGATGCGTGCGACCCCGACGCGCCGCGCTCGACGACGCCAGCCGAGGAACCTGCCGCCGTGCGACCGGCTCAGGCTGCGGTCGGGTCGGACGATGCGGCCGGGGATTCGGCCCTACCGACGCCGGTGCTCGTACCGACCTGCGGCCTCGGTATCGAACTGATGGCGACCCTGAGTGTGTTGAGCCTGGGCGTGCTGACTTTCCCGGCACGGCGCCGGCGTCTGTAGTCGCGGCTGCCCTCGGTGGGCCTGACTATGAGTCCGTTGGCGGAAATCGTGTGCATGCCGACGTGGGCTCCGGAGCGATGCGCCCATGTGTGACTCGCTTTCCTTCAAAGAAGAAAAAGAAAACGCGTTACCTGGCCGCCGAGTATACGCTGCCTAGAAATGGAGCTCCTGCAATCCGGTTGCTCCGAACCTTCAGACCGGAGTGATGGCCATGACGGGACGGACAATCTCACTGGTTACGGTCCTCGGATGCTGCGCCGCGCTCGCTCGAGCGGACGTGACCCTGCAAGTCACCACCGACGAGACGGGCGGCCCGGGCTTGCAGGCCGGCGACTTTCTCCCGGGGCACACCTACACGTTCTACGTGTTCGTCAAGGACCTGGAGGAGGGAGTCACCGGGAAGGGTGCCAGCAACGGCCGCCTCGCGGGCTATGCCATCATCTGCAGGCGTGACGAGTGGCCCGACGGAACGCCGATCGACAACTCCGATCAGAGCGCACTCGATATCGGCAAGCGCGACGGGAAGCCGATCGACATCGATTCCGGGGGGGTCTGCATTGATGGGTTTTACCATATGTTTCCGACCCCTCCACATATGGTAACAGGTCGCTTCTCGGACTGGGGTTTCGCCGATACGATTACCGTCGGCGCGTACTACTACGAGCCGGGGACTCTGGATTGGATCGGCAACACCAAGACGCTGCTGACCAAGTTCGGCATCCACATTGCCGCGAGCGGCGACGCCACCAACACCTTTCTGCGCATCGCACTGCCCGAGATCATTTACGATGACCCCATCGTTCATCCGCCGCTCCTCGTAGGCGAAGGGGTCGTGGGGCCCCAGCCCAACGACGCGGTGACGAACCTGTGCTTCGTGGGCCCCAATGTTGAAGCCAGCGGCCT
>CAYMME010000796.1:0-1645 GCA_964391465.1 uncultured Planctomycetales bacterium
GGCCTCGACCCATTCCGGGTATGTCGGCAGGGTGATATTTGTAAATCCCGCGAACAGCGCGCCCCAGTCCGGTTGGACCAAAAACAGGGACACCGTAACGGCGAGCAGCATCAGCAGGACGACTCCGACCTGCCCGTTCACGAACTGACCAAGCTCAAGAACTGTGAAGCCATCATCGGCAAGCACAAGAGCAACATTGCCGAGACCGACACCGACGGCATCATTCAAAAGAAGTTCGTCTGGCCCGCCGGTCCGCCCGGTGCGTATTACATGGTCAGCGATTACGACCACGATGACGATTACTACAAACGCCTCGACGGGGTGGACTCGTACCTCGTGCTCGGGCCGTGTCCGATCCCGGGGCCAAGCCCGGTGCCCGTGCCGTTCCCGCCCACGCCCGTGCCCACGCCAGGCCCGTCGGTGACGCCGGGCCATCCCGGGCGCACCGTGCCGGTTCCGTCCACGCAGTCCGGCCTGACGCTTTCAAGAACGTCGCGGCAGCCCGGCGGCATCCTCAACGACGTGGGTGGTCAGATCCTCACCTCCATCCATGACGACGGCCTCGGTGGCGACGACATCGTCACCGTCTTCGATACGACGTGGCTTGATAACCTCGACGTGCCCTTTTTCCCCGACCAGGTCACCTACACTTACCTGTTCGAAAACACGTCACTGCTGACCGGTCTGCCCGGCACGCTGCTCGACCAGAGCGACGGCCTGTTCTACGACATCGAGTTCAATCCCGTCGAGTCGTTCTTCGACGTGTATTTCGACGTTGAATACGAGCCGTACGAATCGTACCGGTATTGGCTGCATGGCGAGGTGACCGAGCCGGGTCTGTTCAGCATGTCGGATCTCGAATTGATCGGGTCGGATCCCGACAGCATCTTCGACCTGGGCGTGACCATCGATCGACTCGCCGACCCACTGGCGATCCTGCCCGACACGAACGTGCTGAGCATGGAGTTGCGCATCTCGGCGCATTTCATTCCCGGCGACGCGAACTATGACTGGGTCGTGGGCGTGGGCGACCTGGGCATGCTCGCCGCCAACTGGGGCGACGCGCACGCCGCGGCGGATTTCAACGCTGACTTCATCTGTGGCGTCGGCGACCTCGGCATCCTCGGCGCGAATTGGGGCGCGGCGCTCAACACATCACTGACCGGCACAGGCGCCGTGCCCACACCGACGGCGGGAATTGCGGGCTTGGCGCTTTGCGCCCTCGTGGCGTCCAGACGCCGGCGGCCTGCGTGATTTCTGATGCGGAGTGCGTGATGCGTGGCGTGTTGATGCATTCTGTGGCAGGGCTGCATGCGGCCGCAGCGCTGTTTGGGCCCGACGAATCCGCCTCATTTCCCGAAAGATCCTGCAGCCCGCGCTAAAAGTGGACAGGAGTGTCCATGTAAGTCTTCGGACAGTTCTCGCTGTTGGTCATTGACATCACGTTGCGGCAGGAGAGAGGCCATGCACCTGAACCATCTCATCGGTGTGAGCATCGTCGTTGTCGTGATCGGACTGGCCGGTGTCACACAACCTGTCTTCGGCGCGGATATTGATTCAACGTGGAACGGTGGCAGCGGCAGTTGGAAGGCGTCGGCCCCGGCTCGCCGGACTTTCCCGATAACGACACGCTGACATACGACGC
>CAYMME010000797.1:0-1623 GCA_964391465.1 uncultured Planctomycetales bacterium
CCAGTACATGCTGCCCATGTCGCCGTCGTAGCTGAACTCGTAGCCGTGGGCCTCACCCCAGTGCAGAACCTTGATCCACTGCGCATACGTAATCTCGAACTTGTCCACCTCAAAGGGATGAACGGAGACTTCGTTCCGGTCGGGATAGCGGACGAACGAGCCGCCCGGGATGGGGACCATGTCCAGTAGCTGGCGGTCGGGGCGCTCATTAGGTTCCTTGCGTGCCGCCGTGCGCGTGTTTCGCTCGAAAACCCACATCGGAATGGCAGCATTCGAATAGCCGACGCGAGTCGAAGCCGTGCCCATCGCCGGCCTGGTCAGGCCACTCTCCCGACAGAGTAGGCGCAAGCCGATGTTGAAATTACCGTTCCACGGTGTGTCGCCGTAGTCGCTGGCCGCCGAGTCGCTCTGTGTCGGATCGGTCCCCTGGAAGTCCCCTCCGACAACGACGTGTCGGTTCGGAACTTCCGGGTCGTACAGGTCGCCGAAAGTCCAGACGGGCTCCCAGACGTTGCCCGCCAGGTCGTGGATCCCGAAGCCGTTGGACTCGCCGGTGCCGACCGGTTGCGTCTTGTTGGACGGGGCGGGAGCGACGACGTCCTTGGCGGCGTGCCGCCATTCGGCCAGCGTGGGCAGGCGATGTCCGTCGGCATCCCACTTGACGTAGATCTTCGGTTCGGGGGCCGGCTCAAATCTTGGCTGGTCATAGGGGCTGCGCGGTTCACCGTCGGCCAACGGCTTCAGCCGCGTGGCAATGTGCATGTTCCGGAAGACGGTCGTGCGCTCGGGATCCTCGTAGTAACACGGCGTTTTTCCTTCGTACTCGCTCAATGTGTTGCACAGCGCCAGCAGGTCGTACCAGGTCATATTGGTGACCGGCTCCTGTTGGCTGTACCGGGCCCCTTGGACGGGGCGCTGCATGGAACCGAGATCACCCAACTTGCGATACGCGTAGCGAGCCTGGAGGGTGTGGAACGGCGCGTCGCCCCAACGGTGGATCTTTCGGTACAGCTCGTAGGGCGTTTCATACCGGGCCAGGTAGAATGCGGGCGTCTGGACCGTCGCCGAAACCTCCGCCATCTCGACGTGCACGCTGCCCCGCGTGGGCCGGTGAACGACCGCGTCGGCCTCGAACCCATACCACTTCACGTGTGACTCGACGGGCAAGTGGTTGTTCTTCGCGAGATACCAGCCGACAGCCGTCACGTCCTGAAATTCGTGCGGGGCAAACTTCGCCTTGCCGACGTCGATGTCGATCTCGTTGCCACGTGGGTCGTACTTCGCCCACGTGACCTTCGTAGGGCAGACCCGGAACACGCGCCCGCGTCCGTAGGTCATGCCCGGCATGCCGGGACCGTTGTCCGGGCCGGGTATGTCAAATTCGTCGTTGTTGGAGATGTATAGCTGGCTGCCGTCCATCACGACCAGGCGGACATCGTCGTAGCCCTGCCAGTACGTGCGGGTGAAGATCACGGCCAGCACACTGTTGTCGTCAAATGTGACCGTGCCGCGGTCACCGTGGTTCATGAAATCCTGCTTCTTCCACACCACGCACCAGTAATGCTGATGAAAATTGCCGCCCACGGACGAATCCGGCCCGCCGTTGAGTGGATGGTAATTTTC
>CAYMME010000798.1:0-1603 GCA_964391465.1 uncultured Planctomycetales bacterium
CCGTATTCTGCAGAGCGAAGTACTCGTCGTTGAGATTCGTGGCGTCATCCCCCTCCGCGTCGTAGTGAAAGGGCCAGACGAACTCGACGCGCGTCGTCTCGGGCACCGGCGGCGCGGGGCGGACGGTCACGGTCTTCGTTCCCGTTGCCTGACTCCCATCGTCGTCGGTCAGTGTGAGGCGCACCGTGAACACTGTCTCCACATCGACTACGTAGACGTGAACCGCCGTGCGGCCAGTCCCCGTTACGCCGTCCCCGAAGTCCCACTCGTACCAGACGACGGCGCCATCCCGGTCCGACGAACCTGAGGCATCGCACGTGACCACCAAAGGGCTTTCTCCTTCGGTAGCTGACACGACGAACACGACGATCGGCGGCGCGTTGGGCAGGAAGCACCCGCCTGCGAATGCGAGCGCGCCAAGCGCGGCGGTGATCAAGAGATGCTGAACCGAACGGCGAACCATGACTGCGAAAGGATACCTCGATGTCCACAATCCGCCCAGCCGTCGCTCAGCGTCCGTAGATCGTTGCGGCGTCTGTGAATCCGCTGACTTGATGCGCACGTAGACCCGGGAAAGCCTCCATCATCAAGCGGTTGTCCTCGAGCAACCGAAGCAGGATCGTGCCGTCGACGTGCTGTGGGTAGACCTCGACGATGATGTCGTCATAGGCCGGGCGCGTGATGCCGCCCCAGCCCTCGCCCGTGCTCTCGCGCACGTAGGACCATCCGACGAGTTCGTACGTCACGAGGCCCGTGGAGACACTGACGTCGGCCGGATGCGGATCGAGACTGCCAATGGCCACCTGCTCACGATGGTCGCCGAATGAGGGCATCGAGACGATGATGGCCCGGGGGTCGATGGCGTCCGGCGCGATCGCCAGATGAGTGGTCCAATAGCCGGTTCCCACCGGCGGGTCGGTCGAACCGGCATAGCCGTCCGTTCCTTCGACGAACCAATTCCCCATCAGCGTTCCTTCGATGTCGTGGTCGATCTTCCCTCCGAGCGGTTCGACCTGCCGGACGTTCTTCGTCAAGAGGGAGCTTCCCACCGGGTCTTCGAACAGATCGTAGGGATCGACGGTGTGAATCTTCCACGGCTCACTCCAGTAGGACCCCGGACGAACGAAGCCCGGGAGGATCACCCGCCCGTCGTGGACCGAGAAGTCGAACCCGTTGGTCCCACCGTCGTAGGCGATCAGCTCGCCGGCCTTGACCGGGACGCGGTCGTACGTCGGACGGCTCGACCAGACGTTGTCGTCCAGATAGGCGAGCGGTCCCGCAAGCTGTTCGAGGTGGATCCAGATCGTGTAGATGTCACAAGAGTGTTCGATGATGACTCGGTAGTCGGGAGGCTGGAAGCCAACCTCGACGACCACGCCGTCTGCCGGTGAGTAGACGGGGTAGGCGTCAACCGCGACGTCGAGAGACGCCCAGTAGTAGTACTGGTGGTCGACCGGGGTGACGTGCGAGCCCGTCATTAGCCCAAGCGGATAGATGTGGCTGACGTTCTCCACATCGGCTGGCGCGGCGCTGAAACGGACATCCTCCCGCTCGACACACTGCCCGCGGCTGAAGACCTGGGCCAGATTGCCGGGATACGGCG
>CAYMME010000799.1:0-1559 GCA_964391465.1 uncultured Planctomycetales bacterium
CCGGGGCGTTCGGTTATCTCAAGACGCGATTCGCCCTTGATGCCATGCCGGCAGGCTGGGCCGCCTCGTGCGCGTTGATCGGATGCTTCCTCGGTGCGTCCGTCGCCGGCACATTGAGCGATCGCTTCGGCCGCAAGCGGATGCTGCTGCTGTCGGCCGTGCTGTTCACCATCTCGGCCATCGGATCCGCCGTCCCGCGAACGCTCACCGAGTTCGTCATCGCCCGAATCCTGGGCGGTGTCGGTGTGGGCATGGCATCGATGCTCTCGCCGCTCTACATCGCCGAGGTATCGCCCGCACGGATCCGAGGCCGACTGGTCTCCGTGAATCAGCTCGCGATCGTGTTCGGCATGCTCGTGGTGTACTTCGTGAACGCGCGCGTCGCGGCAATGGGAGACGACGCCTGGAACGTCGCTTCCGGATGGCGGTGGATGTTCGGCTCGGAAACGCTGCCCGCCACCTTGTTCCTGGTGCTGCTCTTCCTCGTGCCCGAGAGCCCGCGGTGGCTGACCAAGCAGGGCCGATCCGACGAGGCCCTGGCCATTCTGACTCGCGTGGGAGGCCCCGAGCACGCCCGTGACCAACTCGAGGAGATCGAGAACGCTATCGCCCACGAAGGCGGCTCGATCTCGCAACTCCTCCTGCCCGGCTTGCGCATCCCGCTAATCATCGCGGTCGCGCTCGCTATCCTTCAGCAGGTCACGGGCATCAACGCGGTGCTGTACTACGCTCCGGAGATCTTCAAGAGCACCGGCCTGGCTGCTACCCAGGCCATCAGCGACACGGTCATCGTCGGTGCAGTCAATCTGGCGTTCACGCTGATCGCGATCTGGGTGGTCGACAAGCTGGGCCGCAAGCCGCTTCTGCTGATCGCGTCGGCCGGGATGGGCGTCTCGCTGTCGCTGCTCGGCGGTGCGTTCATGCTCGAGCGGTTCGAGGGGCCCTGGGTCCTCGTGTTCATTCTCGCCTACGTCGCGTCGTTTGCCGTGGCCATGGGACCGGTGGTCTGGGTGGTGATGTCCGAGATCTTCCCCACGCGAATCCGCGGCCGGGCCATGTCCGTCGCCACGGTCTGCCTCTGGATTGCGTGCTACGGCGTATCGCAGCTCTTTCCCTGGATGCTCGAGCATCTCTCCGGCCGCGCCTTCTTCGTTTACGCGGCCATGTGCGTAGTGTCGTTCGTCTTCGTGGCGAAGTGCCTCCCGGAAACGAAGGGCAAGACGCTCGAAGAGATCGAGCAGAGCTGGCTTCCGAGGGCGTGACCGCGGTCAGCCCCCGTTGGTCGGGGGCTTGCCCAGCCGCTGCGCAAAACGACCGAGCACCCGCATCTTCTCGGGGTCGCCCTCGAAGTTCCACGCCTCGTGCACATCAATACCGTCGAAACCGTTCTTGCGCGTCACGTCGGCGTACATCGTCATGCGCTTCTCCAGCGCATCCACCGATCCGGGCAGCCACTCCGAGAACAGGAACAGTCGCGTCTTGCCGGCGCAGCGGGGCCGGTAGTTGCGGGCCGCCCATTGGTACAGGTCCTCGCCCTTCTTCCGCACCATGTCATATTT
>CAYMME010000800.1:0-1554 GCA_964391465.1 uncultured Planctomycetales bacterium
CGACGATGTTGTTGACGATCGTGTTCGTGCCCTTCGAGATGAGACCTTCGCCGCAGCAGCGGTAGATGACGTTGCGTTCAATCACCGTCTCGTGCTGGTCGTCGTCGCAGCGGATGTTGGCGTTGATGTTGGGGCTGTCGACATCGTGCAGGTAGTTGTTCCGCACCACGTTGCCGCCGCCGGTGCCCGAGATGTAGATGCAGTTGCCGTCGCCGAGACCTTCCATCGCGTGGTGGATGTCGTTGAACTCGACGTGGTTCCGTCGCCCGTGTAGCAGCGGCTCGCGCTGCTTCCAGGGCGGTCGGCCGGACGAACTTGGAAGCACCTTGTCCACCTCGTCCCAGCGGATCGTCTTCGAGCACTCACCCTGTCCGTTGCGGCTCCAGTGAATGCGGCCGCTGACCACGATCGCGGTGTAAGGCGTGTGGTGGATCGCATTGTGGGCAATCCGGTTCTCCCCGCTCTGCCAGGCGAAGATGCCGGGCGAATGCCAGAGCAGCCGGCCGACGTGATGGATACGGTTATTGACGATCTCGTTGTTGCGGTTGACGTCCTTGGTGCCCGGGCCGTAGCCAGCGAGCAGGATGCCGACCCCGCCGACCTGCTCGATACGGCAGTCGCTCACGCGGTTTCGCTGACAGTGCAGGTCGAGGCGAACCGCGGTGCCGCCGCTGTTGACGAACCGGCACTGCTCGACGGCGCACGCCTCGGCACCTCGGAATCGCACGAGCGCCGTCGGCCGATCGAACATCTCCCAATCGTGCTGCAAGCCCCAGCCGACCTTGCCGGCTTCCCACGCCCAGCGATCGCCGTGCGTGAAGGTCAGGCCACGGAACATCAGGTTCCGCACCGGGCGGTCGGCGGGTCCGTCGTAGTCGATCTCACCCTCGACGCGGATCAGCTCGGTCAACTGCGGAGCCACAATCGTCCGGCCGGGCTCGGCCCCCGTGGGCCAGAGATAGAGCTTCCGATGCCTCGTGTCGACGACCCACTCGCCGGGCTGGTCGAGCGCCTCGAGCACATTCTCCACCCACAGCGTGCCGTCGGGGAACTTGCCGAAGTAGACCTGGCCCATGGGGTACGTGGCAGGCACGCCCGTGCGGGCGATTCCCTTGGCCTCATTCACGGAGACCAGGGGCAGGATGTTCATAACCCACGGATACTGGGGCACGATCACGATCTCGACGTCGTCAAGATTCGGCCAGTTACGAATCGCGCCTTCGGGGAAGGGGAGCGAGTGTCGCCAGTCCGCCGGTCGCTTCCGCGGGAACTTGCGGGTCGGCACGTACCCCCGACTGCGGGCCCGCGGGAGTTGCGCCGACCCGTCGTAGAGCGTGCGGAACCGCGCCAGGCCGTCGGGCACGTCGGCAACCCACACGTTGCCCCGCGCCTCGGCCGGTAGTCCAGGGAGGTCTCGAGCCGCGCGCTTCCAGCCCGTGATCGGCAAACCGGAGCTCAGCACCGGCGTCTCACCCGGAAACGCGGCATAGGTGATCGAGTGGTCCTCAGTACCGGAGTCGCGCAGCCCGAAGACGACGGTCTCGTTCAGCCGAT
>CAYMME010000801.1:0-1533 GCA_964391465.1 uncultured Planctomycetales bacterium
GGTAGTACTCGCGCAGGTAGTCGACCACTTTCCAGTGGTCGTCGGTCATGGCGTCGACGCCTTCCGTCTTGGCGAGATCGTCGGCGACCGCCTTGTCCCACGCCTCCGGGTCCTGGATGAACCCATCCTCGTCGATCTCGATCATCCTTCCGCCGAACTCTTTTTGCTCCATCAGACTCTTTCCTTTCTCAGGCCAGCATTTCGCGCTCCGGCGAGCATCTGGAACTTGCTCGCGGCCTACGTGATCTCAATGTCCACGCGCGGCGGGTCCCTCAAGGTCTCATGAACCGGGCATCGCTCGGCCATGCGCCGAATGGCCTCTCTCTTCTCCTCGGGGACCCCATCCGGCAATTCCACATCGACGACGACAGCCCCGACGCGCTTGGGCGAGTCCGCCAACTCCAGCGTGAGGCTGACGCTCACGTCGCCGTCCGTGTATCCATGTCTTGTGCAGTAGCTCTGCACCATCATCGCAATGCACGCGCCCAGAGAGCCGCCGAGAAGCTCCGCCGGCGAGGGCCCCTGATCCCGGCCCCCGTCCTTCTCGGACATATCGCTGGTGACCTCAT
The DNA here is from genome assembly GCA_964391465.1 of uncultured Planctomycetales bacterium. Lineage (GTDB taxonomy): Bacteria > Planctomycetota > Phycisphaerae > UBA1845 > CAYMME01 > CAYMME01. Next base: position 570 of record CAYMME010000801.1, read on the forward strand.
GTCCGCGGACGCTGACGCTGAACGCCAAGCCGTCCTTTCTGTCGACGGTGATGAGGTCCATGGCACGTTCCCGCTTACGTCACTACTTCGGCAGCGACTGATAGTACCCCATGAGGATCTTCGCCACCTCAGGCCGTGCGAACTCGGGCGGCAGAGCCTGACCCGCCGACAGCATCTCGCGCACCTTCGTGCCTGACAGGAACACGAAGTCTTCCTTCTTGTGACCTTCCGGTGCCTCACGCATCATGATTACGTCACCGACGACCTTGGAGAACGCCGTGTGGTCGGCCTCGAAGATCTTCAGCTCGAGCGAGCCCGCCGGGACTTCCTTCGGGAAGATCTCCTGGGCATCGAACGGACCGTAGTAGTCGCCGACGCCGGCGTGGTCGCGACCGACGATCAGGTGCGTGGCGCCCATGTTCTGACGGAACACGGCGTGAAGTACCGCTTCGCGCGGGCCGGCGTAGAGCATGTCGTAGCCGTAGCCCGTGATCTCCGCCGTGTTCGGCTCGAAGTACAACTCGACCATCTTGCGGATGGCGGCATCGCGGATGTCGGCCGGAATGTCGCCCGCCTTCAGTTTGCCCAGCAACATGTGGATCACGGCTCCGTCCGCACCGACGCGCTCCATGGCGATCTTCACCAGTGCTTCGTGGGCCCGGTGCATCGGGTTCCGCGTCTGGAAGGCAACGACCTTGCTCCACCCGTTCTTGGCGATCATGTCGCGGATCTGCGTCGCGGTCCGGAAGGTCTCCGGGAAATCGCCGGCGAAGTAGGAGTAGTTGAGCACCTGGATCGGCCCGGCCACGAAGCACTTGCCGACGGACAGGAAGTTCTTGACCCCAGGGTGCTCCATGGTGGTGGTGCCGTAGATCTTCTCGGCCATGGACTGCATCTGGGCGTCGGTTGCCTCCTCGATCGACTCGACGTCCTGGATGGCCAGCACCGGGTTCCCATCCACGTT
>CAYMME010000802.1:0-1525 GCA_964391465.1 uncultured Planctomycetales bacterium
CGCCCCCTGCGTCCCGACCTTGATCTCGAATTCGCGACTGCGTCGAGCCATGCGTTAGCTCCGCCCCGTTCCCCGCCGCGGGATCGCCGCGGCCTACGTGATCACCAGCGAATCCGCCCGCCAGCGCACGCCGATCGTCGACACCGGCCCGTCCTTGCTCGCCACCGTGAACTCGCCCGCCCACCCCTGCGCCTTGCAGTTCGCGAACGTCAGTGTCGCGTTGGCCTGCTGCCCCTGCTTCTTCGCGACGACGACGAGCGTGGATTTCGCGTTATTCAGAAACGTGTTGGCACTGGCCAGCGAGCGGAACATCAGCGTCCCCTCGATCCCCACCGTGTCCGCCTGCCGCGTCATGTTCCCATCCGCCCGCGGCGAGATCTGCATGATCGGGCGGAAGGAGACCTGCACCGCCCCCTCGATCTGCGCCGAGTTGTGTGTCGCACTGACTACGTGTGTCGTTACGGTTTCAGCCATTACTCAAGCCCTCAGGAAAGTGAGAAGTTAGAAGTGCGAAGTGAGAAAGCTCCGCACGCCGAAACATCCCTGGTCGCGTCAGCTCTCACTTCTCACGTCTCACTTCTCACGCCGCGGCGACGCCGCGGCCTATGGTTGCGCCTCCGTCGTCACCGAGTCGGCTTCGAACGTAACGCCCACCGTCGGCACCGGGCCGCCCTTGCTCTGGATCGTGTACTCGCCCGCGTAGCCGATGGCCCGGGCGTTGACGAACGTCTGGTCGTACAGTTGCGCCTGCCCCTGCGACTGAATCTCGCACACCAGGTCCGCCGCCGCCGCCTCGACGAATACGTTGGCATCGGTCAGCGACCGGAATAGCAGCGTCCCCGTGACCGCCACCACGTCCGCCTCCGGCGTCGCCTCGCCGTCCGCGAGCGGGATCTGCACCATCACCGGCGTATGCCCGACCGCCAGCGCCCCTTCGAGCACGGTCTCGTCATGCGTCGCGGAAACAACGTGTGAAAGAACGATGTCAGCCATTGTCGTAGCTCCGTCCGTAGCGTCCGGCGCCTCGCCGGACGTCTCTCAATCCCTCAATCCCTCGGTCCCTCAATCCCCGCCGCGGCAACGCCGCGGCTAGTACGCTCCGTCCGTCACGTGGTACGCGACCTCCCACTCGGTCGTCGCGCCCACGATCTGCCCTTCCCCTTCACCCTTCGGGTCCCAGAACGATTGCCAGTCCCCGTAAGGTCGATCGTGGATCAGCCCGCCGAGGCCGCGGTCCGACTCCCACGCATCCTCGACGATCTTGATCAGATCGCTGATCGCCTCGTTGGCGTTCTTGCTCGCCCCGATGTAGTTACACACCGCACAGCTCAGCGTGGCCAACCGATACGTCTCGTTGCCCGCATGCTCACCGTCCTCGTCGACGCCGTCCCGCTCGATGATCACCGCAACCGCCGGCAGCTCCGCGACCTGCGTCGGATCGACCGGGGCCTGCAGCTTCGTCGCGAACGCCGAATCGATATCCGACAGCGCCAGGAACGCATCGATGATCGTCTTGATCTTCGCC
>CAYMME010000803.1:0-1525 GCA_964391465.1 uncultured Planctomycetales bacterium
CCCCGTTCCCCGATCCCCGTTCCCTAGCTGTTACGTCATTGACAAACCTCCTCATCCGGTGAATACTCTCCGTTGTCGACCCCGGGCATGCGCATACGCGCGGTCACTGATGCTCCTGACGATCACGTACACAAGTCCACCCGCGACGGACCTGGGCTATCTGCTGCACAAGCACCCGGCCCGCGCGCAATCGTTCGAGCTGGCCTTCGGCCAGGCGCATGTCTTCTACCCGGAGGCCGGCGAGACGCGCTGCACGGCCTCGCTCCTGCTCGACATCGACCCGGTGGCGCTCGCGCGTGGACGCGGCGGGCCGCCGGGTGAGCGGTTCGCCCTGCGACAGTACGTCAACGACCGCCCGTACGTGGCCTCGTCGTTCCTGAGCGTGGCCATCGCCCAGGTCTACGGCTCGGCGCTGGGCGGCCGGTGCAAGGATCGCCCGGACCTGGTGGATAGGACGGTTTCGCTGGAGGCCTGCGTGGCCGTGCTGCCGTGCCGTGGCGGGGAACCGTTCCTGCGCGAGCTGTTCGAGCCGCTCGGGTATGAGGTGACGGCCCGGCAGCATCCGCTCGATTCGACCTTCCCGGATTGGGGCGAGAGTGCGTACTCCACGGTGACGGTTCGCAACGAGTGCACGCTGCAAGCGTTGCTGGCACACCTGTATGTGCTCATTCCGGTTCTCGACAACGACAAGCACTGTTGGGTGGGCGACGACGAGGTCGACAAGCTGCTGCGGCGCGGTGAGGGCTGGCTGGCCGGACACCCGGCCCGCCGGACCATCACGGCCCGCTACCTCAAGCATCAGCAGGCGTTGACCCGCGCCGCCGTGGTGCGGCTGGCCGAGGAAGACGAGCCGGACCCTGACGCGGCCGAGGTGGCGCACGGGCGCGAGGAGGCTCGGGTTGAGGAGCGGATCAGTCTGAACGAACAGCGGCTCGGGGCCGTACTCTCGGCGTTGCGGGCCGGCGGCGCCCGACGCGTGGTCGATCTCGGCTGCCGCGAAGGAAGGTTGCTCAGGGCGCTGCTCGACGATCCGCAGTTCGAGGAGGTTGTCGGCGTGGACGCGTCCTGCCGGGCCTTGGCGATCGCCCGTGACCGGCTGCGGCTGGACCGTATGCCGCCGATGAAACGCGCTCGCATACGGTTGATGCAGGGTGCCCTCACCTATCGCGACGAGCGAATCGCCGGCTACGACGCCGCGGCGATTGTAGAGGTCATCGAGCACCTCGACCCACCGCGCCTGGCCGCGTTCGAGCGGGTCGTGTTCGAATGCGCCCGCCCGCGGACGGTCGTCATCACGACCCCCAACGCCGAATACAACGTGCGGTTCGAGACCCTGCCCGCCGGCAAGCTCCGTCACCGCGACCACCGATTCGAATGGACGCGAGCGGAGTTCCAGACGTGGGCGAATGCGGTGGCCGAGCGGCACGGCTACGAGGCACGCTTCCTGCCCGTCGGTCCGGAAGACGAGATGGTGTGAGTGCTCGCGCTCTTTGAGGGGCAAGGCCGCGATTCTGCTCGCGCTCGC